>NZ_JBICUR010000018.1:0-225506 GCF_043198355.1 Streptomyces sp. NPDC048825
GCCCCCCCCGCCACTGCGGCCCCCGCGCCGGGCCCTCCTGCGCCCCCCCCACCCCCCCCCCCCCCCCCGCCCCCCCCCCCCGGGGGGGGGGGGGCCCCCCGCGGGGGGGGGGCCCACCCCCGGACGGCGTATCGGAGCCACGCCCCGGAGACGAAAAGGCGCGTGCCCGCGGACCCGCAGCGCGCGGAAGGCGATTGGTCTGTGAGGCATGTGGTCGGCTCAGCTGCCGGTCGACTCCCGGATCACCACGGAGTAGGAGCTGACGAACTCCTCCCGGTCCGCCCCATGTTCGGTCCGCCCGTTCCGTTCGCTGCGTTCGATCCGGCCGGCCAGAAGGTCGACCGCTCGCTGCGCCATCATGTCGTGGTCCGGATCGATGGTGGACAGCGAGGGGACGATGAACTCGCTCTCCTCGATGTTGTCGAAGCCGATCACCTTGACCCGCTCCGGCACAGGCACGCCGGCGTCGGCCAGACCGCGCAGTACGCCTACGGCCACGGTGTCGGTCACGCAGAAGACACCGTCGAAGTCGAGCCCGTTCTCCACCATCTGCCGGGCGCGCAGCGCGCCCGCGCGCATCGTCAAGCTCTCCACGCTCTGCACGAGTTCGGGGTCCTGGGGCTGACCTGCGCTCAGCAGCGCCTGCCGGTAGCCCGTGAAGCGGAGGCTGGACACGTCGACTTCGTCCGTCAGCGGCCCGCAGACCAGCGCGATGCGGCGGCAGCCGCGTTCGATCAGATGGCGGGTGGCCGCGTACGACGCCTCGACATTGGGCATGGCGACGTGGTCCACGGGACCGCCGAAGATCCGTTCGCCGAGGATGACCACCGGGTAATCCACCTTGAGCAGTTCGACGTCGGCCGAGCCCATTCCCACTGTGCTGAGGATGAGCCCGTCGTAGAGCCGGTTGCGCGACATGGACAGCACGTCCAGCTCGTTCTCGCGCGAGGCTCCGGTCTGCTCGATGCTCACCCGGAGGCCGTGTCGTTCGGCCGCGGCGATGATGGCGGTGGCCAGTCGGCCGTAATAGCCGTTCACTTCGGGGACGGCGAGACCGATGGTGCCGGTGCGGCCCTTGCGCAGATTGCGGGCCGCCACGTTGACCCGGTAGTCGAGCCGGGCCATCGCGGCGAGGACCTTCTCCCGGGTCGCCGTACGCACATTGGGATGGTCGTTGATGACATTCGAGACGGTCATCGCCGAGACACCGGCGGCCTTCGCCACGTCCTGAATCGTTGCCACGTTCACCCCAGGTCTGCGGTCCTCGCCCCCACCCGACACCCATTACACCGCAGCCTCGCAGCCCGCCGAACGGACGCGGAGCACGGTGAAGGACCCATGGTCAGGCGAGCGGGGCCCGGACGGTGACGAACGAGTGGGGTGGCAGGGTCAGGGCCACTCGCCCGTCGGTGACCTTCAGGTCGTCGAAGGCGCGCGGACGGACCGTCTCCGGTGCCTGAGCGGTGTTGTGGTCCTGGAGGCGGGCGGCGGTCAGGATGCGGGCGGTCGCCTCCCTGACGGAGCCGCCCCGCAGGTCGAGCGTCACCTCGGCGGACTCCTCGGCGTCGAGGTTGGACAGCGAGATGAGCACCGTCCCGTCCTTGACGCTGGCGGAGGCGGACAGGGTGTCCAGCTCGGCGTCCCCCACCGGGCGGCGGGCGCCCTCCGCGCGCAGGTGGACGCCGAGCGAAGTGGCGTCCTGGTGGCCCTTGTTCATCTCGAAGACGTGGTAGGTCGGGGTCAGGACCAGCGCGTCGCCGTCGGTGAGGACCATCGCCTGCAGGACGTTGACTGTCTGGGCGATGTTGGCCATGTACAGGCGGTCGGCATGCTTGTGGAAGATGTCGAAGTGCGTGCCGGCCACCAGCGCGTCGCGCAGGGAGTTCTGCTGGAACAGGAAGCCGGGGTTGGTGCCCGGCTCGACGTCCCACCAGGTGCCCCACTCGTCCAGGACCAGGCCGACCTGGCGTCCCCTGTCATAGATGTCCATGACGGTGGAGTGACCGGTGAGGATCCGGTCGATCTCCCGGGCGGAGAGCATCGTCCGGTAGTAGTCGTCCGTGTCGAAATCGGTGGCACTGCCCTTCGCCTCCCAGAGCCCGGCCATCGTGTAGTGATGGACGGAGATCCCCTGGAAGAAGGTGCGCGGGGTGGCTTCGCAGCCGAAGCAGTTGATCTGCTGCATCAGCGTCTCGGTCCACTTGTAGTCGTCGTCGGACGCGCCCGAGGCGATGCGGTACAGCTCGTTGTCGCCGTGGTCACGGCAGTACGTGGCGTACTGGCGGGCCAGGTCGGCGGAGTACTCCGCGCGCATGTTGCCGCCGCAGCCCCAGGTCTCGTTGCCGATGCCCCAGAACTTCACGCGCCACGGCTCCTCGCGACCGTTGGCCCGGCGCTGCCGCACCATGGGGCTGTCCCCGTCGCGGGTCAGGTACTCGACCCACTCGCTCATCTCCTGCACGGTGCCGGAGCCCACGTTGCCGCTGATGTACGGCTCGGCGCCGAGCAGTTCGCACAGCGCCATGAACTCATGGGTGCCGAAGTGGTTGTTCTCCTCCACGTTGCCCCAGTGGGTGTTCACCATGCGGGGCCGCTCGTCCCGGGGGCCTATGCCGTCCTTCCAGTGATACTCGTCGGCGAAACAGCCGCCGGGCCAGCGCAGGTTGGGGATGTTCAAGGCACGCAGCGCCTCGACGACGTCGAGACGGATGCCGCCCTCGTTGGGGATCGGCGAGTCCTCCCCGACCCAGAAACCGCCGTAGACGCAGCGGCCGAGGTGCTCGGCGAAGTGACCGTAGAGGTGGCGGCTGATCTTCGGGCCCTCGATGTCGAGGTTGATGATCGCGATGGCGTTGGCCACGGATGGTCTCCAGGGGCGTGGTGGTGCGTGGGCGGTGAAGGGGCGTGCCTGGCAAGATTTGTATCGATAAAATCTCACGCTGCGTGGCGACTGTGTCAAGAGGGACGACAGAAGGGAATCTTGGAGCTTGCTTAACTCAAGTAACCTGCCTAAGGTTGCGTAAGTCAAGCAATCCCGCTCTCCGACGGAGGCCCTCCATGTCCGACGCCCTTGCCCCAGACGCCAAGGCCGGGTCTTCCTCCCCACCGAGGTCGAACGCCGTGGTGGCGGTCCTGGCCTTCGCCGGCATCGTGGTCGCACTGATGCAGACCCTGGTCATTCCGATCGTTCCCGAGCTGCCGAAGTATCTGGACGCCTCGGCGTCGAACACCGCCTGGGCCGTCACCGCCACCCTGCTGGCCGCCGCTGTCGCGACTCCGGTCGTCGGCCGCCTCGGTGACATGTACGGCAAGCGCCGCATGCTGCTGGTCAGCATCGTGCTGCTGATATCAGGTTCGGTCGTCTGCGCTCTGAGCGACTCGATCGTCCCGATGATCGTGGGCCGGACCCTGCAGGGCCTGGCGGCGGCCGTCATCCCGCTCGGCATCAGCGTCATGCGCGACGTACTGCCCGCCGAGCGGCTCGCCGGCTCCACGGCGCTGATGAGCGCCTCGCTCGGCGTCGGAGGCGCCCTTGGCCTGCCCTCGGCCGCGTTCATCGCCGACAACTACGACTGGCACATGCTGTTCTGGACCTCTGCCGTCCTCGGTGTCGTGGCTCTCGCGCTCGTCCTGCTGATCGTGCCGGAGTCGAAGGTCCGCACCGGCGGCAGCTTCGACCTGGTCGGGGCCCTCGGTCTGTCCGCCGCGCTGGTGTCCCTGCTGCTGGCCATCTCCAAGGGCGGCGACTGGGGCTGGACCAGCGGCACCACCCTCGGCCTGTTCGGCACCTCGATCGTCGTCTTCCTGATGTGGGGCCGGTACGAGCTGCGCACCGCGCAGCCGCTGGTGGATCTGCGCACCTCCGCCCGCCGTCAGGTGCTGTTCACCAACCTCGCCTCGGTCGCGCTCGGTTTCTCGATGTTCGCCATGTCGCTCGTCCTGCCGCAGGTCCTGCAACTGCCCGACGCCACCGGCTACGGCCTCGGCAAGTCCATGTTGGCCGTCGGTCTGATCCTGGCCCCGCAGGGCCTGGTCATGATGGTGATGTCCGCCGTGTCCGCGGGCATCACCAAGGCGAAGGGCCCGAAGATCACGCTGATGACGGGCGCGGTGATCGTGGCCGCCGGCTACAGCCTGAGCGTGGTGCTGATGTCCGAGGTCTGGCACATCGTGCTGGTCGCCTGCATCATCGGCGGCGGCGTGGGCTTCGCCTACGGCGCCATGCCAGCCCTGATCATGGGTGCGGTTCCCGCGTCCGAGACGGCCGCGGCCAACAGCCTCAACACCTTGATGCGGTCCATGGGCACGTCGTTCGCCAGTGCGCTCGCCGGCGTCATCCTGGCGCAGATGACCACCGACTTCGGCGGCTTCCCCCTGCCCTCCGAGAACGGCTTCAAGGTGGTCATGGCACTTGGTGCCGGTGCGGCTCTCCTCGCCTTCTTCTTCGCCTCCTTCATCCCTCGTCAGAGGGCCGCGGCCCCGGTGGCCCCGGTGGACGAGGGGGCCGCGGAGCCGGCGGCGGTCTCCGGGGCGTGAGCACCCCGCTGTAAGCCCGCTCAGACCCAGCACCCGCGACGTGATGCGGACCACGTCTGCTCGATGTCAGAGAACTGACCGGAGCTATCAGCCGGCTCCGCTTCCATACCGGTGGCCGAGCTCCCCTCCCATCCCCCACAGAACCGAGAAAGACCCGAGGTGACAACCATGCGTGTGGAACTGGACGTGGCGATGAAGCGGATCGTGGTCGTCGGTGCCTCGGCCGCCGGGCTCGCGGCGGCCGAGACCCTGCGCCGGGAGGGTTACGACGGCACGCTCACCCTCATCGGTGACGAACCGCATCCTCCGTACGACCGTCCTCCCCTGTCCAAGCAGATCCTCTCGGGTGAGTGGACGGCCGGGCGACTGCCGCTGCGTCCGGAGGACGATCTCGGCGCCCTGCGTCTCGACCTGCGGCTGGGCCTTGCGGCGACCGGGCTGGACGTGGCGGACCGCACGGTCGGCCTGGCCGACGGGTCGCGGGTGCCGTACGACGGGCTGATCGTGGCCACCGGTGTACGGCCCCGGCGGCTGCCCGGCGAGGGCGCACATGTGCTGCGCACCCTGGACGACGCCCTCGCCCTGCGCGACCGGCTGAAGCCGGGCAGTCGTCTGGTCGTGGTGGGCGCCGGGTTCCTCGGCGCCGAGGCCGCGGCCGTCGCCCGGCGCCTGGGCGCCGAGGTGACCCTGCTCGAACCCGCCCCCGTCCCACTGGCCCACGCGGTCGGCACCGAGATCGGCCAGTTGCTCTCACGCGCTCATCTCGACCGGGGCGTCGGGCTGCGTACCGGGGTCACCGTGACCGAGGTGACCGAGGAGGGCGTGCGGCTCGCGGACGGGGAGGTGGTCGAGGCCGACGAGATCCTGGTCGCCATCGGCTCACAGCCCAACACCGAGTGGCTCGCGGACAGCGGTCTGGGGGTCGGCGACGGGGTCATCTGCGACAAGTACTGCGAAGCCGCCAGGGGCGTGTACGCGGCCGGTGACGTCGCCCGCTGGTACAACCCGCTCTTCGGAACGTCGATGCGAATCGAGCACCGTACGAACGCCGCCGAGCAGGGCATGGCCGCCGCCCGCAATCTGCTCGCCGCGCCTCAGGCTCGCAAGCCGTTCGCGCCGGTGCCGTACTTCTGGTCCGACCAGTACGACATGAAGATCCAGGCGTACGGATACCTGCGCGGTCACGACGAAGTCACCATCGTGGACGGGGAGTTGGCCGAGCGCCGGTTCATCGCTGCCTACCGCACCGGCGAGAAGCTCACCGGCGCCCTCGCGGTCGGCATGCCGCCCAAGGCCGTCCGGGCCTGGCGGCAGGCCGTCGCGGGCGGCGTGGAGTGGCGCGACGCCGTAACGGCCGCCGGAACCGGGACGGTCTGACCCCGACCACCCGGGCGGGAGCGTACGAGTTCGCCTCCCGCCCGTCAGCCAAGTCGGCAAGGAGATTGCTCATGCAGGACCGCAGGGACCAGCCGCGTGGTCACCGGAGCAGGCGGTATGTGCATGCACCCGGCGGATAGCGTGGCCGGCCTGGGCTGGACGCTGCGGCAGGCTGCGCGGGCCACGGTCCATCTGGTCGTTGCCGCGGCGATGGCCTTCGGCCTGTACCTCTTTGTCACCGTGCTGCTGATCACGGCGATCGGCACGCTCGCGGTCGTGGGTGCGTGGATGCTGCCCGAGACGGTACTGCTGATCCGCCGGATCGCCAGGGCCAAGCGCGCCACGACGGCCGCCTGGACGGGCCGGAGGGTCCCCGAGGCGTACCAGCCGCTCACCGGGACGCTGGGGCCACGTCTGCGTACCGCGGTCCGGGACCCCGGCACCCTGACCGACCTGCGGTGGATGGGCGCGTACTACGTCTACGGGGCCCTGGTGTTCCTGGCGCTGCCCCTTTGGCCGCCGGCTCTGGTCGTCGACAGCGTACGGGCCGGGCTGCTGCGACGTGAGGCCTGCGTCCTGCCGTTGATCATCCGCCTCGCCGACCTGGAGGCCGACTGGTCACAGGCCCTGCTGAAGCCCTCGCCCAAGGCGCGGCTCGCCGCACGGGTCGAGGAACTGGCCGCCACCCGGGCGGACGCGATCGCGGCGCACGGCGCCGAACTGCGCCGTATCGAACGGGACTTGCACGACGGGACACAGGCCCGGCTCGTCGCCCTGTCCATGCGGATCGGGCTGGCGCTGCGCGCGTACGACCGTGACCCGGTGGCCGCACGCAAGCTGCTGACCGTCGCGCAGGACCAGGCCGAGGAGGCGTTGACCGAGCTGCGCCACGTGGTCCGTAGCGTTCACCCGCCGATCCTCACCGACCGTGGCCTCGTCGGCGCCGTGCGCGCGTTGACGGCCGGGTGGGGGTCCCCCCGCTCGAGCGAAGCCGAGAGTGGGGGAGGCATGGAAGTGGCCGTGCGCGTGGAAGGCCTGGAGGACGACGGGCTCCGGGCACCGGCCGCGGTCGAGGCAGCCGCCTACTTCGCGGTGGCCGAGGCTCTCACCAACGCCGCCAAATACAGCGGGAGCAGGCGCGCGTCGGTCGACCTGCAACGGCTCCGCAACGGGCTGCGAGCCGTCGTCCAGGACGAGGGCCGGGGCGGCGCGGACGAGAACGGCGGCTCCGGCCTGCTGGGAATCCGCCGCCGAGTGGCCGCCCTGGACGGGACAGTGACCGTGACCAGCCCCCTCGGGGGACCAACCGTGATCGAAGTGGAGCTGCCGTGCGTGTGGTGATCGCCGAGGACAACGCCCTGCTCAGAGAAGGGCTCGTGCTGTTGCTGACCTCGGCCGGGCATGAAGTGCCGGCCGTCGTCGGCACCGGCCCCGAGACCCTGCCGGCGCTGCTGGAGCACCGCCCGGACGTGGCCGTGCTCGACGTCCGGATGCCTCCCGGCTTCCGGGACGAGGGCCTGCGCGCCGCGCTCGTGGCCCGCGAGAAGATCCCCGGACTGCCGGTGCTCGTGCTCTCGCAGTACGTGGAGGAGTCGTACGCCGCCGAGTTGCTGGGTGGCGGGGCGAGCGGGGTCGGCTATCTGCTCAAGGACCGGGTGGGCCGGGTGGACGAGTTCCTCGACGCGCTGGACCGGGTCGCGGCCGGCGGTACGGCCCTTGATCCGGAGGTGGTCACCGAGCTGCTCACCCGGCGTGGCGGCTCGCCCCTGGACTCGCTGACCCCACGCGAGCGCGAGGTGCTCAAGCTGATGGCCGAGGGCCACGACAACACCACCATCGCCAAGACCCTCGTCGTCACCGATCGCGCCGTGAGCAAGCACATCGGCAATGTGTTCCTCAAACTCGGCCTGCCGCCGAGCGACAGCGGCCACCGCAGGGTGCTCGCCGTGCTGACCTACCTCAACAGCCAGTAGGCGGTGGGGCGCCGGGGTGCATTGCCCGGCCGGTCTTTGGCGTCGGAGTTGAATCACGCTCGGGCTCTCACAGCAGCGCCGGTGCGTGGAACTCCCCGAGACCGGAGTCGAGGTCGCGGTCCAGCCAGTAGCGGCGCGGCTCCACGAGCATCACGTCGACGCTGACGGTGAGGATGCCGGGGATCTTGGCCAGCTCGTTGTCGATGAAGTGCGCCACGGCGGAGCGGTCGGTGACCAGGCCGGTGGCGAGTACGGACATGTCGCTGGCGACGTGGGCGGCGAGCCGGGTCTGCGGGAGCCGGTCGATACGGCGCATGACGTCGGGGGTCTCGCCGGGGGCCACCCGCAGGCGGAGCATGAACGGGGTCTGGAAGCCGAGCCATTCCGAGACGATCTCCAGGCGTGGCTTGACCCATCCCTCGTCGAGGACCCGGCGGACGACGCGGTGCGCGGTGGAGGTGGCCAGGCCGGCGGCTCGGGCGATGCTCGCGGCGGATGCACGACTGTCCTGGATCAGCTGGGCCACGACGGTGCGTTCGGCCTCACTGAGCGGCTTGGCGGGGGGTGTCGCGCTCGCGGTGCCCTCGGGGCGGGCGCCGGCGAGTTCGAGCAGGTCCGCACGTTCGGTCTCGGTGAGGAACTGGGGGTCCCAGGTGTGGCCCCGGCGATGGGTGCTGAGGGCGGGCAGCGCTTTGACGCGGCGTACGCCGGGGACGGAGAACATCCGGTCGATCGCCTCGCTGGTGGCCGCTTCCGAAGGGGCGTGGACGACGGCATAGAGGGGATGGTCGCCGGAGATCTGCGCCAGGAGCTGGAGGTGGGGCAGGTCTTGGAGCCGGCGGAGGACGGCGAGCGGGGTTTCGCCGGTGATGTCCAGGAAGACGTGGACCGGCATCGCCGTGGAGTGCATTCCCCAGGCGGCCTGCCCGATCACGCGGACCATCCGCGCCTCGTACAGCCGGTCGTAACGGCGTTTGAGCGTGCTGGGGTCGGCGGACAGGATCCCGCCGATGTCGTCCCAGGTGGCGCGGGGTGCCAGGTGCAGCGCTCCGATGAGGCGACGGTCGAGATCGTCGAGGAGAGGGCGGCTCATGATGCCCCACCTTAGACCGCCAGAGCTTGCCGGTTAATCCCACTGTTACATCCAGAGACTGGAGAATCTCTCATCCTGGTGCCATTGTTCGCAGGAACGTCCCTCAATGCACGAAGGGGTACCGATGAGTGCCACCTCCGCTCAACCTCAGCCTCAGCCGACCGAGCCACAGTCGAGAGCCCTGCGCACCGCGTTCCGCGCGTTCGCGGCGATCGAGAAGGTCGGTAACAAACTCCCCAACCCGTTCTGGCTGTTCTGGATCCTCGCGGGGGTCGTCGCCGTCCTCAGCGCCGTACTGGCGTGGGTCGGCGTCAGCGCCGTGCACCCCGGCACGGACGAGACCATCAAGGTGGAGAACCTGCTCAGCAGGGACGGCCTCACCATGGCGGTCGAGGGGGCCGTCGACAACTTCGCGGCCTTCCCGCCGCTGGCCACGATCCTCACCGTGATGTTCGGCATCGCCGTCGCCGAGAAGAGCGGACTGTTCTCCGCCCTGCTGCGCCGCATGGTCGCGCGGGTGCCGGGCAAGTACCTGACCTTCGCGCTGTCGATGACGGCCATGGTCAGCCATGTCGCAGGCGACGCCGCCTACGTCACTCTCATCCCGCTCGGCGCGCTCATCTTCCGTGCGGCGGGCCGCAGTCCGGTGCTCGGCTGCATCGTCGCCTACGTATCGATCTCCGCCGGCTACGACGCCTCCCCCTCGCTCACCACCACTGACGTACTGCTGTCGGGGATCTCCACCGCCGCCGCCCACACCATCGACGCCGACTACGTCGTCACGCCGGTGGCCAACTACTTCTTCGGGCTGGGCTCGTCGGTCCTCGTGGCCCTGGTGATCACGCTCGTCGTCGACAAGGTCCTCGCCCGCCGTACGGACCTGGAGCCCGACGAGCCGGTCGCCGCGCTGAACGCCGACGAGTTGGAGGCGATCGAGGTCACCGAGCAGCAGCGCCGTGCCCTGCGTGCGACCGGGCTGGTCGCCCTCGGCTTCATCGCGTTCCTGGTGGTGGCCATGATCCCCGCGTCCTCACCGCTGCGAGGCGAGGACGGCGGCATCGTCGACTCCGTGCTCATCGGCGGGATGGCACTCGTCCTGGGCCTGTTCTTCGCCGTGCTCGGCGCCGTCTACGGCCGCATGACCGGCACCTTCTCCGCCTCCCGCGACATCATCGCCGCGATGGCCGACGGCACCCGCTCGATGGCGCCGATCCTCGTCCTGTTCTTCGCGATCTCCCAGTTCCTCGCCTACTTCAAGTGGACGAACATCGGCAACATCCTCGCCGTCAAGGGCGCGGAGGTCCTGCGTGACCTGGACATGAGCGGATGGACCGTGCTCGTCGGCATCGCCGTGCTGATCACGTTCATGAACCTCGTCATCACCAGCGGCTCCGCGCTGTGGGCGCTGGCCGCCCCCGTCCTCGTACCCATGCTGATGCTCATCGGCATCGACCCCGAGACCACCCAGGCCGTCTACCGCGTCGCCGACTCGGTCACCAACTGCGTCACCCCGATGAGCCCGTACTTCGTGATGGCGCTGGGCTTCATCCAGCAGTACCGCAAGTCCGCCGGCATCGGCACCCTGGCCTCCTTCACGATCCCGATCGCCGCCGTCGTCTGGGTCGTCTGGATCGCGTTCTTCGTGGCCTGGTACCTGCTGGGCGTCCCCTTCGGCATCAGCTGACCCCGCCCTTCTGCCGGCAAACGCCACCCCCCACCTTCGTACCAGAAAGCAGACAGAGCAGATCATGACCGCATCGCCCGCTTCGCCCGCTGCCTCCCCCCTCACCGCCCGCGCCCAGGAGGCCGCGTCGGAGATCGTCACCGACATCCTGACCCTCGTCCGCCACGAGACCAGCAGTTACGATCTGCCCGGCCTCACGGCGGGCCTGGACCTCCTGCGCGAGGTCGCTTGTCACCGCCTCGGTCGGCCCGACCACGAACAGCGCCACCCCGGCGGCGCGTTCGGCGACACCCTCACGCTGACCTACCCCGGCACCGACACCGGCGCCGGGCACGTCGCGCTCGTCGGGCACTACGACACGGTATGGCCGACCGGCACGCTTGCCGGATGGGAGCCGCCGGAGGCGTCCGACGACGGTCGGGTGAGGCTCAGCGGGCCGGGCATCTTCGACATGAAGACCGGTCTGGCACAAGGCATTTGGGCCCTGAGGCTGGTGCGGGAGAGTGGCGTACGCGTGCCCGCCGTCACCTTCGTCTTCAACGGCGACGAGGAGATCGGCTCCCTGTCCTCGCGGCCGGTGATCGAGGAGGTCGCGCAGAAGGCCGACGCCACGCTGGTGCTGGAGCCGACCGCCCACGGCGCGGTCAAGACCGGCCGCAAGGGCTCCGGGATCTTCCGGGTCACGGCCACCGGCGTCGAGGCGCACGCAGGGCTCGCTCCTCAGGACGGGGCGAGCGCGATCACCGCGCTGTCGGAGTTCGTGGTCGCCGCCGCGGCCGTCGCCTCCCCCGCGAGGGGGACGACGGTCAACACCGGGCTCATCAAGGGCGGTTCGGGTACGAACGTCGTCGCCGGCCAGGCCACCGCCACCATCGACATCCGGGTCAGCAGCGAGGCGGAACAGGACCGCGTGGACGCCGAGTTCGACGCCATCAAGGTCAGCGACCCCCGCGTACGCATCGACATCGAACACGCCTGGAACCGGCCGCCGATGACCCTCAACACCGCCTCCGCCCCTTTGCTCGACCTCGCTCGCGAGGTTGCCCGCGAGCAGGGACGCGACGGCTTGCCCGACGCGGCGGTCGGCGGTGCGAGCGACGCCAACTTCGTTGCCGCGCTCGGGTTCCCGGTGCTGTGCGGCATGGGTGCGGTCGGGGACGGGGCCCACGCTCAGGGCGAGTTCATCTACCCCGACACTGTGCCCGCCCAGACGGCCCTGGTCGCGGGACTGCTGGGACGACTGGCAGAGCCGCTGGGGGGCTGAGCCAGGGTGCCCCTCGGTGAGGTCAGGCGGTCGGCTCCTGTCGGCAGTACAGGAAGACGTGGGGCTCGGCGACGGCACCGGGGTGGGCCGGGGTGAACATCGTGTGGTGCTCGGACTCCACCTCGAGACCTGCCCTGTTCACAAGGGAGACGAGGTCCTCGGTGGCGAAGCTCGTCGCCCGGACGGGCTGACCCATGAACACGACCTCGACGTCCTCCACGTCGGCGGGCACGGTGGCGAGCAGCAGACTGCCTCCCGGCCGCAGGCCCCGCGCCAGTCGCCGTATCAGGCCCGACTGCTGCTCACGGGACATCTGCAGCAGCGAGAAGTACACGCAGACCGCGTCGAACGAGCCGTCCCCGAGGGGGACTTCAGCAATGTCGGCGCGGCGGAACGTGGCGTCGGGCACCTGCCGGGTGGCGAGTTCCACCATGACGGGTGAGACGTCGATCCCCAGTACGTCGTGGCCCGCCGCGGCGAGGGTCGAGGCAGTGGGACGCCCCGTTCCGCTGCCGACATCCAGCACCCGGCTGCCGGGCGCGAGCCTCCCGAGCAGCCACTCCAGCGACGCCAAGTGCGCCTCGGAATGGGCGAACGCCTTCTCGTACACGGGCCCGAGCACGTCGAAGACCGCCGCCGCCCGCTGCCCCTGATCCCCGTCGGCCAAGGCACGCCCTCCCGTTGCGGTGTGCAGTGCCGGGCATCGTCGCATCCCCGGGCGCGGCCGACAACTGCGCCCGACCGGCGTTACGGTTCGGGACGTGGCTACCTTGCTGATCGTGCACCACACGCCTTCGCCCAACTGCCAGGCGATGTTCGAAGCCGTCGTGTCCGGCGCGACGGACCCGGAGATCGAGGGCGTACGGGTCGTACGGCTCGCCGCGCTGTCCGCGACGGCGTCGGACGTACTGTCCGCGGACGGCTATCTGCTCGGCACTCCGGCGAACCTCGGCTACATGTCCGGCGCCCTCAAGCATTTCTTCGACCAGGTGTACTACCCCTGCCTGGACGCGACACGAGGCCGCCCCTTCGGCTTCTACGTGCACGGCGGAAGCGACGTGACAGGCGCCCTGCGCGGGATCGAGTCGATCACGACGGGCCTCGGCTGGCGCCGTGCGGCCGAGCCGGTGACCGTCACCGGCGAGCCGGGCAAGGCCGACATCGAGGCTTGCTGGGAGCTCGGGGCGACGGTCGCGGCGGGGTTGATGGACTGACGGCAGGCCCTTGTGCCGGGAGAGTCAGGACATGCTGTCGGACGGTGTCCGGCTGTCTCTCGGTGCTGATCACGAAGGTGCTGGTGGAGGCCGGGCGGAGTGTTCCTCCGGCCGGACGCCTCGAGGTGGTGGGGTCTTGGTCTCAGCGGATCGGCGGACCGCAGATGATCAGTAGGTGCGGTCGATGATCACTACCGGGATCTCACGGCTGGTCGCCTCCTGGTAGCCCTGGTAAGACGGAACGGCCGCCACAATGAGCTCCCACAGTCGCGGTTTCTCATCGGGCGTGGCGGTCCTCGCGGCTGCGGGGAAGCTTTCCGGGCCGATCTGGACCGTGACGTTCGGGTTTGCGGTCAGGTTGAGATACCAGGCTGGGTGCTGATCGGCTCCCGCATTGGAAGCGGCGAGGATGTAGCGGTCGCCATCCCGCACATGGACCAGGGCCGTGCGGCGCAGTTTCCCGGACTTGCGGCCGCGGGTCGTCAGGAGCAGGTCGTTCATGCCTGGTCTGGCTTGGCCGTTCGTCTCGAGGTAATGGCGGATGTGTTGCGCCACCCACTCGTTCGGACTGTCGGCGATTTCCTCCTGCCTGTCCATCAGCCGGCCTCGACGCCGACGTGCGTGCGGTGGTGCTGCGGATTGTCGATCTCGTCGAGCAACGCGATCGCGAAGTCGGCGTAGGAGATGCGGCTGGTCGCCTCGGCCGGGGCCACCCGGTACCTGCCGGTGCGGGCACCGTCGTGGTCGAAGTGGCCCGCCGGGCTGAGGACCAGCCAGTCCAATCCGGGAGTCACCGTGCGCAGCACGTCCGTTCCTGCCGCGTGCCCCAGGTAGAAGGCACGGTAGTCCTGGGGATAGCCAGGTGTGTCCATAAGGAGGGCTCCGGAGGCGGTCTCCAGCACCGAGGCCAGGCCGACTCCCACCAGTCGGTTGACGCCGGATTGCGCCAGGCCGTCGAGGAGGGCACGGGATGCGCCGGCGAAGAAGGCTTCGGGGTGCGCGGCGGCATCGTAGACCGCGCTGATCGCGGCATTGTGTCCGATGGACAGCTGGGCGACGCTGCGGGCGTGGGTGACATCGCCCGCGACGGTCCGTACGCCGTCCACAGCCAACAGATCGGCGTACTTGGCTGGGTCACGCACGACTGCGGTGACCTGGTGACCACGGCTGCGGGCCTCTGCGACGGCGGCCCGGCCTGCCCTGCCGCCGGCACCGAAGACAATGATCTGGCTCATGGCTTCCCCTCGAATCCGCAGGCCGGGCCCGAACGCCGACCACTTCCCCCGGACGATAGGGAAGGCCCTGGTTACCAAGGAGATACCGACTACTGTGGGGCGGTGACTGAGCCACTGGATCCCGACATGTTCGACCCGGTCTGCCCGTCCGCTCTCTCACCGATCCGCTTCGGCGACAAATGGGCAGGGATGATCATCCGCTGCCTCGAACAGGGACCGCGGCGGTTCTCGGAGCTGCGGATCCCGCTCCACGGCATCTCTGCCAAGGTACTCACCCAGTCGCTCCGTGCGCTCGAGCGTGATGGCCTGGTCACACGCACGGTCCACGCCGAGCCGGCGCGCCGGGTCGAATACGAACTGACCCCGCTCGGCCGCAGCCTCCTTTTGCCGATGGCCGCAGCGTGCACCTGGGCAGCGGAGCACTGGGACGAGCTGATCGACGCACGCGAAGCGGCCTCACCGCTCGGCAATACCGGCTAGGAGGCCGGTGCGTCACGCAGTCTTGGCCGGGTATTGGGTCCACTTCCGGATGGGTGAGTCGGGGGCGAAGTTCGTCTTCGGTTCCGCGCGGGTGTTGCGCCAGCGGACGTGGACGGCACTGGCGGCGTTCTGCTCGTAGTGGCTGCGGTGATCGGTGCCGTTGAGCGCGAAGTGGCGCATGGCCGCGAACTCGGCCCCCGTCGTCCCGCCGGGCAGCAACCAAGTGGACGTGATCCAGCCCAACCGGTCGGCCAGGCGGGCACTGCGGTCCGGGTGATCAGGGACAACCGCTTCGATGAGCCCACCGCGGCCCCGCCTACAAGGGGCGGCTGCACCTTCCCAACTCGCGCTTCAACACGCCGATCCGGGATGAGAACACCACGTACGACACGGTGTCCGTGCCGCTCGCCTGGCCCAGAGGAAGAAGAGCCGGAACACGGCTGGACCCCGCCCGGGGACGCAGGCGGGGTCCAGCCGTATTTGCTTCCATCCCTGCGGTCCGTACGTACCTGCTTCTATCCCTGCGTTGTGATGGTGTGCGGTTCCGTGAACGAGAGCAGCCCGTCCGGGCCCATCTCGCGTCCGATGCCGCTCTGGCGGAAGCCGCCGAAGGGGGCTCGGTCGTCGCAGGCGACGGCGTTGGCGTGGTTGATCCAGGTGGTGCCGGTGCGCAACCGCTCCGCGAGGGCCGCCGCGCGGGTGGGATCGGCGCTCCAGACCGAGGAGCACAGGCCCGACCAGTCGTTGTTGACCTGGTCCAGTACCGAGTCGACGTCGTCGAAGGGCAGGATCGGCAGGGCGGGGCCGAACTGTTCCTCGGTGACGATCCTCAGGCCGGGGTCGGGATCGAGGACGAGGGCGGGGCGCAGGAAGTGTCCTCCCGAGGAGGCGGCGGCGGGGGCCAGGGTGCCCAGTTCGCGGATCTCGGCTCCCGCGCGGGCCGCCTCAGCCAGCATGGCGTTCACCTTGTCGCGCTGAGTGGCACTGTTGAGCGGGCCCATGGTCGAGGCGGGATCGGTTCCCGGGCCCACGCGCTGGGTGTCGAGGGCGGAGGTCAGTTGGTCGACGAGTTCGTCGTACCGGGAGCGGTGGACGTACACCCGCTTTACGGCCATGCAGACCTGGCCACTCGTCAGGAACGCGCCCGTGACGAGCCGCCCCAGGTGCTCCTCGTCGAGTACGGCGTCGTCCATGACGATCGCGGGGTCGTTGCCGCCGAGTTCAAGGGTCACCGAGGCGAGGTTCTGCGCGGCGGCGGCCATGATGTTCTTGCCGGCGGCCGTGCTGCCGGTGAACACGATCTTCCGGACGCGGGGGTCGGTGAGCAGTGGGGAGACCGCGTCGTTGCTGCCGGTCACGACGTTCAGTACGCCGGCGGGGAGTCCCGCGGCGAACAGTTCCAGGGTGCGCACCATGGACAGCGGCACGGTGGGCGGGGGCTTGACCACGGCCGTGTTCCCGGCGAGCAGCGCGTACGGCAGGCTCGCTCCCAGGATCGCGATCGGCCAGTTGAACGGCACGATGACGGTGACCACGCCCATGGGGAGCCGGTAAATGTGCGAGGTCAGCGGCGGACCGTCGAGGCGCCGCACCTGGTCAAGGTTGTCGACCAGGTCGATCGCCGCCCGGGTCCGCGCGACGAAGACCCCCATCTCGATCTGGCTCTCGAAGGCGATCTTGCCGTTCTCGCGGGTCATCAGGGCCGCTCGCTCGGCCGCGCTGTCCTCGAGCAGGGTGAGCGCCTCACCGAGGATCTCCGCTCGCCGGCGGGCAGGCATCGCGGCCCAGCCGGGGAACGCCGCGTCCGCCGCCGCCACCGCCGCGCGGGCCTGGTCCGGGGTCGCCGCGGCGGCATGGCCGACGATCCGGTCGGGGGCGGCGGGGTCGTGGACGGCAGTCCACCCTTCGGTCTCGACGGTCTTGCCGTCGATGAGCAGTCCGGTCCGGACGGCTTCCGCCCGGGTCTCCTTTGGGTCTGTTTCGAGCTTCTCGGACATGCGGCTCTCCAAGGGATCAAGGATCAGGGAGGTCTATATGATCAGCGGACAGATATCCGTATGACGGACAACGCCCACGCCGCCGAGACGTCGGTCGAGCGGCTCGTCGAGACCCGTCTGCCGCTGCTGCCGCAGACCGCCGGAGACATCAGCGCGGATTTCGCCCGCGTCGCCGCGGTACCGCACGTCTGAGGATCCGCCGCCAGAGAAGCTCACGACTGAGAAGCCGAAGCCTGAACGGGCACCCGTCCGGTGTGCGTCATGATGATCTCCTGCGCCGGGAGCCGGTACGTCGACTCCCTGAGCGTAGGAACGCCGCCGGGCTCGACGGATCCTTCCGATGACGGCACCTGACGGCGACTTCTGTCCCGGTCGGTCCGGGACATCCGTCGCGGTCGGCAGGACAGGCGGCCTCGTGAGGACGGGGCCATGGTTCAGACGGCGGTGAACCTCCACAGCAGGTTGGTGCTGGTGCCCCACGTCCACTGCTTGGCGGCGGAACCGGAGGAGACGTTGCCGCCGCTGTCCAGGACGAGTCCCGTGGTGCGGTTGGCGATGGAGTACCTGCCGTCGCCGCGGTGGGTGAGCAGCCACTGCTGGTCGGTGTGGCCGTTCCAGTCCTGTTGTCTGACGGTGGCGCCGTCGCCGGTGGCACCCCATCCGTCGGCGACCATGCCGTTGGTGCGGTTCTCGAGCTTGTAGTAGCCGTTGCCGAGGTCGACCGCGTGCCACTGCAGGTCGGCCTCACCGCCCCAGGTCCGCTGCTTGAGGTCGGAGCCGCTGGAGACGTCGCCGCCGCTGTCCAGGGCCATGCCGTTGGTGACGTTGGTGATCCTGAACCAGGCCGACGGGTTGAGGATCACCTTCAGTGAGGTGATCTTTTTCCGGATGCCGGTGCTGTCCGCGGTGAAGGTCCACGACGTACCGGTGAAGTCGTCGCCGGAGTAGCCGACGATCCGGTACCCCGGAGCCAGCTTGAGTGAGGAGAGGGTGCGCGGCGGCATTCCGGCGAGGGTCAGCTGTTCGGCGGTGTAGCTGCCGAGGGCGAGTACGGCGCTGTCGCCGCGGTAGTCGGCGTCCTTGAACAGCAGAGCGCCCGTGAGGGGCTGCAGTACCGGAATCCGGCCGGAGAAGCGGAGCTTCAGGACGTACGCGGGGGCGTCGAAGGGCGCCGTCGACGGAA
Source organism: Streptomyces sp. NPDC048825 (assembly GCF_043198355.1). Classification (NCBI taxonomy): domain Bacteria; kingdom Bacillati; phylum Actinomycetota; class Actinomycetes; order Kitasatosporales; family Streptomycetaceae; genus Streptomyces; species Streptomyces sp. NPDC048825. Next base: position 18,037 of record NZ_JBICUR010000018.1, read on the forward strand.
GGGTCACCTTCAGCCCGGTCGCGTCCTGGACCGGGGTGGCGAGGTCGATGTACTCGCCGGCCGTCGAGCCGAGCAGCTTCACCGAGGACAACGCGTCCAGATCGATCCGGTCGGAGCTGAGCGTGGTGACCGTCAGCGAACTCCCGGGCCAGCCCAGGACCGTGGCGTACAGGACGGTGCCCGCCTTGTCGCGGGTGAACCGTATGTCCTGCGCGGTGCCGGCCGTGGGCCTGGTGAAGGAGCCACCGCCCATCTTCGTCGGGCCCTCGCCGTACGCGGTCCAGGCCCGGGTGCTGTAGATCGACTCGCCGAAGCGCTTGAGGTAGTCGCCGATGCCGAGCAGGAGGTCGCGCTGGCCCTGCGGGATGGTGCCGTCGGCCTTCGGGGCGATGTTGAGCAGCATGTTGCCGTTCTTGCTGACCCGGTCGATGAACGAGTGCAACACCTGCGGGAGCGTGTAGTAGCCGATGCCCTCGGTGTAGCACCAGCTGGAGCTGGAGATGCTGTCGTCGGTCAGCCAGTAGGGCGCGGTGAGGTCGGCCGGGCCGCCCCGCTCGTAGTCGAAGACCTGGCCGTGGTTGTTGAAGCCGTCCTTGTAGGTGGCGACGACTTCCTTGCCCCACTTGTCGGCCTGGTTGTAGTAGTACGCCAGGAAGTTCAGCCGCTGCTGTTCGTCGACCTCGGTCAGGTTGAAGTCCTGCCACAGGATGTCCGGCCTGGCCCGGTCGACGACCTCCTTGAGCTTGTCGTACCAGAGCTGGTTCTCCTGCTCCGCGCCCAGCTGCCCGTAGAACTTCTTCAGGCTCGGGTCCGACTGCGCCGGCGCGTGCTCGAAGTAGCCGGTGAAGTTGTACGCGTGGTGCATCGCCACCAGCAGCTTCAGGTTCCTGGCGCGGATGGCGTCGGTGAACAGCTTCAGCAGGTTCAGCCGCGGGCCCTTGTCCACGGAGTTCCACTCGTTGACCTGGCTGTCCCACATCGAGTAGCCGTCGTGGTGCTCGGCGACCGGCCCGGCGTACTTCGCGCCGGCGTCGACGAACAGCTGGGCCCACTCGTCGGGGTCGAAGTCGCCGCCCTCCGACTTGAGTTTCGGCGCGAACTCCTTGTGGTTGCCCGCCAGGTCGGCCGCCCCGTTGACGAAGTTGTGGTAGGGCCACGCGGACGGGCTGCCGTACGTGGCGACATGGTGCTGGTTCGCCTTGCTGCCGTCCTCGTACATGTTGCGCGGGTACCACTCACTGTCGTACGCGGGCACGCTGAACGCGCCCCAGTGGAAGTAGATGCCGAACTTGGCGTCCCGGAACCACTCGGGGGCAGCGGGGTGTCGGTTCACGGAGTCCCAGGTGGGTTTGTAGGTCCTCGGAGCGGCCAGGGCACCTCCGGCTGCTAACACGTCGGTGGCCACTGTGGCCGCCACGACGGCCGTGGTGCCGGTCAAGAGCCTTCGTCTGCTGATCGATTGCGACATACGCACGAACGTCAGGCACGCCACCCACTACTGTCAACGGGTGTGAAGCGATGAATGCGCTTGCAAGGGCAAGAGAATTGACCGTTTTATTGCTTAATTGCGCCGTTTATGCAGGCGGAGACATCACATGTCTCCGACGGGCAAGGCCATCGATCAGCTCCGTGAGCTGATCCGCTCGGGAGCGCTGCCCCCTGACTCCAAGCTGCCTCCATGCGTGAACGTCGTTCGACACTCAGGCCCTCGGCGGCACCAGTCCCTGCCGTACCGCGAACAGCGCGGCCTGCGTCCGTGACGTGAGCCGGAGTTTGCGCAGGACGTTGCTCACGTGGGTGCGGGCCGTGCGTTCGCTGATCACCAGCTCGTCGGCGATCTGCTGGTTCGACCGGCCCTCGGCGACCAGGACGAGGACGTCGCGTTCCCGGCCGGTGAGCGCGGCGAGACCGGTCGGCGGGGAGACGATCTCCTGGGTGAGTCCCCTGGCCACCTCGGGGTCGAGGAAGACCTCACCGCGGGCCGCCGCGCGGATCGCGGCGACCACCTCCCCCGCTTCGGCGTCCTTGAGCAGGTAGCCGGCGGCGCCCTGCGCGAGCGCGGCGTGGACGCGTTCCATCTCGCCGAAGCTGGTGAGCACGACGACCCGTACCTCGGGATGACGGTTCGTGATCACTCCGATCGTCGTCGCCCCGTCCATCCTCGGCATGAGCAGGTCGATGAGCACCACGTCGGGAAGTTCCCGGTGCGCGGCCATCGCGTCCAGCCGGGCGAGCGCCTCCTGCCCGTCGGCGGCCTCCGCGGCCACCTCCATGTCGTCCAGGACCTCGAGGTACGCGCGGATTCCGCGGCGTACGACGGCGTGGTCGTCGACGATCAGGACCCGGATCGGACGGGCTTCGCCGCCTCCGGGAGCGGGACCGCCGACCGGGCGCTCCGGGAGCTCTCCGGGTCCGTGGGGGGCGACTCCGGCACCCGTACGGGGAGGGGAATGACGACGCGCACGGTCGTACCGCTCTTCGCGCCGGATCTGATCCTCATGGTGCCGCCCCATCGTTCAGCCCTTTCCCGCATGGTGGTCAGTCCGTAGCCGTGATGGCGGGCCGTCCGGCCGGCCTTCCCCTCCGGGGCGTTCCCTCGCCCGGCGGACGCCGCGATCCCGCGCCCGTCGTCTCGTACGCTCGCGGTCAGTGTGTGGTCGCGGACGCCGAGGCGGATGGTGACGGTGGTGGCCTCCGCGTGCTTGACCACGTTGTGGATGGCCTCCGCGATGATCCGGTACATGTCCTCGGCCAGTTCCGGTTCGATCACGTCCAGTTCCTGGTCGCGGATGAGGCGGATGGCGAGGCCCGTACGGTTCTCGGTGCTCTTGACGAGCGCGCTCACCGCGTCCTCCAGTCCGAGCCGGGCGGAGGAGGGCGGACGCAGCTCGTGCACCATCGCCCGCAGGTCGGCGAGCACCGTCCGGGAGAGTGCTCCGACCTCGGCCGCGAACTGCTGGACGGCCTCCGCGGGAACCGGCCCGCCGCGGGTGCCCAGCACTCCGGCCGCGTTGGCCTGCATGCCGATGGAGAACACCTGCTGGACGATCGAGTCGTGCAGATCTCGGGCGAGGCGCCGGCGCTCGTTGCGGCGTGCCCCTTCGCGTTCGCTCTGCAGCAGCGTGGCGTAGTCGACGGCGAGGGCCGCCTGTTCCGCCATGGCGCCGAGGAACTCGAGCGTGCGGCTGCCGATCTCCTGCCCGGGTGCGAAGTACGCGTTCAGTACGCCCTCGGGACGGCCGCGCGCCATCAGCGGAACGCTGACGAACGAGTCCCAGTTCAGCTCGCCGAGGTAGGCGTGCAGCGGTTCCCAGGCCGGGTCCTCACGGATCTGGGCCCACCGGTGGGGGACGACGATGGGCTTACGTTCCTTGATGCTGTCGAGCATGCACAGCCGGGCGCCCCGGTCGCGGCACTCCAGCAACCGGTCGAGGAACACATCCCAGTGCCGCAGCCCCGCGGAGCCCATCAGCCTCAGTTCCCGGCCCGTGCTGTCCAAGGTGAGGATCTGCGCTCCGGCCAGTCCGTCGGCCTGCACGATCTGCTGGGCCACGGCGTCCAGGGTAGAGCCGAGCGAGCCCTCCGTGGCCAGCGCGATCGATGTGCGGGCGATCGCCACGAGCCTGCGCTGCCGGTGCGATTCATCGGTCACATCGCGGAACGACACGACGGTGAACTTCGGGTCGGACGCCAGCGTACGGGCCCGGTAGGCGAACTCGCGCCGGGCTCCGGAGGCGGACACCCAGTGAGCCACCTGCGCGTCCGACCGCTCCTCCGACGGCCCGTCCGAGTGGCCCTCCGGCTGCTCCTCCAGCAGGCCCACCCAGCAGGCGCCATCACCCTCCGCGAGCGCGAACGGAGCCGGCACACCGAGCAGCTCGGCCTCCTCCCCCGCGCCGCACAACGCGACCGCGGCCGGGTTCAGCCGTACGAACCGGCCCACGCAGTCCAGTACCGCGAGGCCGTCGGGCGCGACGGCCGCGATGTCGTCCCAGCCCACGAGCGGCGTACCTGGCATGACCGATCCATCTCCTCACCATCGTCATCATCGACGAGCGACGAACCCGCCCCGAAGACCACTGCGAGGGCCACTGCACACTGCACCATGTCGACACATCGACGAAGGGGCGGGCTGGTGAGCGGACCGAGGCGAGTCGCGGTCCGCTCAAGCATCGTAGCCCGGCGGATTCGGGCCGGGCCTACGTCATTCGACCTGTTCACCGCCCGGTCGAAGCGCCGAGCCGGTTGCGTCATTGCTCGCGTTCCCGCGCGGACGCCACCTGCCTACGTTGAGGAGAGCGCCCCGTGCATCCACCGGACCCCCGCGCTCCGGAACCACGGGGCCGCACATGAGGCGTGTCCGGCCGCGCGGTCTGTCCGAGACCCGAAGCCCCCGAAGACAAGGAGGTCTGAGGAAATGGACGTGTCCATCGGCACGATCTGGGAGGCGGTCTCCCGTGCGCTGCCCGATGCCGTCGCCGTCGCGGAACCCGGTCGTGAGACCACCTACCGGGAGTTCGACGAGCGCGCGTCACGGCTGGCCGCCGCACTGGAGGTGGCCGGGGTACGCGTCGGCGACACCGTGGCCTGTTACCTCTACAACGGCGCCGCCTACCTGGAGACGGTCTTCGCCGCCTTCAAGCTCGGTGCCGTGCCGGTGAACGCCAACTACCGCTACACCGGCGAGGAACTCTCCGAACTCCTCACCGACGCCGACGCGGCGGCACTCGTCTTCAGCGGCACCCTGGCCGACCGGGTCACGCATGCGGCGCAGCATGTGCCCACGCTGAAGCTGCTGGTCAGGGCAGGTGAGCCACACGCCGACGGCCCGACCGGACCTGCCGTGCCCGAGCTGGAGGACCTGTTGGCGGCGCATGCACCGCGCGAGACGCAGCAGCGCCCCGGATCGGACCGCCTCTTCATGTACACCGGCGGGACCACGGGCAAGCCGAAGGGCGTCGTATGGCGGCAGAGCGATCTGCTGCACTCCCTCGTGGTCCCGATCTTCCACCCGCTCGGTGTCACCGGACTCCCTGCGACCCTCGACGAGGTCGTGGCCGTCGCGGCCGAGGCACACGGCGAGGGCCGCGCCCCGACGACCATGCCCGTGGTGCCGCTGATGCACGCCACCGGGCTGTTCAACACCATGGGCGCGCTGATGGTGGGCGGCCGGGCGGTCACCGCGCGGCAGGGCGGTCTCGATCCGGAGCACGTCTGGCACACGATCGCCGAGCAGCGGGTCGACACGGTCATCGTCGCCGGCAACGCCGTATGCCGGCCGCTCGTCGACGAACTCGTCCACGCGGAACAGGCCGGAACGCCGCACGACTTGAGCTCCGTACGCAGAATCCTCAGCTCCGGCACCGCTCTCAGCGATCCGCTCAAGCAGTCGCTGCACGAACGCGCCGAGGTCACGGTCATCGACGCCATCGCGTCGAGCGAAGGGGGCCCGTTCGCCTTCGCCATGACCTCGTCCGTACGAGATCTGCCCGCGCGCTTCTTCCCCGTGCCCGCGACGCGGGTGATCGGCACCGGCGACCGTTTCGTCGAACCGGGCAGTGACGAGGCCGGGCATCTCGCCTACTGCGGCCCCATGCCGCTCGGCTACTACAAGGACACGGAGAAGAGCGCGACGACGTTCCGCACCATCGACGGGGTCCGGTACGCGATCCCCGGCGATCTCGCCCGGATCGAGGCCGACGGCGCGATCCGGTTCCTCGGCCGCGGCTCGGGCGTGATCAACACCGGCGGCGAGAAGGTGCACCCCCAGGAAGTGGAGAACGTCCTGCTGACGCACCCCGCGGTGACCGACTGCGTCGTCGTGGGCATCCCCGACGAGACGTGGGGAGAACGGGTGGCGGCCGTCGTGGCGGTCCCGCCCGGCGCGACGGCCACCGTCGAGGAACTGCGCGACTGGGTACGGCGAAGCCTCGCCGGCTACAAGGTGCCGCGCTCCGTCGTCCTGACGGAGACCCTGCCGCGCACCCCGACCGGCAAGCTCGAGATCGCCTGGGCCAGGAAGACCGCCCAGGACTCCGGCTCGGGCGACGGATCGTGACGGCCGGGCGCGAGACGTGCTGAACGGCGGTCTCGGCGACGGAGTCGACCTCGTTCGTCCCGCCCTCTGACTCGATTCCTCGTTGATCCGTCGATTCCTCACTCGATCCCAAGGAGTCCCGATGACCCTCGACACCTCCACCCCGTCCGACGGCTGTACTGGCATGACGGCGCGAAGCGGGACGAGTGACCGTGGGGCCACGCACATCTGGGTGCCCTTCCGCGACACATCCCTCTACGTGGAGTTCGCGGACGAGGCGGGCGAAGCGGCCCGTACGTCCGATCGCCGGGGCCTGCTGGCCGACGCCGTACCGCAGGACGGCATCACGCGTGACGACCGCTACGGCTCACCGATGTGGCGCATCGACGTCCAGCGGCTGCATGCCGTGGTGGAAGCCCTCTGGGAAGAGGACGACCGCCAGGTGCGGATCCACCTCGACCAGGCACCGCGGCCCCGACCGGGGCAACGGGGCGCCGGCCCCGCGCGACGGATGACGTAGTCCGTGCCACGACCTTGCGCCGCCCCCGGTCCGGTCATTCGAGCGATGACCTGGGCGTTCCCCGGTCGTTAGCGTCGATCGTGCCGCCGCCCACCGCGGCCGAAGCGACGCCCGCCGACCGTACCGAGGAGATGACGAACGTGACGAGCCCTTCAGCCGCCGCCCCGGACACTCGCCCCCTCGGTGCTTCCGAGAGGCGCGGAGCCGAGTTCGAGGGCACCGTCACCGTGCGGTCCCGGCAGACGGTGGCGGAGGGTGTCGTATCGCTGGAGCTCACACCGAACTCCGATGACGACGAACTGCTTCCGCCCTGGCAGCCGGGAGCGCACATCGACGTCGTGCTGCCCACGGGCGTCACCCGGCAGTACTCGCTGTGCGGCCCGGTGGACACGGCCGGGCACGCGGACCGCTGGCGTGTCGCGGTGCTGCGGGAGCCCGACGGGCGCGGCGGCTCGCAGTGGATCCACGACCACGTCCGCGAGGGCGACGAACTCCAGGTGCGCGGCCCGCGCAACAACTTCCCGCTGCGGCCCGCGGCCCGGTACCTGTTCGTCGGCGGAGGCATCGGCATCACCCCCCTGCTCCCGATGATCACCGAGGCCGAGGCCGCGGGGGCCGAGTGGTCCCTGCTCTACGGCGGCCGGACCCACGGTTCCATGGCGTTCCTGCCCGAACTGGAGGGCTACGGCGAGCGGGTGTCCGTACGGCCGCAGGACCAGTACGGACTGCTCGACCTCGCCGGTTTCCTCGGCGATCCCGACCCGTCCGCCCTGGTGTACTGCTGCGGCCCGGCGGGGCTCATCGACGCGGTCGAGGCGTACTGCGCCGGCTGGCCGTCCGGGTCCCTGAACGTCGAGCGGTTCGCCGCGGCCGTACCGGGGACCGCCGACGGTGCGGCCGAGCAGCCCATCGAGGTGGAGCTGCGGGCGTCCGGGATGACGCTGACCGTGCCGCCGGAGCTGTCGGTCCTCGCGGCGGTGGAACAGGCGGGCGTCCCGGTCCTGTCCTCCTGCGAGGAGGGCATCTGCGGCTCGTGCGAGACCCCCGTCCTGGACGGCGAGGTCGATCACCGCGACTCACTGCTCACCGAGGACGAGCGGGCCGCGAACGACACGATGCTGATCTGCGTCTCCCGCGCGCGGGGCGGCCGCCTCGTGCTGGACCTCTGACACACACGACTCTGACACACCGTCAACTCGGTGTTCTGCCCAAGAGGAAGGACCGCCATGACACTGACACAGCACGTGCGCAACGGCTGGTACCTGGGAGCCTGGTCCGACGAGATCGGCCGGACACTCAAGCAGCGCTGGATCACGGACATCCCGGTCTGCTTCTACCGCCTCCCCGACCAGACCGTCACCGCCGTCGAGGACCGCTGCCCCCACCGCAAGTACCCCTTGTCCTTGGGCCACTTGGACGGCGACGGCACGCTCCAGTGCGACTACCACGGCTATCGCTTCGACGGGCAGGGCGTATGCGTCGGGGTCGCCGAGCAGGCCGACCGGCCCAAGGCGGCGCTGCGCCGGTTCCCGCTGGTCGAGCGGGAGGGCGCGATCTGGATCTGGCCCGGTGACCCGGACCTTGCCGACGAGAGCCTGCTGCCCGACACCTCGTGGCTCACCGACCCGGACTGGACGCACGTACAGGGTGTGGTCCCGTTGAAGGCGCGGCACATGCTGCTCCTGGAGAACCTGCTCGACCTCACCCACGAGACGTTCCTGCACCCGACGAGCATCGGCAACGCCGCCGTCGCCGCGACCCCCATCGACGTCACCGTGGACGGGGACCGTGTCAGCTTCAGCCGCCGCATGGTCGGCATCGAGGCCCCTCCGTTCTACGAGAAGTCGTGCGGGCTGACCTCTCCGGTGGACCGCTGGCAGGACGGCGACTTCTACCCGCCAGGCATCTTCGTTCTCAACATCCGCGTCGCGGCCACCGGCACCGAGGAGCCGGAGGGCTTCCACATGAAGGTGCTGTACGGGCTGACGCCGGGGCGCGGCAACGAGACGCACGACTTCTACGCGCTGGGCCGCGACTACCTCATCGACGACCAGGAGCTCACGAAGTTCCAGCACGAGCAGCAGCTCGCCGTGATGCAGGAGGACGTCGACGCCCTGGAGGCGCAGGAGGTCATGTACGCCACCGACCCGGGTGGCAAGGCCGAGTCCAGCATCAAGTCCGACCTGGCCGCCCTCCGCGGACGCCGCGCGGTGGCGAAGATGCTGGCCCGCGAGCAGCGCGAACAGGACGAGCAACAGCAGGGCGCCCGCATCCCTCGCAGCAGGGCGTCCGTATGAGCGGCCGCCGCGTCTTCGTACTGCTCCACGGCGCCTGGCACGGCGGGTGGGTGTGGCAGCACGTCACAGCGCTGCTGCGTGAGGCCGGGCACGAAGTGCACTCCCCCACGCTGACCGGGGTGAGCGACCGCGCCCATCTGCTCAGCCCGCAGGTCGGGCTCGGCACGCACATCGAGGACGTCGTGGCACTGATCGAGGCCCACGACGCCCGGGACGTCGTGCTCGTCGGGCACAGTTACGCGGGCCAGGTCGTCACCGGGGTCGCGGACCGCATCCCCGACCGGCTGGCCAAGCGCGTCCACCTCGACGCCTTCGTGGGCGACGACGGGGACGCGGCGATCGACCTGCTTCCCGAACGCATCGCCGGGCACTACCGGGAGTCCGTGGCCGGACCCGGCTTCGGCTGGCTCATCCCGGTGCGCTCGCTGAGCGTGCTCGGCGTCGAGGAACAGACGGACCTGGACTGGCTCGGCCCCCGGCTGACCCCACACCCGTGGCTGACCTACACCGAGCCGCTCCGGCTGACCGGCAAGGCCGACCAGGTCCCCGGCGTGTTCATCGAATGCACCGACTGGATGCGGGCGTTCACCGCTCACGCCGAACGGGCCGCGGCCCGCGGCTGGCCGGTTCACGAGATCGCGACCGGTCACGAGGCCATGGTCACCGCCCCCGGCCAACTGGCCGAACTGTTGCTGGACATCGCGGCAGCCTGACCCGAGAAGGGACGCCCCATGGAATTCCTCGTACGCACCGAGAACCTTCTGCCCCCTGACACCCCCGACGACGTACGCGAATCCCTGCGCAAGGGCGAGCGGGAACGCGCCATGCAGCTCAGGGAGGCGGGCGTCCTCAAGCGGCTGTGGCGGGTTCCGGGCCGCAACGCCACGATCGGCCTGTACGAGGCGGCCGACCCGGCGGAGTTGCATGACGCGCTCGCCTCTCTGCCGATGTGGAAGTGGATGGACATCACCGTCGAGGCGCTCGCCACACATCCGCAGGAGAAGGCGCCTTGACCGGCCAGGGCAGCCGGGACGGCCGGCGGGTCGCCGTGGTGACGGGCGCCGCGGGCGGCCTCGGGCAGGCCATCGCCCGCCGGCTGGCGAGGGACGGATTCACGGTCGCCGCACTCGACATCGCCGAACCGGACCCGGACGCCAGCGGCGAGGCTGCCGGCGTACGGCAGTGGCACTGCGACATCAGCGACCCGGCCGCGACGCGCCAGGCCGTGGGCGAGATCACCGAGACGTACGGCGGCATCGACGTACTGGTGAACAACGCCGGCCTGCTCTCCGGCCGCGCACCGCTGCTCGAGACAACCCCGCAGGAACTGCACCGGTTCTTCGACGTCAACGCCGTCGGCCCGCTGCTGATGGTGCAGGCGTGCGCGCCCTGGCTGAGCAAGAGCGCGTACCGCGGACGGGTGGTCAATGTCGCGTCCCGAACCTTCTTCACGGGGTCGCCGGGCCAGATCGCTTACGTCGCCAGCAAGGGCGCGCTCATCGGCATGACCCGGGTGATGGCGCGCGAACTGGGCGAGCACCGGATCACGGTCAACGCGGTGGCGCCCGCGCAGGTGGCCACGCCGGGCACCCGGGCGCACTCCGGCGACGAGGTGTTCGACGCGACCATGCGCCGGCAGGCGATCAAGGAGTTCGTCACCCCGGAGCATTTCGCGGGGCTCGTCTCGTATCTCGCCTCGCCGGACGGGGCCATGGTCACCGGCCAGACGTTCGTCTGCGACGGCGGCGGACTCCTGCACTGACGGCCCGCACAGGAGAGGAGAGGAACGGCATGTCCAGCAGCACACCCCAGGTCCCCGGCACGTACGTCTTCGACGCCGCCGAGAGCCGCCGCGGCCGAGCGCTGAACCGGCTCTGCGGGTCCCTCAAGGACGCCGGGAGCCGGGAGAGGTTCAAGGCCGACGAAGCCGCGTACTGCGACGCGTACGGGCTCACGGCCGAACAACGGGACGCCGTCCTGCGGCGGGACTGGAACCGGATGATGGAGCTGGGCGGCTCCATCTTCTATGTCTTCAAGCTCGCCATGGTCGACCAGAAATCCATGCAGTACCTCGGCGGGGTCTTCACCGGTATGACCACCGAGGAGTTCGCGGAGGCGCTGAAAGCGGGAGGGCGGAACTTTGGCTGAGGTGATCTGGGGTCTGGCCACCTCGCATGTGCCGTCGATCGGTGCGGCCATGGACCACGGGAAGACCCAGGACCCGTACTGGAAGCCGCTGTTCGACGGGTACGGGCCGGCGCGGGAGTGGATGGCCGAGCACACCCCCGATATCGCGGTCGTCATCTACAACGACCATGCCAACGCCGTCGACATGAGCGTCACCCCGACCTTCGCGCTCGGGACGGCCGAGTCGTACCGAGTGGCCGACGAGGGGTGGGGCAGCCGCCCCGTGCCGTCGGTCATCGGCAACCCCGAGTTCTCCGACCATCTGGTCGAGAGCCTGATCGACGCCTCTTTCGATCTGACGATCTATCAGGAACTGGACGTCGACCACGGTCTGACCGTTCCGCTGTCGGTGTACTGCCCGGACCCCGGCGAGCGCTGGCCGTGCGCGGTGGTGCCCCTCCTGGTGAACGTCATCCAGTACCCGCAGCCCACCGCCGCACGCTGCCTGGCCCTCGGCCGCGCGCTCGGCGAGGCGATCCGCTCCTTCCCCGAGGATCTCAAGGTCGCCGTCTTCGGCACCGGCGGCATGTCGCATCAACTCGCGGGCGCCCGCGCGGGGTTGATCAACCAGGACTTCGACCGGATGTACCTCGACGCGATCGAGCACGACCCCGACAAACTGGCCGCGCTCACGCGCGAGGAGTACATCCGCGAGGCCGGCTCCGAGGGCATCGAGTTGATCATGTGGCTGATCATGCGCGGCGCGCTGGGACCCCGGATCCGACGCGTGCACGAGGCGTATCACGTGCCCGCGTCGAACACCGCGGCCGGGATGGTCCTGTTCGAGAACCTGAGCCCGGGAAACTGAGCCCGGGAAACTGAGCCCGGGAAACTGAGCCGGAGAATCCGAGCCGGAGAATCTGAGCCGGAGAAGGGCCGTCAGCCCAGTTCGGCCAGCGCCCGTGCCGCGGGGCGGCATGGCGCTCGAAGACGTCCGCTCAAATGGACTTTCGCAGCGGGAAGACCGCGCGGACCTCCCAGCCGTGGCCGACCCTGGGCCCGGCCCACAGCGTTCCTCCCAGCGCGGTGACGCGTTCCGTCAGGCCGACGAGGCCGAATCCGCCGCCGCGTGCGGCGGCCGGGAGCTGGGTGCCGCCGCGGCCGTCGTCCGCGACCGCGACCATCAGGCGGTGGTCCTCGCACCACAGGCCGACGCTGATCTCCGTGGCGTCGGCCGCGTGGCGTCGTACGTTCGTCAGCGCCTCCTGGACGACCCGGAAGGCAGCCGCCTGCACCTCGTGCGGGAGGTCGTCGGGGAGGGCGGGGTCCCGATGGAGCGTGACCTTCTGGATCGGGCTCGCGAAGCCCTCGATCAGGCCGGAGATGCCCGCGAGATCGCCCACCGGCCGGTGGGCGGCCTCGTCAGGACCGGTGTCGCGCAGCACGCCCACCGTGCGGCGCATGGACGCCAGGGCCTCGGTGGCGGCGCGTTCGATACCGGCCAGGACCGGGTCGAGGTCGTCGCTCCGGGAGGTCCGGGAAGTCCGGGAGTCAGCCATCATGCGCGCCACCTGCGTCTGCACAAGGATCCCGGTGACATGGTGGGCGACGAAGTCGTGCAGGTCGGCGGCGATGGCCACGCGCTCGTCACGGCGGGTCTCGGCCACCGCGACCGTCCGCCGGAAGTCCAGCGAGCGCAGGTAGCCCGCGAGCCCGCCGACCAGGCCGATCAGGAGCAGGCCGACCACCAGGAATCCCAGTGTTTCGTCGTCACTCAGCGACCGGTAAAAGCCCACGGGCAGGGCGAGCCCGGCGACCGCGTCGAGCGTGCCGCACACCACGGCCCAGCGCCGCGGGCAGTGCCGCACGGCGATGAACAGCAGGCACAGCATGATCGTGATCTCGCCGGGACCGAAAACGCGCTGCTCGCCGGCCAGGGTGATCCCGACCGTGCCGGCCAGGGAGACGACGGCGGGCACCGTGATGCGGACCTGAGGGGTGAGCCACGCGGGCCGCAGGTCGGCCGGCCACAGGAGGGCGGCGAGGCCGACGGCGATCACGGCGGCGGTCGGCCAGACGTCGTGCCCCTCGGAACTCACCGCGGCGAAGTCGAGGACACACAACCCGAGCAGCGCGCCGAAGCCGAAGCCGCGGGCACAGCCCTGGGCTGAAACGGATTTCATGCGGTCACCGTAAGCGGCGCCCCCGGCCTCCGGGATCGGCCGAACGGCCGAGGGGCCCGGCTGCGGGACGTGGCATTGTGTCCGTTCGGCCGAGGCGGGCGCCCGCGCCCGCGGGCGACGATGGAGCCAGTCCCCTCCCCGGACAGCAGGACTTCAGGAGTACGTGACGTGATGCAGCGCAGCAGGTTCCTCGTCGGCACGGTCGGCGGTGCCCTCGTAGCGGTCGCACTGGGCGGGGTCGGCACCTATCTGCTCTCAGGGACCGAGTCGAACACGACCCTGGACGAATACAGCACGGTGACGGTTGACGATCAGAATGCTCTGTCTCCGAACATCGTCGCGACCCGCACCCAAGGCAAGTACAACCCGCTGCCCTGGGTCGGGAAGAAGATCACCGACGTCTCCTGCCCGACCGGGCTGAAGGCCGAGACGGGGGCCACCCTCACCTGCGCCGGCAAGGACGGCGACGGCAGGACCGTCGACATCCCCGTGACAGTGGTCCGTGCGTCGGACTCCTCCGTCACCTGGAAGTTCGAGCGCTGAGACCGGGGTCCAGCCCCCGGTCTCAGCGGGCGTCGATGACCATGCGTGTGACGCGAGACCTCAGCGGATCTCGAGCAGGAGGTCACCGCCCTCGACCTGCTGGATGGAGCCGATCGCCAGCCGGGCGACGGTGCCGCCGCGTTGGGCGGTGATGGCGGCCTCCATCTTCATGGCCTCGATGGTGGCGACGGTCTGCCCCGCCTCGACGGACGCCCCTTCCTCCACCTGCAGGGTGACGACACCGGCGAAGGGCGCGGCGACCTGGCGGTCGTCACCGCGATCGGCCTTCTCGGCGACCTTGACGTCGGTGACGATCGAGGTGTCGCGCACCGACACCGGCCTAAGCTGCCCGTTCAGGCTGGCCAGCACGCTCCGGTAGCCGCGCTCGTCGGCCTCGGAGATCGCCTCCAGTTCGATCAGCAGCGTCACGCCCTGTTCCAGGGTGACGGTGTGCTCGGTGTCGGGTTCGAGGCCGTAGAAGAAGTCCTTGGTCGAGAGCACCGAGGTGTCGCCATAGGCCTCGCGGTGTGTGTCGTACGCCTTGGTCGGGCCGGGGAACAGCAGCCGGTTCAGCGTGGTCCGTCGCGCGTCGCGCAGCCCGCTCCGGTCGTCGTCGGAAAGCTGCGGCGGCTGCGCCTGCGCGGGCCGGCCCTCGAGGGCACGGGTCCGGAAGGGCTCCGGCCAGCCTCCGGGCGGATCGCCCAGTTCGCCGCGCAGAAATCCGATCACCGAGTCCGGCAGGTCGAACTTGGCGGGGTCGGACTCGAAGGCACTCGCCTCGACTCCGGCACCGACCAGGTGGAGCGCGAGATCACCCACGACCTTGGAGGAAGGGGTGACCTTCACCAGCCGGCCCAGCATCCGGTCGGCGGCCGCGTAGCAGTCCTCGATCAGCTCGAAGCGGTCCCCGAGTCCGAGCGCGATGGCCTGCTGGCGCAGGTTGGACAGTTGCCCGCCGGGGATCTCGTGGTGGTAGACGCGGCCCGTGGGCGAGGCCGGCCCGGACTCGAACGGCCGGTAGACCTTGCGTACGGCCTCCCAGTAGGGCTCGAGGTCGCCGACTGCCTGCAGAGACAGGCCGGTGGCCCGGTCGGTGTGGTCGGTGGCCGCGACCAGGGCGGACAGCGAGGGCTGGCTCGTCGTACCCGCCATCGACGCGACGGCCGCGTCGACGGCGTCGACTCCGGCGTCGATCGCCGCGATCAGGGTGGCCAGCTGCCCGCCCGCCGTGTCGTGGGTGTGCAGGTGCACCGGCAGGTCGAAGCGTTCCCGCAACGCGGTGACCAGCTTCCTGGCCGCCGGTGGGCGCAGCAGCCCGGCCATGTCCTTGATCGCCAGGACGTGTGCGCCGGCCTCGACGATCTGCTCGGCCAGCCGCAGGTAGTAGTCGAGGGTGTAGAGCTGCTCGGCCGGATCGGACAGGTCGCCGGTGTAGCACAGGGCCACCTCGGCCAGCGCGGTCCCGGTCGCCCGTACGGCGTCGATGGCCGGGCGCATCTGTGCGACGTCGTTGAGCGCGTCGAAGATGCGGAAGATGTCCATTCCGGTCGCGGCGGCCTCGGCGACGAACGCGTCGGTCACCTCCGTCGGGTAGGGCGTGTAGCCGACGGTGTTGCGGCCGCGCAGGAGCATCTGCGTGCAGATGTTCGGCACCGCCTCGCGCAGCAGCGCGAGCCGTTCCCACGGGTCCTCCGCCAGGAACCGCAGGGCGACGTCGTAGGTCGCGCCGCCCCAGCACTCCAGGCTGAGCAACTGTGGTGCCGTGCGCGCGACGTGCGGCGCCACGGCGAGCAGGTCACGGGTCCGTACCCGGGTCGCCAGCAGCGACTGGTGGGCGTCGCGGAACGTGGTGTCGGTGACTGCGACCGCCCTGTGCCGGCGCAGTTCGGCGGCGAACGCTTCAGGGCCGAGCGCAGCGAGGCGCTCCCGGGAGCCCTGGGGCGGTGGATCGGAGAGGTTGGTGGAGGGGAGCTTTTCGGCGGGTTCGACGACGGCGGGCCGCGGCCCGTGCGGCTTGTTGACGGTGGTCTCGGCAAGGTGGTGCAGGATGCGGCTGCCGCGGTCGGCCGGGGGGCGGGCCCGCAGCAGCTGGGGGCGTTCGTCGATGAAGCTGGTGGTGACGTGCCCGGCCTGGAAGTCCGGGTCGTCGAGGACGGCGGCCAGGAAGGGCAGGTTCGTGGAGACCCCGCGGATGCGGAACTCGGCGATGGCCCGCCGGGCCCGGCGGGCGGCGTTGGAGAAGTCGTGGCCGTAGCAGGTCAGTTTGACCAGCATGGAGTCGAAGTGGGCGCTGACCTGGGCACCTGTGTGGACGGTGCCGCCGTCGAGCCGCACCCCGGGGCCTCCCGGGGACCGGTAGGCGGAGATGGTGCCGGTGTCGGGCCGGAATCCGTTGCCGGGGTCCTCAGTGGTGATGCGGCATTGCAGGGCAGCGCCGGACAGCACGATGTCGTCCTGGGTGAGGCGGAGTTCGGGCAGTGTGACGCCGGATGCGATCCGCAGTTGCGCCATCACCAGGTCCCGGTCGGTGACCTGCTCGGTCACCGTGTGCTCCACCTGGATCCGGGGGTTCATCTCGATGAAGACGTGGTTGCCGCGCTCGTCGACCAGGAACTCGACCGTGCCCGCGTTCACGTACCCGATGTGGCGGGCGAAGGCGACGGCGTCGGCGCAGATCCGCTCCCGCAGCCGCGGGTCCAGGTTCGGAGCCGGGGCGATCTCGACGACTTTCTGGTGCCGGCGCTGCACCGAGCAGTCCCGCTCGTAGAGATGGACGACGTTGCCGACGCCGTCGGCCAGGATCTGCACCTCGATGTGGCGGGGGTTCACCACCGCCTGCTCCAGGAACACGGTGTCGTCCCCGAAGGCGGACTTCGCCTCCCGCATGGCCGCCTCGATGGCGTCGCGCAGCTCGCCGGGCTCGGCGACCCGCCGCATGCCGCGTCCGCCGCCGCCGGCGACGGCCTTGACGAACAGCGGGAACCCGACGTCGGCGGCCGCGGTCAGCAGGGCCTCGACATCCGTGGACGGCGGCGAGGACGCCAGGACCGGGACCCCGGCCTCGCGGGCCGCCGCGATCGCACGCGACTTGTTGCCCGTCAGGTGCAGCACCTGCGCGGGCGGACCGATGAACGCGATGCCCGCGTCCGCGCAGGCGGCGGCCAGATCGGGGTTCTCCGACAGGAAGCCGTAGCCGGGGTAGACCGCGTCCGCACCGGCTTTGCGCGCGGCCCTGATCACCTCGTCGACCGACAGATACGCCCGCACCGGGTGCCCGCGTTCCCCGATCAGGTACGACTCGTCGGCCTTGGCCCGGTGCAGCGAGTTGCGATCCTCGTGCGGGAACACCGCCACCGTGGAGATGCCCAGCTCGAACGCGGCCCGGAAAGCCCGGATCGCGATCTCGCCGCGGTTGGCCACAAGTACTTTGGCGAACATCCCACTCCTCAACGTCGGTGGAGAAACACGGTGGGTCGGGCTTGGCGGGGGGCGGTGAGACGGACTCCACGACCATATCGATGTGGAGCCGCCTCCGTCGGCACCCGTTTACCCGGCATCAAGGGTGCCTCTGCGAAGACCGGGTCGATCCCCACCATCAGCTGGCGCTCGTAGTCCCGTAGTCCCGCAGGGCGCGAAACGCTGTCGGCAGGCGCGTTACGTCTGTGGCGGGTCAGCGGCTGGTGAAGACCACGTCGTGCCACGACTTGTGCTGCTCGCCGGTGTTCTCCGACATGACGTGCTTGACGTTGGTGTACTCGTCGAAGGAGTACGCCGACATGTCCTTGCCGAAGCCGGAGGCCTTGTAGCCGCCGTGCGGCATCTCGCTGATGATCGGGATGTGGTCGTTGATCCAGACGCAGCCCGCCTGGATCTCGCGGCCGGCGCGTCCGGCGCGGAAGACGTTGCTGGTCCAGGCGGAGGCGGCAAGGCCGTACGGGGTGTCGTTGGCCAGGCGGATGGCGTCGTCGTCGCTGTCGAAGGGCAGGCAGACGAGGACCGGGCCGAAGATCTCCTGCTGGACGATGGCGGAGTCCTGCGCCGCGTCGGTGATCAGAGTGGGCTCGTAGTAGGCGCCCTGGCCCAGCGGCCCGTCGGGGATCCTCCCGCCGCGCACGATCGTGGCTCCGGCCTCACGCGCGTTCTCCACCATGGCGGCGACCTTGTCGCGCTGCCGGAGGGAGATCAGGGAGCCCATGTCGGTGGCGGGGTCGTCGACCGGGCCCAGCCGTACGCCGTCCATCAGCTCGGCTACGCGGGCCACGAACGCCTCGTACAGGGGGCGTTGGACGTACGCGCGGGTGGCGGCCGTGCAGTCCTGGCCGGCGTTGATGAGGGCACCGGCCACGGCGCCGCGGGCGGTTGCCTCCAGGTCGGCGTCGTCGAAGACGAGGAAGGGTGCTTTGCCGCCGAGCTCGAGGTGGACGCGCTTCACCAACTCGGCTGCCTGCGCGGCGACTTGGCGACCGACCCCGGTGGAGCCGGTGAACGAGACCATGGCGATGTCGGGGTGGGTGACCAGCGCCTGCCCGGCGACAGTGCCACTGCCGGTGACGATGTTGATCACACCGTCGGGAATGCCGGCCTCCTGCGCCGCCTCGGCGAACATCACCGAGGTGAGCGGGGTGAGTTCGGACGGCTTGAGGACCACGGTGTTGCCGGCGGCGACGGCGGGCAGCACCTTCCAGGCGGCCATCTGGAGGGGGTAGTTCCAGGGAGCGATGGAGCCGATCACGCCGATGGGTTCGCGGCGGATGGTGGAGGTGTGCTCGCCGGAGTACTCCGCCGAGGCGCGGCCTTCCAGGCTACGGGCGGCACCGGCGAAGAACCGTACGTTGTCGATGCTGCCGGGGATGTCGAATCCGCTGGCCAGTCTGATCGGCTTGCCGCCGATACGGCTCTCGGTGGCGGCGAACTCCTCGCTGCGGGCCTGGAGTTTGTCCGCCCAGCGCAGCATTGCTTCGGAGCGTTCGGCGGGGGTGGTGCGCGACCATTCGGCGAAGGCGGCGCGAGCGGCGGTCACCGCCTCGCTGACGTCCTCGGGTCCTGCCAGGGTGTCGGTGGCCAGGACCTCGCCGGTGGCCGGATTGGTCACCTGGTACTGCTCGCCGGACGTGCCGGAGCGGCGCTTGCCCGCGATGAACTGCTGTCCGGTGGTCTCCATCAGTCACGTCTCCGATTGCGTTTCGGGAGTGGAGCTCTGCTCGCCCCACAGGTCGCCCAGGGTGCAACCGTGCGGGATGGGGTTGGGAGCTGTTGCCGGTGCACTCGGCAATAGTGCCTTTTGGTGAGTGTGAGTGAGTGCCGAGGGCTGAGGCGGCGGTCCGGTTGGTTCGTCATGTCCGGGGCTCTTTCGGTCCGGGGCTCTTTCGGTCCGGGACACCCCGGCCGCGGACAGCAGGAAACCAATAGGATCTGAGCTGCCGTGACGGCCGCACCAACACATGGGTTCGCGTGTGGGCAGGGCCGTTCCGGCAAGCTGGGAAGGTGCCAGCGGTGCATTTTTTCCGGAGGGAGCGGGAATGGCGGAGAGTCCGGCCGAAGAGCGAAGGGGCGGTCCGGCGGCACCCCAGTTGCGGCTGGACGAGCTGCTGGAGGGCCTGCAGGCGCAGGTCGCCCAGGTACGCGCGACCCGGGACCGGGTGCACACGCTGCTCGACGCGGTACTGGCGATCGGCTCGGACCTGGACCTCGATGTGGTGCTGCGGCGGATCACCGAGTCCGCGGTGGCCGTGGTGGATGCCGAGTACGGGGCGCTGGGGGTGCTGGGCGAGGAAGGCCGGATCAAGCAGTTCATCACGGTCGGCGTGGACGAGGACACCATCAAGGCGATCGGCCACTATCCGGAGGGCGAGGGCATCCTGGGGCTGCTGATCAGGGAGCCGGAGCCACTGCGCCTTGCCGACCTCGGCACACATCCCGAATCGGTGGGCTTCCCTGAGGGGCATCCGCCGATGACCACGTTCCTGGGAGCCCCGGTGCGCGTACGCGACCGGGTCTTCGGGAACCTGTATCTGACCGACAAGCGCGGCGGGGCGCAGTTCGACGACGAGGACGAGGCGGTGCTGCGCACGCTGGCGGCGGCGGCCGGCGTGGCCATCGACAACGCCCGGCTGTACGAGGACACGCGCCGCCGGGAGCGGTGGCTGGCGGCGAGCAGCGAGCTGACCCGCAGCCTGTTGTCGGGTACCGACCCGGACCAGGTGCTGCACCAGGTCGCCACCACCGTGAGGTCGCTGGCAGGGGCCGATCTGGTGACGATGGCCGTGCCGATCGACGGCGGCGACGAGCTGGTGATCGAGGCCGCCGACGGGGAGGGCGCCGAGCGGGTGCGCGGGCTGGTACTGCCGGCCACCACGCTGGCCGCGAAGGTGCACCGCTCCAACGAGCGGATCACCAGCAACGCGCTGTCCCAGGAGCCGCAGGAGGGGGCCGGCTCCGCGGCTCATGTGGAACTGGGGCCCGGGTTTCTGCTCCCGCTGGGCGGGAGCGAGCACGCCCGTGCGGTCCTTCAGATCGCCAATCTGCCCGGCGGCGAGGAGTTCTCCGACGCGGTCATGACCATGATCAGCGGCTTCGCCGACCAGGCCGCGCTTGCCCTGGAGATCGCCGAGCATCGGCGCGAGGCGGATCATCTCCTGGTCCTGACCGACCGGGACCGCATCGCACGCGACCTTCACGACCTGGCGATCCAGCGGCTGTTCGCCTCCGGGCTGACGCTGAACTCCGTACTGGGACGGATTTCCGACCGGCCCGAGGCGGCCGAGCGCATCCAGCGTGTGGTCGACGACCTCGACGACACCATCAAAACGGTGCGGACCACGATCTACGCCCTGCGCGAGCGCGACCGCTCCGAGGGGCGTGCCGGACTGCGCGCGAAGCTGCTGTCCGAGACCGACAAGGCCGCCGAGGCCCTCGGCTTCAGCCCCGCCCTGCGCATGACCGGCCTGCTGGACACCGGCGTACCCGCGGGCCACGCCGATCACCTGCTGGCGGTACTGCGCGAGACCCTGTCGAACGCCGCCCGGCACGCACACGCCACCGCCGTCGAGATCATCGCCGAGACGGACGGCAGTCGGCTGCGCCTGCGCGTGTCCGACAACGGACGGGGGATCGACCCTGCCGTCACCCGCCGCAGCGGTCTCGAAAACCTCCGTCGCCGCGCCACCGACCTGGGCGGCAGCCTCACGCTCACACCGAACGAGCCCACCGGCACCATCGTGGAATGGACGGTGCCCCTCCCCGCGGAAGCGGAAGAGTAACTCGCGTCTCAGGCCTGGCTGTTCAGGACCCCACGCGGTCCCAGCCGCGGCGCGGGGCGCGGGCGCCGAGCTCGGTGTCGCGGCTGCGGTAGACGATGTAGGGGCGGGTCAGGTAGCCGAGCGGTGCGGTGAGCATGTGGACGAGCCGGGTGAAGGGCCAGGCCGCGAACAGGAGCAGGGCGCTGATCGCGTGCAGTTGGAAGAGCACCGGGGCGCCGGTCATCAGGTCCGGGTCGGGCTGGAAGTAGAAGATGGAGCGGAACCAGGGGGAAATGGTCTCGCGGTAGTCGTATCCCCCGCCGACGACGTTCGCGGCCACGGTGGCGGCCAGGCCGAGCACGATGGTGACGGTCAGGGAGACGTACATGGCCTTGTCGTTGCGGGTGGTGGCCGAGAACACCGGGCCGACGGTGCGACGGCGGTAGATCAGGATGGCAAGGCCGCCCAGCGTCGCGACGCCGGCGATGGTGCCGAGGACGACCGCGCCGATGTGGTACATGTCCTCGCTGATCCCGGCCGCCTCGGTCCAGCTCTTGGGGACGACCAGTCCGCCGATGTGGCCTAGGAGCACGACGAGGACGCCGAAGTGGAACAACGGGCTGCCGATGCGCAGCAGCCGGCTCTCGTAGAGCTGGGAGGAGCGCGTGGTCCAGCCGAACTTGTCGTAGCGGTACCGCCAGACGTGGCCGAGCACGAACACCGCGAGCGCCACGTACGGCAGCACGACCCACAGCAGGATGCCGCCGGTGCCGGCCTCGACCGCCAGGGTGACGGGCTGCGCGGGTGCGGTCATCGGGGACCTCCTACGACGGGATCGGGCAGGAACACGGGGGATGACGTGGGGGGCGCGTACGTGTCGAGGCCGACTTGTTCCTCGGGCGGGCCCTGGGCGGCGAGGCGCATGACGGCTGTGCGTTCGTCGCCGGCGAGGGCGGGCAGGGTGGCGGACACGGAGTCCAGGACGTGTGCCCAGGGCGACTTGGCGTCGCGCAGGGCGAGGCGCAGGAGTTCCAGGCCGGCGCGGTGGTCGGTGAGCAGCCGGGATCCGAGGGCGGGCTCGGCGGCGGCGAATTCGAGGACGACGGCGAGGTGGTCGGGCAGTTCGTCTTCAGTGACCCGCCATCCGGCATCGGCGTATGCCTGTTTCAGACTCAGCAGGGCGAGGCCGCGCTTTCGGGTGTCGCCGTGCGCGTAGTAGGTCAGGAAGAGGCAGCAGCGTTTGCGGTGGTCGAAGGTGGCGACGTAGTCGGCGGCCAGCTCCGGCAGCGGGGTGCGCCCGGCGTGTTCGGCGAAGTGCACGAGGGGCTGTGCGACGGCCTTCGGCTGGGTGGCGGCGACCTTGAGGGCCAGGGTGAGGCGGTCGGAGAGCTGGTCGTCGGGGTAGGCGAGCAGCAGCGACTGGGCCTGCCAGGCCAGAGAGTTACGGGCGTCAGCGGCGGCGGACTTCATGACGCGGAACCGTTCTCGTCGTCCGCACCGGGTGGGAAGAGGCCGGGAGGGGAGCCCTTGCCGTCCCAGTTGAGGAGGTTGACTCGGGCGGCCTTGTCGGTCGGGGCGGCGGGGGTCTCGGAGGTCTGGCGGTCGCGCAGGGCGTGGAAGTTCTCCACCGCTATCGGGGCGGCGCCGCCGGAGGCCTCGCCGAAGGGGCCGGAGCCGCCCATGCCGGGGCCGCCCTCGTAGTCCAGGCTGCACTCGGTCGCCAGCTCCTCCAGCTTGTGGGCCTGTTCGGCGTGGGCGGGCGGAATGACGTAGCGCTCGTCGTACTTGGCCAGGGCCAGCAGCCGGTACATGTCGTAGATCTGCTCGCCGGTCATGCCGACAGACTTGGGGATGGTGTCGTTCGGTTCGCGGCCGAGGTTGATGTCGCGCATGTACGAGCGCATGGCGGCCAGGCGGTGCAGGACCGCGTCCACCGGGGTGGGGTCCCCGGCGGTGAAGAGCTGGGCGAGGTAGTCGACGGGGATGCGCAGGGAGTCGACGGCGGCGAAGAGGTTGCGGTGGTCCTCGGCGTCCTGGCCGGTGTCGCGTACGGCGTCGACGACCGGCGACAGCGGCGGGATGTACCAGACCATGGGCATCGTCCGGTACTCCGGGTGCAGCGGCAGGGCCACCTTGTAGGTGTTGATCAGGGAGTGGACCGGGGAGCGCTGGGCGGCCTCGATCCAGTCCCGGGGGATGCCCGCCTGCTCGGCTGCGGCGACGACGTCCGGGTCGTTCGGGTCGAGGAAGACCTTCCGCTGCGCCTCGTACAGGCCCGTCTCGTCCGGGGTGGAGGCGGCTTCCAGGACGCGGTCGGCGTCGTAGAGGACGAGGCCGATGTAGCGCAGCCGGCCCACGCAGGTCTCGGAGCAGACGGTGGGCAGACCGACCTCGACGCGGGGGAAGCAGAAGGTGCACTTCTCGGCCTTGCCGGTGCGGTGGTTGAAGTAGACCTTCTTGTACGGGCATCCGGTGACGCACATCCGCCAGCCGCGGCAGCGGTCCTGGTCGACCAGGACGATGCCGTCCTCCTCCCGCTTGTAGATCGCGCCGGAGGGGCAGGAGGCCGCACAGGACGGGTTGAGGCAGTGCTCGCAGATGCGCGGCAGGTAGAACATGAAGGTCTGCTCGAACTCGAACTTGATCTTCTCCGAGACCTCGTTCAGCAGAACGTCCTGCTGGCTGGTCGCGGCCGATCCGCCGAGGTCGTCGTCCCAGTTCGCCGACCAGGAGATCTTCATGTCCTTGCCGGAGATCAGGGACTTGGGGCGGGCGACGGGTGTGTGCTCCTGGAGCGGGGCGTTGGTCAGGGTCTCGTAGTCGTACGTCCAGGGCTCGTAGTAGTCGTCGAGGGCCGGCAGGACTGGGTTGGAGAAGATCTGGATCAGCTTCTTGAACCGGCCGCCCGCCTTCAGTGCCAGGCGCCCCCGCTTGTTGAGCTCCCAGCCGCCCTTCCAGGTGTCCTGGTCCTCGTAGCGGCGGGGGTAGCCCTGGCCGGGGCGGGTCTCGACGTTGTTGAACCATACGTACTCGACGCCGGTGCGGTTGGTCCACGCCTGTTTGCAGGTGACCGAGCAGGTGTGGCAGCCGATGCATTTGTCGAGGTTCATCACCATCGCCATCTGAGCCATACAGCGTCCAATAGTGGCTTCGCCACGGGGCATGATCAGTACTCCACGTCCTGGTTGGCGCGGCGGCGGATGACGGTGACCTCGTCGCGCTGGTTGCCGGTGGGGCCGAGGTAGTTGAAGGCGTAGGAGAGCTGGGCGTAGCCGCCGATCAGATGACTGGGCTTGATCAGCAGGCGGGTCAGGGAGTTGTGGATGCCGCCGCGTCGGCCGCTGGTCTCCGTTCGGGGCACGTCGATGAGGCGGTCCTGGGCGTGGTGCATGTAGACGGTGCCCTCCGGCATGCGGTGCGAGACGACCGCGCGGGCGGCCACCACACCGTTTCGGTTGACGGCTTCGACCCAGTCGTTGTCCTTCACGCCGACCTTGGCCGCGTCCTGCGTGCTCATCCAGATCGTCGGCCCGCCCCGGGAGAGCGAGAGCATGAACAGGTTGTCCTGGTACTCGGAGTGGATCGACCACTTGTTGTGCGGCGTCAAGTAGCGGACTGTCACGCCGAGTTCGCCGACGTCCCCGAGGCGCGGCTCGTCGAACAGCGCGTCCATGTTCAACGGGGGCCGGTAGACGGGCAGTTGCTCCCCCAGCGCGGTCATCCAGTCGTGGTCGAGATAGAAGTGCTGGCGTCCGGTGAGGGTGTGCCAGGGCTTGAGGCGCTCGACGTTGACCGTGAACGGCGAGTAGCGGCGCCCGCCGGTCTCCGAACCGGACCACTCCGGGGAGGTGATGACCGGGACCGGAGCGGCCTGAGTGTCGGCGAAGGTGATCTGCTTGCCCTCGTGCTCGGCGGCCAGGTCCGCAAGTCGTGTGCCGGTGCGGGCTTCGAGGGTGTGGAAGCCCTGGGTGGCCAGGTGGCCGTTGGTGGTACCGGACAGCGCCAGGATCGCCTCGCAGGCGTGTACGTCCCGCGCGATCGAGGGCCGCCCGTCGGCCACTCCCCCGCGCACGGTGCCGTTCTTGTGGCGCAGGTACTCCAGCTCGCGGTCGACCTTGAAGGTGATGCCCTTGGTGGTGGCACCGAGGGAGTCCAGCAGCGGGCCGAGGGCGGCCATCTTCTCCACCACGGCCCCGTAGTCGCGCTCGACCGTGATGAGCTTCGGCATCGTGCGGCCGGGGACCGCCTCGCACTCCCCCGCCTTCCAATCCCGCACCTTCCCCCGTGGGTTGGCCATTTCGTCGGGGGTGTCGTGGAGCAGCGGCGCGGCGATCACGTCCGTACGGACGCCGAGGTGGCCTGCGGCCTGACGGCTGAACTCCTTGGCCAGGGTGTGGAAGGCGTCCCAGTCGGTGCGGGTCTGCCAGGGCGGGGAGATCGCCGGGTTGAAGGCGTGCACGAAGGGGTGCATGTCCGTGCTCGACAGGTCGTGCTTCTCGTACCAGGTGGCGGCGGGCAGGACGACGTCGGAGAAGACGGTCGTGCTGGTCATCCGGAAGTCCAGGGTCAGCAGCAGGTCGAGCTTCCCGGCCGGCGCCTCCTCCCGCCACACCACGTCCCGCGGACGGGCGTCCGGCGGTGCCTCGGTGGCACGCACCGACGCATCGGTGCCGAGCAGGTGCTTGAGGAAGTACTCGTTGCCCTTGGCCGAGGAGCCCAGCAGATTGGCCCGCCATACGGTCAGGACGCGCGGGAAGTTCTCCGGCGCGTCCGGATCCTCGCCCGCGAACCGCAGCCGCCCCGACTTGAGTTCCTCCACGATGTGCTCGCCGACCGGGCGGCCCGCGGCCTGTGCCTGGTCAGCGAGGTCGAGCGGGTTGCGGTCGAAGGTCGGGTACGAGGGCATCCAGCCCATCCGCGCGGACTGGGCGATGACGTCGGCCGTGGTCTTCCCGGCAAAGGGACCCCCTGCACCGGCCGCCGAGAGCGTGTCGGCCGAGAAGGGGTCGTAGCGGAATTGGTCGCTGTGCAGATACCAGTACGCGGTCTGGATCATCAACCGGGCCGGGCGGTTCCAGTCCGCGGCGGTCGCGATGGCCGAGTAGCCGGTGATCGGGCGGACCTTCTCCTGGCCGACGTAGTGGGCCCAGCCGCCGCCGTTGACGCCCTGACAGCCGGTCAGCGAAGTGAGGGTCAGGAAGGCCCGGTAGATGGTGTCGGAGTGGAACCAGTGGTTGGTGCCCGCCCCCATGATGATCATCGAACGGCCGCCGGACTCCTCGGCGTTGGCCGCGAACTCCCGCGCGATCCGGGCCGCCCGGCCCGCATCCACACCGGTGATCGCCGCCTGCCAGGCCGGGGTG
Source organism: Streptomyces sp. NPDC048825 (assembly GCF_043198355.1). Taxonomy (NCBI): domain Bacteria; kingdom Bacillati; phylum Actinomycetota; class Actinomycetes; order Kitasatosporales; family Streptomycetaceae; genus Streptomyces; species Streptomyces sp. NPDC048825. The sequence goes on from NZ_JBICUR010000018.1 coordinate 44,345, forward strand.
TACGGCTCCGACGCGTCCTCGTACGACGACGGCCAACTGCCCGGCAGGCCCGGCCGGTTCACCCCGTACTGGGCGAGCAACAGGTCATACACCGTGGTCACCAGCCGCCCGGCCACGCGCCGCACCGGCACCCCGCGTCGCAGCCGCCCCGCGCTGCCGTCGGGCGCGTCGAAGCGAGGGAGGTCGACCGCGACCGGCGCCTCCTCACCGCCCTCGACGGACAGCTGGGGCCGGGTGTCGCCGAGGTCCAGGTTCCACTTACCGGCGCCGGCCTCGCCGAAGCGGTCGCCGAGGGTTCCGTTCGGGACCACCGGCCGGCCCGTGGCCGCGTCCAGCAGGACGGTGCGGAACTCGGCGTGCTCGGCCGCCGCATGCTCGCCACCGAGATCGGCGGCGGTCAGGAACTTGCCGGCTGTGTACGTTCCCGCCTCGCCTTCCTCCAGGGTCACCAGGAAAGGCAGGTCCGTGTACTTCTTGACGTAGTCGGTGAAGTACGGCGTGGCCCGGTCGACGAAGAACTCCTTGAGGATCACGTGCCCCATGGCCATGGCGAGGGCGCCGTCGGTGCCCGGCTGGGCAGGCAGCCACTCATCGGCGAACTTCACGTTGTCCGCGTAGTCCGGGGAGACCGCCACCACCTTCTGGCCTCGGTAGCGGGCCTCCGCCATCCAGTGCGCGTCCGGCGTCCGGGTCACCGGCAGATTGGAACCCCACATGATCAGATAGCCGGCGTCCCACCAGTCCCCCGACTCGGGCACGTCGGTCTGGTCGCCGAACATCTGTGGCGAGGCCACCGGCAGGTCGGCGTACCAGTCGTAGAACGACAGCATCGCGCCGCCGAGCAGCGAGTAGAACCGTGCACCGGCCGCGTGCGAGACCATCGACATCGCCGGGATCGGCGAGAACCCGGCCAGCCGGTCCGGCCCGTACTCCTTGATGGTGTGTACGTGTGCGGCGGCGACCAACTCCACCGCCTCGTCCCAACTCGCCCGCACCAGGCCGCCCTTGCCGCGCACCGCCTTGTAGCGGCGGGCACGCTCCGGGTCGGAGACGATGTCCGCCCAGGCCGCCACCGGGTCTCCGAGGCGGGCCTTGGCCTCCCGGTACATCTGCAGCAGTACGCCCCGCACGTACGGGTAGCGCACTCGCGTGGGCGAGTACGTGTACCAGGAGAAGGCGGCCCCCCGCGGGCAGCCCCGCGGCTCGTACTCGGGCCGGTCCGGCCCCACCGACGGATAGTCGGTCTGCTGCGCCTCCCACGTGATGATGCCGTCCTTGACGTACACCTTCCACGAACACGACCCCGTGCAGTTCACCCCATGCGTCGAGCGCACCACCTTGTCGTGCGACCAGCGGTCCCGGTAGAACTCGTCCGCCTGGCGCCCGCCCTTGCGGTGCAGGGTGCGCAGGTCATCGGAGACCTCCGCCCGGCTGAAGAACCGGCGGCTGCGCACCAGCGCCTCCGCCAGATCGCCGTCCAAGCCCGCCTGTGCCTGTTCGCCGCTGGTCTCGGTGCTCACCGTGCCACTCCACCCCGGGCGCACCGGGCACCCGTTCGAATTGTGATCGGTTCCGGCCGCTCACGACTCTACGACCGCTGTCCCCCGGAGGGTCAACAGCCACACCACGAACAACGCGGGGCTCGGTAGAGATCGCTTGCGTGCAGCGGCGGTTACCCCGGCTCCGCGCGGCCACTCCCGTGTGTGCAAAGCCCCGTACCTCCGCTCGGGCGGAGCGGGGGTACGGGGCGTGCATGGTGTGTTGCTGCCCTGGCCGGAGCCGGAGTGCGATCGGTCAGGCGGTCGGCCGGGACAGGGCGCCGCCCGCCTTCAGGCGCTCGGCCTCGACCGCTTCCCACTCTTCGGTGCTGAGATTGGCGAGTGCGGCCGGGAAGACACCGTCCTGTTCCTTGAGGATGTGATCGCGCAGCATGGCCATCGCTTCCAGCAGCCGGTCCGGCCAGGGCGGATCCGGGGGCGTGCCGCCGTCGGCGGCCTCGACCAGGACGGCCTCGATGCGGCGGTGCTCAGCCTCCAGAGCGGCGATCTGCTCAGGGAAGCCCCCGGCCATCGCGGGGAACAGCCCGTGCTCCTCCACCTGGGTGTGGGGGCCGAGCACGGTCGCGATCTCGCGAGCGACCTGCGCCATCCGGTCCACGTCACCGTCCCGGTGAGCGGGGCGGAGGTGGCTGATCAAGCGGACGACCTCGTCGTGCTCCCGGGTCAGCTCGTCGATCGACGCCAGAGACTGGCAGCCGCAGTACTCGCACACCGGTCTTCTCCCCGTCCTTGGTTCCCGTTTGTTCCGTCCGTGTGCCCTTACGCGGTGGTGCCGGCGGTGGTGCCGTGCCGGCGCCGGCGACCCGTGCGGGGCTTCCGCTCCCCGCCTTCGGCGGCCGCGCGGACGGCGGTGAGGGTGAAGCCCAGCGCTGCGGCGGCCACGATCGCGAGCAGGGCGAGGCCGATCGCGTACGACTCGTACGCCCCGTACAGCGAACCCATGACCAGCGGCGGCAGGAAGCCGCCCAGGCCGCCCGCGGCGCCGACGACGCCGGTGACGGAGCCGACCTGGTCGGCCGGGGTCAGCAGGGCCACCAGGGCGAAGGTCGCCCCGCTGCCGGCGCCGAGCGCGGCGGCCATGGCCAGGAAGGCGATGGTGCCCAGCGGTGCCAGCGACGGACCGAACGACTGCACGACCGCTCCGGCCACGACCACCGCCAGCGAGCCGGCCAGCACGCGGGCCGGGCCCATGCGGTCCGACAGCCAGCCGCCCATCGGGCGCATCGCCACGGCGAGGAGAACGAACCCGGCCATCCGGTTCGCGGCGTCGGCCTGGGTCAGGTCGTAGCCGGTCTTGAGGTAGGTGGGCAGGTAGACGGAGAACGCCACATAGCCGCCGAACGCGATCGCGTACAGCGCGGACGCCTGCCAGGTGATGGGCAGCCGGGCGGTGGCGGCCAGCCGGCGGGCCAGCGGCTCGGTCGGCACGGTGCGGCCGGGGGCGTCGCGCAGCAGCAGCGCGGCGGCCACAGCGTACGCGGCAAGGACGGCGGCCGTGATCAGGAACGGGGTGGCCATGCTGCCCGCGTCGACGAGCTTCACGGTGGTCAGGGCGCTGATGGCGGTGCCGCCCATGCCGGCGCCGAAGACGCCGATGGCGAGCCCGCGCCGCTCGGGCGGGAACCAGGCGTTGACCAGCGGCACACCGACGGCGAAGGCGGTGCCGCCGATACCGAGGAAGAACCCGCCGATCAGCAGGGCAGCCAGCGAGGAATGGCCGGCCAGGCCGAGGTAGAGCACCGGCACGATGGTGGCCGCCGACACGATCGGGAACATGATCCGTCCGCCGAACCGGTCGGTCAGCGCGCCCACCGGGATCCGCCCCAGCGAGCCGACCACGACCGGCACCGCCACGAGGAGTGACTGCTCGAACGACGACAGGTCGAGCCCGTCCTTGAACCGCGGGCCGAGCGGGCTGAGCAGCGCCCACGCCCAGAAGTTCACGGCGAAACCGACCGTGGCCAGGGCCAGCATCAGCCACGCCTGGCGCGACACCGGCGCACCCGGCGCCGGCACACCCGACGGTGAACTGCCGCTCTTCGACTTCGACGGCTGGACCATGTTGTCCGTCCCTTTCCTCGTGATGGTGGTACGGCGCCACCGGGCTCGCACGCGTTCCGCGGCTCCTTGCCTGCGGAACGGCGTCACGTCCCCACTGTCCGCATCAGGACTCGACCGAGGCATGGGCCATGAGTCCCTGCCGACGGACAGACGGTCCCCTGATCCGGACCCGGCAGTCCCTGCGTACTTCCTCCGTACGACCCCGGGTACCGCGTTGCCCGCACGGCTCACGCGGATCAACGGCCGCGATCGGCCGTCCTCGCGTCCCAAGAGGGCCGAGGGGGTAGGGCCGGTCGGCCCTACCCCCTCACCGCGACCGCGGAGACCATGGACGGATGTTCCAGAACGACGCCTTTCGCGCACTCGACCGGCAAGAGAGCCTGCGCCTGCTCGCCAAGGTGCCGGTCGGCCGCGTGGTCTACACCCGGCAGGCTCTGCCCGCGGTCCTGCCCGTCAACTTCTCCCTGGACACGGACGCCTCCGTCCTGCTGTGCAGCTCACCGGACTCGGACCTCGTACGCGCCATCGACGGCGTCGTGGTCGCCTTCGAGGCGGACGAGTTCGACGCGGCGACCCGGTCCGGCTGGAGCGTGGTCGTCACCGGCCGGGCCACTGTGGTGACCGATCCGGCCGAGCACGAACGGCTGTCGCAGGCCGGTCCCACGTCCTGGATGCCCCTGCGGGACCCGGTGGTCGTACGGATCGAGTCCGAGATGGTCACCGGACGCGAACTCAGGGGTACGCGCGGCACGCAGTGAGGCGCAGCCCGCAGCGGGCCGATGGGTTGTGGCCGGTCACCCGCCCGAGACCGCGTCACGGATGGTAGATGTCCCAGGTCGTCGACCTGGTGGGTGAGGGGTCGGCCGTCGGCCGGTCCGTGGTGCATGCGGTGGGATCCTGCGGCGGGAGCAACCGGTGGGTGCCGATCCGATCCGTCCCGAACCGCACGTCCATGTCCCTGGCGATGGCCAAGTCCCTTGTCATCCATGGCAGTTCCCGGTCGCTCAGGGGCGCGCCCGCGTACGCCGCCACAAGGACGCGGGTGCAGATGCCGTCCTGTCCGGCGGGAAGGCCCCTGGGGAACCCGACGGTACGGGTCCTGCTGCCGTCCGCGGACAGTCCGTAGCGCATGACGGACGACGTCTCCGTCTCCGTCCCCGTCTCCGTCTTCGTCTCCGTCGTCCTGGCCGAGAGGGTCCAGAACTCGACGTGCACATCGAGCGGTTGGCACAGCACCCGGACATCACCCGTGTGCTGTGCGCGGAGGACGACCGAAGCGTCCTCGTACGACGGGCCTGCCCCGTCGGCCGTCCCGCGGAAGGCCACCGCGGTGCGCAGCCATGCGGCCTGTTCCCGTCCCGACCACTGGCCGTCGTCGCGGCAGCCGCCGGCCTGCGCTTCCGCGGACACCTTCGAGCAGCCGGCCGCGAGCAGCGCGAGGGCCGCCGCGCACGCCGTCAGGGCTCCGTGGCGGAGGCGGGTCTGGGTGCTGTGCATGGTCTCCCTCGATCGGAACAGGGCAGGCCGCGGACATCGCGCGGCTCGGGCGGCGAGCAGTCTGCTCACGCCGCGCCCGCGGCGGGGGCCTCGATGGCCCGCTGTGTCCGTCCCGTGATCAAGGAGACGAGCCTGCGCCCTGCGGAGGGCGTGCCGTCCGTCTCGCACCAAAGGCCCCGATGGGCTCGGCGGGAGACGGTTTGCCGATGACCTGCGTCGTTTTCGGCGATTCGTAGCCGAAATTCCCAAACAGTTGAGCGCTTGTCGTCCTTTCTTCACGATTTGCCTTTCAAGTGCCCGACGGCGAGGCCTCGGGCCCCAGCGCTGCAGAAGCGAGTCCAGCATGGTGCGTGTCCGTGCATCCCTGTCCCAGCTGCCCGCCTACGTACCGGGCCGCAAACTGCCCGGTGCCGTCGTGCTGGCCAGCAACGAATCCCCGCACGGGTTGCTGCCGGGAGTGGCCGCAACCCTCGCGGAGGCCGCCGGCGGTGTGTCGCGGTACCCCGATCTGCACGCCGCCTCGCTCGTCGAGGCCCTGGCCGCGCACCACGGGGTCGAGCCGGACCGGATCGCGGTGGGCGCCGGTTCCTCCGAGGTGTGCGGGCAGTTGCTGCACACCGTCGTGGGGCCCGGTGACGAGGTCGTCTTCGGCTGGCGGTCGTTCGAGGCGTACCCGATCCTCACTGCCGTAGCGGGCGGTACGGCAGTGCGGGTGCCCCTGCGCGACCACGCCCTCGACCTCGACGCCATGGCGGCGGCGATCACCGCCCGGACCCGGCTGGTCTTCGTGTGCAACCCCAACAACCCGACCTCCACGGCGGTCGGCGCGCGGGCCCTGACCGACTTCGCGAACCGGGTGCCGCGGGACGTGCTGATCGTCGTCGACGAGGCGTACCGGGAGTACACCGATCCCGCCCGGATCCCCGACGGTCTCGCCCTCCTCGGCGACCGGCCGAACGTGGCGGTACTGCGGACCTTCTCGAAGGCGTACGGCCTGGCTGGGCTGCGCGTCGGCTACTGCGTCGCGCCGCCCGGGATCGCCGCGCACGTACGCCGGACCCAGGTGCCGTTCAGCGTCAGCGCCCTCGCCCAGCGGGCCGCCGTCGTCGCCCTCGGCGAAGGGGCGGAGGTCGTCCGGCGGGCCGCCCTCACGGTCGCCGAACGGGACCGGGTCACCGAGCGGTTGCGGGACCTCGGCCACGATGTGCCCGACTCCCAGTCCAATTTCGTCTGGCTGCCGCTCGGCGGCGACAGCGGGGACTTCGCCCTGCACTGCGCGGACGGGAAGGTCATGGTCCGCCCGTTCCGCGGCGAGGGCGTCCGGGTGACGATCGGGCTGCCCGAGGAGAACGACGCCCTCCTCGCGCTCGCGGCGAGCTGGAGAGGCTGACGGCCATGCGCCCCGGTCCCTACGAACGGCACCGCGAGCTGCTTCAGAGCATCGTTCGCGCGAGCGCCGCCGGTGAGTGCCGACGCCCCTTCACCGAGGCGACCGGCCAGGACGCGGCCGACGCGGGCATGAGGTCGACCCGCACCGCGGGAAAGGTGTTCCGCTCGCTGCTGGGACGGACCTTCGCCCTGCCACAGTCCGGCGAGCTCGGTCTTGTGCGCACGGAGTCGTCGCCGTACGGCGTCGGTCCTGCCATCGCCTACCCGCGCTGCGATCCCGCGGAGCTGGTCGCGGCGGCCGGGCGGGCGGCGGCCGGCTGGCGGGTGGCCGGGCCGTACGAGCGCGCCGAGCTGGCCGTGGAGATCCTGCGCCGGCTCAACACCCGCAGCCACGAACTGGCCCTCGCGGTGCACCACACCACCGGCCAGCCCCTCCAGGCGGCCTTCCGCTCCGCCGGGCCGCGTGCCCAGGACCGTGGCCTGGAGGCGGTGGCCCAGGCCTTCGCCGAGTCGGAACGTGTGCCGGTCGACTCGCACTGGAAAAGCGCCCAGCCGGGCCGGCCGCCGCGCGCGCTGAGGGGCACCTGCACACTCGTGCCCCGTGGGGTGTCGCTGCTCGTCGGCTGTCCCGACTTCCCGCTCTGGAACGGGTATCCGGGCCTGTTCGCCAGCCTGGTGACCGGCAACCCGGTCGTCGTGGCTCCGCACCCGCGCTCGGTACTGCCACTGGCGATCACGGTGCGGGTCGCCCGGCAGGTGCTCGCGGAGGCAGGTCACTCCCCGGACCTCGTGACCCTGGCCGTGGCGGAACCGGAGCGGCAGGTGCACCGGCGGCTGGCCACGGATCCGGCAGTGCGCATCGTCGACTTCACGGGCTCCGCGCGCTTCGCCGACTGGCTGGAACAACACGCCCACCAGGCCGCCGTGTTCGCCAACCGGACCGGGCTGAACACCGTGGTCGTGGACTCGACCGGCGACTACCAGGGCCTGGTACGGGGTCTCGCCCTCGCCTCGTGCCGGTGCAACGGCACGGTGCGTACCACGCCGCAGAACATCCTGGTGCCGGAGCGGGGCTTCAGCACCGACGAGGGGCACAGGACGCTGCGGGACCTCGGGGCCGACCTCGGTGACGCCGTGGTCCGGCTGCTCGGGCATCCCGCCCGCGCGGCAAAGGTGCTGGGTGCGATCACCGCCGACGAGGTGCGCGGCGCTCTGACGGAGGCCGCGCGGTGCGGCCCGGTCCTGCACGCGTCCGGTCCCGTGGCCCATCCCGACCACCCGTACGCCGATCTGCGCAGTCCGCTGCTGGTGCGGCTGCGCGCCTCGGACGAGCGTGTCTACACGCGCGAGTGGCCCGGGCCCATCTCCTTCCTGGTGGGCACCGACTCGACCTCGCACAGCCTGGCGCTCCTGCGCCGTACGGTGGCGCGGCACGGCGCGCTCTACGCCTCGGTGCACTCCACCGACCCGCTGGTGCTGGCGGCGGCCGAGACGGCGGCGCTGGACGCCGGGGTGCACCTCGTGGAGAACCTCGAGGACCTGCCCGCCGACCCGTCCTCGGCACTCGCCGAACTGCCGGGCGCGGACGCCCACTTCGTCACCGGCCGGTTCCGCGTGGTGCGCTCCCGGCGGCGCGCACCGGCGGCGGATCCCGTCCCGGCACCTGACCGTCTGGAGGTCGCCGCGGGAAGCCCTGCCGCCACCGCCGCACTGATCGACGTATGACCGCGCCGGTCCCTCAGTCCGTCCAGGTGGCGCCGCGCCCCCGCACCTCGTCGAAGACCAGCCAGGTGCGGGTGGAGCGCACGCCCGGCACCGCCTGGATGCTCTCCAGCACCACCTTGCGCAAAGCTAGGTTGTCCGGTGCGCGCACCAGCACCAGGACGTCGAAGTCGCCCGTGACGAGGGCGACATGCTCGACGTAGGGGATCTCGCGCAGTTCGCGGGAGATGTTCCGCCATGCGTTCTGGTCGATCATCACCGTCACGTACGCACTCGTGCCCAGGCCCGCCCGCTGGGCGTTGAGCTGCGCGGTGAAGCCCGTGATGACGTCCTCGGCCACCAGCCGGCCGATGCGCGTGTAGGCGTTGGCCCGGGAGATGTGCACCTGCTCGGCGAGGGCGCGGACCGAGATCCGGCCGTCCTCGAGGAGCCGGCTCAGGATCTGCCGGTCGATGTCGTCGAGCGGGACGGCAGTTCGTCCGGTCACTGCCCCCGGCAGGGCGTCTTCCTCGGACACTTTGTCCTCCCGGTCTCTTCGATTCGGCAGTTCGTCGCCTGTTCTGCCGAGCTATTGAACACATATTCCGCGACGGCGACCATTCTCCTGTCAAGTGTCCAGAGAAAGCGAGTGCCCTCCATGTCTGTGAAGAGCCTCCGCCAGACGGTGCAGGGCCTCCTGCCGTCCCTGTCGCCGGTGCGGTTCGTGGCCGAGGACGGCACACCGGTCGCGAAGCAGCCGGCCGACTACACCGAGCCCGAGGTCGAGGCCCTGTTCGAGGCCTGGCGGCGAATGGTCCTGGGCCGCCGGTTCGACACCCAGGCGACCGCCCTCACCAAGCAGGGCCGCCTCGCGGTCTATCCGTCCAGCCGCGGCCAGGAGGCCTGCCAGATCGGCGCCGTGCTCGCGCTGCGCCCGGACGACTGGCTGTTCCCGACCTACCGCGACTCCGTCGCCCTGGTGACCCGTGGCATCGACCCGGTCGAGGTGCTGACACTGCTGCGCGGCGACTGGCACTGCGGCTACGACCCCGCCGCCACCCGCGTCGCACCGCAGTGCACCCCGCTTGCCACCCAGGTGCTCCACGCCGTCGGCATGGCCGAGTCCCTGCGCCGCAAGGGCGAGGACGGCGTGGCGATGGCCCTCGTCGGGGACGGGGCGACCAGCGAGGGCGACTTCCACGAGGCGCTGAACTTCGCGGCCGTCTTCCGCGCCCCGGTCGTCTTCTTCGTGCAGAACAACAAGTACGCGATCTCCGTCCCGCTGGCCCGGCAGACCGCGGCGCCCGCCCTCGCCTACAAGGGCATCGGCTACGGGGTGCGCGCCGAGCAGGTCGACGGCAACGACCTGCTCGCGGTGCTGGCAGTGCTGACCTCGGCCGTCGAGCACGCCCGCGCCGGGAACGGCCCGGTCCTGGTCGAGGCGCACACGTACCGCATGGACGCGCACACCAACGCCGACGACGCCACCCGCTACCGGGAGGACGACGAGGTCGACCGGTGGCGGGGCGCCGACCCGGTCGACCGCCTGGAGACCTATCTGCGCTCGCGTGGCGCGCTCACCGACGAGGACGTGGCGGCGGTGCGGGAGGAGGCCGAGGAGCTGGCGGCGCGGGTGCGTGCCGGCATGAACGCGGACTCCGTACTGGATCCGCTGGAGCTGTTCGACCACGTATACGCCGATCTCACCCCGCAACTGCGGGAGCAGCGTGCCCAGTTGGCGGCCGAGCTCGCCGAATCCGCCCAGGCCCAGGAGGACTGACGACCATGGCCAAGGTCACGATGGCGCAGGCGCTCAACACCGCCCTGCGTGACGCACTGCGCGAGGATGAACGAGTCCTCGTCTTCGGTGAGGACGTCGGCCCGCTGGGCGGCGTGTTCCGCATCACCGACGGGCTGACCCGCGACTTCGGCGAGCAGCGCTGCTTCGACACCCCGCTCGCGGAGGCCGGCATCGTCGGGCTGGCGGTCGGCATGGCGATGGGCGGCTTCCGGCCCGTGGTGGAGATGCAGTTCGACGCCTTCGCCTACCCGGCGTTCGAGCAGATCGCCTCGCACGTCGCCAAGCTGCGCAACCGCACCCGCGGGCGGATCGGCCTGCCGATGGTGATCCGCATCCCTTACGCCGGCGGAATCGGCGGAGTCGAGCACCACTGCGACTCCAGCGAGGCCTACTACGCCCACACGCCCGGCCTCAAGGTCGTCACCCCGGCCACGGCCGAGGACGCGTACTGGTTGCTGCGTGACGCGGTGGCCGACCCCGACCCGGTGGTGTTCCTGGAGCCGAAGAAGCTGTACTGGTCGCGCGAGGACACCGATCTGGAGACGCGCGGGGCGCTGCCGTTCGGGCGGGCTGCGATCCGGCGCGCGGGGCGTGACGCCACCGTCGTCGCCTACGGCCCCTCGGTACCGGTGGCCCTGGCCGCTGCCGAGGCAGCCGCCGAGGACGGGATCGAGCTGGAGGTCGTGGATCTGCGGACGCTGGTGCCCTTCGACGACGAGACCGTCACGGAGTCGGTGCGCAGGACGGGGCGCTGCGTGGTCGTTCAGGAGGCGCAGGGCTTCGCCGGGGTCGGCGCGGAGATCGCCGCCCGGGTGCAGGAACGCTGCTTCCACTCGCTGGCCGCGCCCGTGCTGCGGGTGGCCGGCTTCGACATCCCGTACCCGCCGCCGAAGCTGGAGCATGCGCACCTGCCCGGCGTCGACCGGATCCTCGACGCCGTCGACCGACTGCAGTTCTCCGACGAGCCCGACACCCGGCACCTGTCGAAGGGAGCGGTCGCATGACCACCGCAACGCTGCACGAGCAGCTGTTCAAGCTCCCCGACCTCGGCGAGGGGCTCACCGACGCGGAGATCATCGAGTGGAAGGTCGCCGTCGGCGACACCGTGACGATCGACCAGATCGTGGTCGAGGTGGAGACCGCCAAGGCCGCGGTCGAGGTGCCGGTGCCGTACGCGGGCACGGTGCTGCGGCTGCATGCGGAGGCGGGCGCGGCGCTGGGGGTGGGGGAGCCGCTGATCACTGTGGGGGCGAACGCGAATGCCTCCGGCGTGGGCGCCGGCACGGGTGGCTCGGGCGATCCGTCGCCCGCCGCAGTCGGTACCGGGGCTCGCCTGTCCGGCTCGACGAGCGGGCCGGGCGGCGACATGGGCGAGGCCCTCGGTTCGTCGCCGTCGGGCGAGCCCATGGCGGGACCGGCGCCATCCGACCCGGCCGCAGAGCGGTACCGGGAGGAAGAGCAGGCCGGATCGGGCAACGTGCTGATCGGCTACGGCACCGGACACGAACCGGTGTCGCGTCGGCGCCGCCGACGGGCGGGGGCCGCGGCGGCGTCCCCCGGGCCCGTGACCCAGGCGGCATCCCCCGGGCCCCTGACCCAGGCGGCGTCCCCCGGGCCCGTGGCCGAGACGGCATCCGACTGGCCGGTCGCCGCCACGGCGAGCCCCGGACCCGTGGCCGAGACGGTGCCCGCCATGCCGGGGGCCGCCGCGGCGTCCGCCAGGCCCGTGCCCCAGGCGGCGCCCGCCGGACCGGTGGCCGAGACGGCGGCGGCGATCGGGCCGCACGCTCCCCGGGTCATCTCGCCTCTCGTGCGCAGGATGGCGCGGGACCACGGGATCGACCTCACCGCGCTGGTGCCGTCCGGTCCCGCCGGGGTCGTCCTGCGGCGGGATGTGGAACAGGCCGTCGCCCAGGGCGCGAGGCACGCGGAGGCACCGTCCGGCGCGCCGACCAGCACGGAGCCGACGCCCGCGTCACGGCTGGACCCCACGCCCGTGCCCCGCCCGGGACCAGCGCCCGTGTCCCGACCAGAGACCGCCCCAGCCGGTCCCGAGCGCATCCCGCTCCGAGGCGTTCGTAAAGCCGTCGCGGACAAGCTCTCCCGCAGCCGGACCGAGATTCCCGACGCCACGACCTGGGTCGACGTGGACGCGACCGGACTGCTCCAGGCGAAGAAGGCGCTGGAGGCCGCCGAACCAGGCCGCCGCGTCGGCCTGTTGGCCCTGTTCGCCCGGATCTGTGTCGCCGGTCTGCGCCGCTACCCCGAGCTGAACTCGGCCGTCGACACCGAACGCCGGGAGATCCTGCGCTACGACGAGGTGCACCTGGGCTTCGCCGCCCAGACCGAACGCGGGCTCGTCGTCCCCGTCGTCCGCGACGCCCACCGGCTGACGACGGTCCAACTCGCCGCGGAACTCGCCCGGTTGACCGAACTGGCCCGGACCGGCAGCCTGCCGCCCGACCGGCTGACCGGGGGCACCTTCACCCTCAACAACTACGGCGTGTTCGGCGTCGACGGTTCCACACCCATCATCAACCACCCGGAGGCGGCGCTCCTCGGCGTCGGCCGCATCGTGGACAAACCCTGGGTGGTGGACGGCGCGCTCACCGTCCGCAAGGTCACCCAGCTGTCACTCAGCTTCGACCACCGGGTCTGCGACGGCGGCGTGGCCGGCGGCTTCCTTCGCTTCGTGGCCGACTGCGTGGAACGCCCGGCGACCCTGCTCGCCGACGTCTGACCCGACCTGCTTCCCCCCTCCCCCGTACCTGGGCGCCCTGTGCCCATCAACCGACCGAACGTTCGGCCTGGAGCCTTCATGTCCACCGACCAGCATCCCGACGTCCCCGACCTCCCCGACTTCTACGCACGCCACGCGGACCTGCTCGACCAGGCGGTGACCCGCACCGTAGACCGCGACTACTGGACGCCCTACCCGGAGGCCCCGAGCACCTCCGTGTACGGCGCAGGAGCACCCGAGGCGGGCGAGGCCGCCTTCCGCGGCCTCCTCGACCGCCCCTTCCCGCTCGACGGGCACCCCACCACCGGCACCGTCCCCGCCACGGAGGTGTCGCCGTACGGCTTCCCCCTCGGCGTCAGCTATCCGCATCTGGCGCCCGAGGCCGCCGTGGCGACGGCCAAGTCCGCGGCCCCGGCATGGCGTTGCGCGAGCCCCGACGTCCGGGCGGGAGTGGCGGCGGAGATCCTCGCCCGCCTCAACGCGGCGAGCTTCGAGATCGCGCACGCCGTCCAGCACACCACCGGCCAGCCCTTCGTGATGGCCTTCCAGGCGGGCGGCCCGCACGCCCAGGACCGCGGCCTCGAAGCGGTGGCGTACGCCTGGGAGGCACAGCGACGCCATCCGGCCACCGCGCGCTGGAGCAAACCCCGGCGCCGGGGCGGACCGCTGGTCATGGACAAGACGTACACACCTGTCGGCCGTGGCGTTGCCGTGCTCGTCGCCTGCAACACCTTCCCCACCTGGAACGGCTATCCGGGCTTCTTCGCGAGCCTGGTCACCGGCAACCCGGTGATCGTCAAGCCGCACCGGCGGGCCGTGCTGCCGCTGGCGATCACCGTGCGGATCGCCCGCGAGGTGCTGGCGGAAGCCGGGTTCGACCCGGACGTGGTGCTGCTGGCCGCCTCCCGCCCCGAGGAACGCACCGCTCCCGCCCTGGCCACCCACGCCGACGTACGGATCGTGGACTTCACCGGCTCCAGTGAGTTCGGCGACTGGCTGGAGGACAACGCCCGCCAGGCCGTCGTACACACGGAGAAGGCGGGTCTGAACACGGTCGTCGTGGACTCCACGGACGACTACGCGGGACTACTGCGCAACCTCGCGTTCTCCCTGTCGCTCTACAGCGGCCAGATGTGCACCACCCCGCAGAACATCCTCGTGCCCCGCGACGGGTTCCCCACCGACCAAGGGCCGCGTACGGCCGACGAGTTCGCCGCCGATCTGGGCTCCGCGCTGGACGATCTGCTCGGCGACCCGGCCCGCGCCGCCGCCACCCTCGGCGCGATCGTGAACGGCGGGGTTCTCGCACGGGTGGAGGAGGCGGCAGCCCTGGGCCGTACCGCCCATCCTTCGCGGGCCGTGATGCACCCCGACCACCCGGACGCCGTCGTCCGCACCCCGCTGGTGGCCCGGCTCGACGCCGAGGCCGACGAGAAGACCTACACGAGCGAGTGGTTCGGGCCGGTCTCCTTCGTCATCGCCACCGACGACACCGCGCACTCCCTGCGCGTCCTGCACGACACCGTACGGCGCCACGGCGCGCTCACCGCCTGCGTCTACGCGACCGGCAAGGACGTGCTGGCGGCGGCGCGGGCGACGGCCCTGGAGGCCGGCGTGCACCTGTCGGAGAACCTGAGCGGCGACGTGTTCCCCAACCAGTCCGCCGCTTTCAGCGACTTCCACGGCACGTCGGCCAACCCTGCCGCCAACGCGACGCTGACCGACCCGGCGTTCGTCACCGGCCGCTTCTCCGTCCTCCAGTCCCGTCGTCACGCGCCGGCCGAGGAGCACGCCGATGTCCGATGAGGTCTATCTGATCGACGGTGCCCGTACCCCGCAGGGCCGTTACGGCGGTGCCCTGTCCTCCGTGCGCCCCGACGACCTGGCCGCGCTCGTCGTCGGCGAGGCCGTGCGCCGCGCCGGGATCCCGGCCGACTCCGTGGACGAGGTGATCCTCGGCGCCGCGAACCAGGCCGGGGAGGACAACCGGGACGTCGCGCGGATGGCCGTACTGCTGGCCGGACTTCCGCACACCGTGCCCGGGTACACCGTCAACCGGCTGTGCGCCTCGGGGCTTACGGCCGTCGCGTCCGCCGCGCACTCGATACGGGCGGGCGAGGCCGAGCTGGTCGTGGCCGGCGGGGTCGAGTCGATGACCCGTGCGCCCTGGGTGATGGCCAAGCCGGGCACACCCTGGTCCCGGCCCGGCGACGTCCACGACACCTCACTCGGCTGGCGCTTCACCAACCCGCGCTTCCCCGCGACGACGACCTTGTCGATGGGCGAGACCGCGGAGGAGGTCGCCACCCTGGACGGCATCAGCCGCCTGGACGCGGACTCCTTCGCGCTGCGCAGCCACCGCCGGGCGGTGGCCGCGCAGACGGCGGGCCGCTTCGCGGCGGAGATCGTCCCGGTGCCGGTGGCGGACGGTGAGGTGGACCAGGACGAAGGGCCGCGACCGGCCACCACGCTGGAGAAGCTGAGCGGCCTGCGCACCGTCTTCCGCCCGAGCGGCATCGTCACGGCGGGCAACTCCTCGCCGCTGTCCGACGGGGCTGCCGCCCTGGTGGTGGCGAGCGGGGCGGCGGTGGAGCGCTACGGGCTGACTCCCCGGGCCCGTGTCATCACCGCCGCCTCGGCCGGGGTCGAGCCCCACCTGATGGGGCTCGGCCCCGTGCCGGCCACCGCCAAGGCCCTGGACCGGGCGGGCTGGACGGTCGGGGACCTCGACGCGGTCGAACTCAACGAGGCCTTCGCCGCCCAGGCCCTTGCGGTCGTGCACCGGCTGAAGCTCGACCCGGACCGCGTCAACGCCGACGGCGGCGCCATCGCCCTCGGCCACCCCCTGGGCTGCTCCGGCGCCCGCATCCTGCTCACCCTGCTGGGCCGACTGGAGCGGGAGGGCGGCCGGCGAGGCCTGGCGACCCTCTGCGTCGGGGTGGGACAGGGCGTGGCCATGCTCGTGGAGCGCGTATGAACAAGACACCCGCGGACGGCCCGTACGAGAACCAGCCGTACGAGACGCTCTCGGTCGAGGAGCGCACGGACCGGGTGGTCGTCACCTTGCGCCGGCCCGCCGCCCGTAACGCCATCAACAGCCGCATGATCGCCGAACTGCACAGGGTGTGCGAGGAGTTGGAGCGAGCCCCGAAGTTCCTGCTGCTCACCGGGCACGGCGGGGTCTTCGCGGGCGGTGCCGACATCGGCGAACTGCGCGCTCGGGGCCGCGACGAGGCCCTCCAGGGCATCAACAGCCGCCTCTTCGAACGGGTGCACAGGCTGCCCCTGCCCACCGTGGCCGCGGTGCCGGGCTGGGCGCTGGGCGGCGGCGCCGAGTTGGCGTACGCCTGCGACCTCAGGATCGCCGGGCCCGACGCGGTCTTCGGCAATCCCGAACCGGGCCTCGGCATCCTCGCCGCCGCCGGTGCGTGCTGGCGGCTGCGCGAACTGGTGGGCGAGTCGGTGGCCAAGCAGCTCCTGCTCGCCGGACGCACCCTCAACGCGCCGGCCGCACTCGCCTGCGGGCTCGTCATGGACGTCGTACCGACAGACCGGCTGATCGACGAGGCGCACGCGCTGCTCGACCGGATGGCCCGCTCCTCGGCCCTCGCCCTGCGGCTGACGAAGCTCGTCACCGATGCCCCGGGTGCCCATCCCGTGGCCGACGACCTTGCTCAGGCGGTGCTCTTCGAGAGCCCGGACAAGGAGGAGCGCATGACGCGCTTCCTGGAGAAGACGGAGAAGACCGACAAGGCGGAGAAGACGGGAGGCCTGGCATGAACTCGGCAGCAGCACCGCCCTCCGTGGGGGTGATCGGCGGCGGTCGCATGGGCGCCGGTATCGCCCAGTCCTTCGCGGCCGCCGGGTCGCGCGTGGCCGTCGTGGAGCGCGACGGCTCCGCAGGCGCCGCCGCTCTGGAGCGCATCGCCAAGGGACTTCGGCAGGCGACCGAGCGCGGGACGCTCGCACTCGCCGGGCCATCGGATCTCGACGTGCCGGACCGGGTCGCCGTCGTCTCCTCGATCGCCGAACTGCCCCACGACACCGACCTGGTCGTCGAGGCGGTCCCGGAAGACGCGGCACTCAAGGCCGAGTTGCTCGCCGCCGCCGAAGACGTCGTGCACGACGGATGCGTGCTGGCCAGCAACACCAGCTCCCTGTCCGTCACCGAACTCGCGGCGGCGCTGAAGCGGCCCGGGCGGTTCCTGGGGATGCACTTCTTCAACCCCGTTCCCGTCTCCGCCCTCGTCGAACTGGTCCTGACCCCCGACACCACCGAAGCGACCCGGTCCGCGGCGGTCCGCTGGACGCACGCCCTCGGCAAACAGGACGTCGTCGTCAAGGACTCGCCCGGCTTCGCCAGCAGCCGCCTCGGCCTCGCCCTCGGCCTTGAGGCGATCCGCATGGTCGAGGAGGCGGTCGCCGACGCGGAGGCCATCGACACGGCCATGCACCTCGGCTACCGGCACCCGATGGGCCCGCTGCGCCTCACCGACGTGGTCGGACTCGACGTACGGCTCGCCATCGCGGAGCACCTGCACGCGACGCTCGGCGAGCGGTTCGCGCCGCCGCGGCTGCTGCGGGAGAAGGTCGCCCGCGGTGAGCTGGGCCGCAAGAGCGGTCAGGGGTTCTACCGATGGTGACAGGAACTCTGACAGGAACTCCAGAACCTCCCAGAACAGGGAACGCCGTGCCCTGGTCTTCCGCGGTCACTGACCGCTCCCCCTCCACGGCCCCCTCCCCCGACCCACGACAGGACACGCCATCGTGAACGCCCCCACCGCAGCGCCCCCGCGGCCGTACGACCCCGAGGCCGCATTCGAGAACACCATCGCCCGTGACCAGCGCATCGAACCCCGTGACTGGATGCCCGACGCCTACCGGGCCACGCTCGTCCGGCAGATCGCCCAGCACGCCCACTCCGAGATCATCGGCATGCAGCCGGAGGGCGAGTGGATCACCCGGGCGCCCTCGCTGCGCCGCAAGGCGATCCTCTTCGCCAAGGTGCAGGACGAGGCGGGGCACGGGCTCTACCTCTACTCGGCGGCCGAGACGCTCGGCGCCGACCGCACGGAGCTGACGGAGCGGCTGATCGACGGAGGTCAGAAGTACTCCTCGATCTTCAACTACCCCACCCGCACCTTCGCCGACGTCGGGGTGATCGGCTGGTTCGTGGACGGGGCGGCCATCTGCAACCAGGTCCCGCTGTGCCGCACCTCGTACGGCCCGTACGGACGTGCCATGGTCCGCGTCTGCAAGGAGGAGTCCTTCCACCAACGGCAGGGCTACGAACTGCTGCTGACCATGATGCGGGGCACCGGCGAACAGCGCGCCATGGTGCAGGATGCCGTCGACCGCTGGTGGTGGCCGTCCCTGATGATGTTCGGCCCGCCCGACGACGACTCCCCCAACTCGGCACGGTCCATGGCCTGGAGGATCAAGCGGCACAGCAACGACCAGCTGCGGCAGCGCTTCGTCGACATGACCGTCCCGCAGGCCGAGAAGCTGGGCGTCACCCTGCCCGACCCGGACCTGCGATGGAACGAGGAGCGCGGCCACCACGACTTCTCCGCCCCCGACTGGGAGGAGCTGAAGCGGGTCGTCTCCGGTGACGGACCGTGCAACGCCGAGCGGATCGCCCGTCGCCGGGCCGCGCACGAGGAGGGCGCCTGGATACGGCGGGCCGCCGCCGCGCACGCCGACAAGCGGAAGGCCCGGCTGCGGGAAGGGGCGGCGGCATGAGTACGACGACGAAGGGCGACTGGCCGCTGTACGAGGTGTTCGTCCGCGGCAAGCGCGGGCTCAACCACGTCCACGTCGGCTCCCTGCGCGCCGCCGACGACGAGATGGCCCTCCTGCACGCCCGCGACCTCTACACACGGCGCAACGAAGGCGTGAGCATCTGGGCCGTGCGCTCGGACACCATCGCCGCCTCCGCGCCCGACGAGAAGGATCCCTTCTTCGCGCCCAGCGGCGACAAGGTCTACCGGCACCCCACCTTCTACGACATCCCCGACGACGTCCCCCACATCTAGGGAACATCCAGGAACTTTTAGGAGCAGCGCATGACCGACGAGGATGTGTACGTCGACGGCGACAGCGCGCGCTGGGCGTTCGGCACCGGCTTCACCGACCCCCTGCACGGCGTGGACCTGGCGGTGCCCGACGGGGTCGACGCGGAGGATCTGGCCGCCTGCTGTGCAGCGCTCGGCGACGACGCCCTGGTGTCCGCGCAGCGGCTGGCCGAGTGGTGCACCCGCGCCCCGGAGTTGGAGGAAGAGCTGGCGCTGGCCAACATCGGACTCGACCTCCTCGGCCAGGCCCGTCTGCTGTACGCCAGGGCGGGCCGGGCCGACGGCACGGGCCGCGGCGAGGACGCGTACGCCTACTTCCGCGACCCGGAGGACTTCCGCAACGTACGCCTCGCCGAACTGCCGGGCGGCGACTTCGCGTTCACCGTCGCCCGTCTGCTGGTGCTGTCCGTCTGGCGGCTGGCCGTGTGCGAGGCGCTCACCGCCGCACCCGACCCGGTGCTGGCCGCGATAGCCGCGAAGAGCGTCAAGGAGCTGCCCTACCACCGCCGTTACGCCGCGGAGTGGACGGTACGGCTCGGTGACGGCACCGCCGAGTCCGCCAGTCGTGTACGGGCCGCGCTGGACTCCCTCGCCCCCTGGCTGGACGAGCTGCGGACGGACCGCGCGGCCGCACGCCTGGGCGTGGATCCGGTGGACGTCGCCGCCCGGACCCGGCTGGAGCTGTTCCACGTGCTGGCCGATGCCGGGCTGAACCGACCCGACGACGTGTCCCGGCTCGATGCGCCGGCGTCCTCGGTCCCGGGCTCTGGCAGGGACGGCGAGCACACCCCGCATCTGGCGCCTCTCCTCGCCGAACTGCAGAGCGTCGCCCGCGCACACCCGGACGCGTCGTGGTGACGGCGTCGGCGGAACGGGCGTTGCGGATCGCCGCCGAGGTCCCCGACCCCGAACTGCCGATGCTGACGCTCGCGGACCTCGGGGTGCTGCACGGCGTCGACGTGACGCCCGACGGAACCGTCGTCGCACGACTCACCCCGACATACGCGGGCTGCCCCGCCGTGGCCGAGATGCGCGCCGAGGTGGCGGCCCGGCTGCGGGCCGCCGGCTTCACCGACGTGCGGGTGGTCACGGTGCTCGATCCGCCGTGGACCACGGACCGGATCACCGAAGAGGGCCGCCGCAAGCTGGCGGAGCACGGCATCGCGCCGCCCGGCCCACGCGGCGCGCAGGGTCCGGAACCGGGCCGGACCTGGCTGACCCTGTCGACCGCACCGACCGAAGTTCCCTGCCCGCGCTGCGCCTCGGTGGACACCGAGGAGATCTCGCGCTTCGCCGCCACCGCCTGCACGGCACTTCGGCGCTGTCGTGCCTGTCTGGAGCCATTCCCTCACGTCAAGGACCTGCTATGACCCTGCCTCCCGTTCGGTCCCGCCGCCGCCCGGCCTTCCACGCCCTGCGGGTGTCCGCCGTGGAACCGCTGTGCGCCGACGCGGCCGCTCTCACCTTCGACGTCCCCGACCGCCTGGCCGCCGAGTTCGCGTTCCGTCCGGGTCAGTGCCTCACCGTGCGCCGCGAGATCGACGGTCGCGACGAGCGGCGCTCGTACTCGATCTGCGCACGGGCCGGTACGGCACCGCGTATCGGCGTCCGTGTGGTACCGGGCGGGCTGTTCTCCTCCTGGCTCGTGCACGGCGTACGCCCCGGGGACACCCTGCAGGTCATGGCCCCGACCGGCGCGTTCGCCCCGGATCTGACCGGTGCCGGCGGCCTCGGCCACCAGGTACTCGTCGCCGCCGGGTCCGGTGTCACGCCGATGCTGTCCATCGCCGCGTCCGTCCTCGCCGCGGACGAGGACGCGCGCGTCACGCTCCTGTACGGCAACCGGCGCACCGGCACCGTGATGTTCGCGGACGAACTCGCCGACCTGAAGGACCGGTACCCGGCCCGTTTCCAGCTCGCCCACGTCCTCTCCCGCGAGCCGCGCGAGGCCGAGTTGCTCTCCGGCCGTCTCGACACGGAGCGGCTCACCGCGCTGCTGGACGCTCTCCTCGACGTCCGGGAGGTCGCCCACTGGTGGCTGTGCGGCCCGCACGGCATGGTGCGCGACGCCCGCGCGCTCCTCACCGGACTCGGCGTCCCGGTGGACCGTGTCCACCAGGAACTGTTCCACGCAGACGACGAGCCCCCCGCACCGCCCGCCACCGACCGCGACGACGCCACCGACCGGGGCCCGACGAGCGAGATCACCGTGGTCCTCGACGGCCGGGCGACCACGTTCGCCGCGCCACGCCACCGCAGCATCCTCGACGGCGCCCAACAGGTCCGCCCCGACCTGCCGTTCGCGTGCAAGGGCGGCGTCTGCGGAACCTGCCGCGCCCTGGTCACCGACGGCACAGCGGACATGCGCCGCAACTACGCCCTGGAACCAGCGGAGGTCTCAAAGGGCTACGTCCTCACGTGCCAGACCTACGCCGCCTCCGACACCCTCACGGTCGACTACGACAGCTGAGCCCCCCTTAGTGGCCTCGCGGTGTGCCGGCGCCGTCCGGGCCGTAACCGAAGCGGATCAGCACCTGTGGATGGCATCGCTTGTCTCGCGGGAGGGCCGTCGCGGCACGCAGGTCGGACCATTCCATGGCCTCGTGCAGGAGTGAGGTGCGCAGCCCGCGCGCGGTCGCCGTGAGGAGTACGTACTGAAGTGCCTGGCCGGCGCGCAGCCAGTCCTCCCGCCGGTCGTGGAGCGTCCACAACAGGCCCAGCCGGACGTGGCGTTCGCAACGGTGCAGGTGCCGTTACGGCGGGCTGCCGAACGCGACGAGGAGGCCGTGGCCACGTGGTTCAGGGAGCCGTGGCCGCGGGTGGAAAGACGGTGAGGGACGGTCCGGGGGCAGTGCCGACAGCGGGCGCCGGACGTCATCGGTGCCGCTTGTCCGAGCCTCGGCTTGACCCGACCGCGGTTGGTCGGAGACCTCGCGGCGGGCGAGGGATGCGTCCGAGATACGGAAGTCGGTGCCGTCGCCCCGGAAGGAGAACACCCCCTGGGCGATCTCCCGCCACACGGCAGCGGCCGCCTCCGCGGCAGCGTCGTCGTCGCCCAGCCGCGCGGTCAGGTAGCCCAGCAGGGCGGGCTGCAGGGTCCGGTAGACGGTCCTGAAGTCCTCCTCGCTACCGTGGCGCGCGCCGGCCATGGCAGTTAGCAGCACGCGGGTCCTAGGTGTACGCCCATCGGGCGGCCCCTGTGCGTGTCGGGCTTCAGCCGTCGCCCTGCTGGGCTTCCTCCGCCCCTTTCTTGCGCTCTTCCTCCGCCCCTTTCTTGCGCTCTTCCTCCGCCTTCTTCCGCTCTTCCTCTGCTTGCTTCCGCTCTTCCTCGGCCGCCTTGCGCTCCTCTTCGGCCTGCTTCTTCGCCTCTTCCTCGTCGTAACCGGGGTCGGTCACCGGTGCGGAGGACGCGGGTGCAGGGGGTTCGGTCGTGGGCTGCTCAGCGGTCGGCGAGGTGGCGGGCGCTGTCGTGCGCGCGGGATGCGGCGACGCGCCGCCGCTGTCGTCCGAGGACAGGGCGACGCCGATGGCCGCCGAGATGCCGAGCACGATGACCCCGACGATGGCGAGCAGGACCTTGTGGGGCAGCGCAGGGTGCCGGGTGGCACGGGTGCGCGCCACGGTGGGCAGACCATCCGTCCTGGCCAGATGCGCCGACGGAGGCGGCAGCGGCGGGGCGGCGGGGGGCACCTGCTGCGGTTCGGGCCAGCCGGGCGGTTCCGTAGGGCTGGCCAGCCAGGTGGCGGTCTGCTCGGCGGTGGGGCGCTGCGCGGGGTCCTTCGCCAGCAGGCGCAGGACGTAGTCGGCGAGCGGGGCCGGTATCTCGGCGCGCAGCTGGTGAGGTGGGACCGGGGCGGCCTCGACGTGCTGCTTGACCACGGTCACGGCGGTCGTGCCGGGGAACGGCGGTCGTCCGGTGAGCAGTTCGTACAGCACGCAGCCGAGGGAGTAGACGTCGGAGGCGGGCTGGGCGGGCTGGCCCAGTCCGCGTTCGGGGGCCAGGTAGGCGGCGGAGCCGACGATCTTGCCGGTGGCGGTCAGGGTGCTGGTGGCGTCGTCGGCGAAGCGGGCGATCCCGAAGTCGGTGATCTTCACGGTGCCGTCAGCGGTGAGCAGCACGTTGCCGGGCTTGATGTCGCGGTGGATCACCTGCTGGCGGTGGGCCGCGGCCAGGCCCGCGGCCATCTGCGCTGCGATGCCGACGGCCTCGTCCGGGGGCAGGACACCGCGCCGGTCGCGTTCCTGGCCAAGGCTCCAGCCGTCGACGAGCTCCATGACCAGGTAGAGCCGGCCACCGTGGGAGCCGAAGTCGTAGACACCGACCAGGTTGGGGTGGTTGAGGCGGCCTGCGGTCTGGGCCTCCAGGCGGAAGCGTTCGGCATCGGTCGCCGCCAACTGCTCCGGCTGCTCGGTGTGCAGGACTTTCACCGCGACCGGGCGGTTCAGGATCTCGTCGGTGGCGCGCCAGACCTCGCCCATCGCGCCGCGCCCCAGCGGACTGTCGAGGCGATACCGCTCCGCCACCAGCACGTCTGCGTCCCCTTCCCCCACACAGGCAACCAGCCCGCTCCGGAATCTGCTGGTATCAGCAGATTTGCGCAATGGGGTGCCCACCCTACAGAAGCCGCCGTCGGGCGGGAGACGCGGTGCGCCCGCGGGGTGGGCGCTCGCGCGGGGCGGGCAAGCGACGGGGGGATGAAGGTGTGCCTGCCCCGCCCCGGTGCGTGATTGCCCGACTGAGTGGGGGCGTCACAGACCGTCGTGGCGGTCCTTCCTGATTCAGCGCAGCGGACGCCGAGAGTGTCACCCCCCTTCTCGGGGCAGGGCCGAGGATGCAGGCCGCCCGAGGCCGGCAAGTCCGCCGGGCGGGCCCGTGCGGTGCAGGCAGAACCGCATGGCGGGCACCCGGCGCACGGCTGTGTCTGAGCTGTCTGGGCCGCGAGCGGCCCCGCTACCCTCCCCCACAAGTCGGTCTGTCCTGCCCGGCTGCCCCCATCGGCAGGTGCGTCCGCAGGGGAGGACGGGCGTGAGCGCAACGCCGCCGGACATGCCCACCGCCGAGGAGCTGGTGGAGTACGTCGCCCAGATCGGACGGGCGCTGTGGGCGGCCACCCACCTGGGTACTCCGGCTCCGGCGGTGGCCCGGCTGCGCGACCGGTTCACCGGACCGATCTCGCCCAGGTCCTCTACCGCCACGTCCGCGAAGCCCCGGCCCAGCTGAGCGAGATACGCCCCGACGCCCCGTCGGAGCTCTGCGCACCATCCACGCGCTGCTGGCCAAAAACCCCGCCGACCGGCCACGCGACGCCGCCGAGACCGCCCGGCAGCTGCAGGCCGTGCTCGCCACCGCCGCCGCAGCCACCCAGGGGACGCACGACTCCCACACGTCCGCCGACCGCGCCGGCTCCGCCGCGGATGAACGGCGACTCACCCGTGGCATCGACGGGACATCGCATGCCGACCACACGCGTCCCGCACAGGGCACCTGGCCGGTCTTCACGGCATCCCCCGGCAGCGCAGGCGGCTCACGCCCGTCACCCCGCTGGGAGGTGCGGCTGGTCGGCATGCTGTCTGCCCAGCAGTTCCGCCGCCTGGTGCTGCGTGTGCTCGGCGGCCATCTGCGCCTCCGCCACGACATCACCTCGTTCACGCACCAGATCCTCATAGATCGGCACGTGATCAGACTCACTGGGAGTACGCATCACAGCACTGGCCCTTCCGCTGTCGTGGTCATTCCGCACGCTCGCTGTCATGCCGGAATCGGAATTTCCTGTAATGCTGTCAGGCCCGGTTGAGCCGGGCGGCGATCCCATGGCCGAGCAGCAAATAGATGACGGCCGGGAGGCCAAAGTTGAGGACAATACGTAGGTCCTCTGTGTCCATGGTGAAAATATCCTGTGCCCATCCGGACAGCCAGTCCGCCGTTCCGCGCACGAATTCAACAAACGGATTCGCCTGATTCGCATCGAGCAGGTGGAGCACGATCCACAACCCCAGCACCCCGGCAGCGACGTCGGCCATCGTGCAGATCGCAAGTGCTGCACGCCGTGCAGTGGCCTGGTTGTGCGCGGCACGGTCGGGCCCAGGGGACCGGTCGTGGGTCCTCTGGTATCCGGAAGCCGGGTCGGTGCTGTTCACAAGAAATTCCGATCTGACGCTGTCCTGTCGGCGAGGTCGCCCCAGGCGCTGAGATTCAGCCTCGGTCTGTGGCCGATTTCCCCCTACTTCTGCGTCGCGCAGGCGCCCCAGTGTTACACCGCCATCCGCAGCAGCCGAAATATGGCGGCCTATTTGGGAACGCACCCAAATATTCACCTGCGAGGTACATTTCGGATGGCGTGGAAGAAGCCGTCTCGTGCCGCCGACCCTGTTTGAAGGCCGTTGAGGTCGTCGAATATGCCGTGGTGGACAGCCCGCTCATGCCAGCGGTCGGCCCGGCCCGATTGGCAAGGGCGACAGGAGTCAGCGGTACCGGGCAGGCGAGTGCGCACACCCGCGTGTGGCCGGCCTCCCGTACCCTCCCGGACCTCCTGCGACAGCGACTGATCAAGGCATGGAGGGGCTGGCGTACTGTTGCCGAACCGGTGAGTGAAGCGGGTGGTGGCGGTGCAGTGGCAGGAGTACGCCGAGCAGATGGCTCTTCTCGCGCGGGATCTGCTGGCACGGGACTCGGTCCAGGACACCCTGGATGAGATCGTGGCGTCGGCGGTGAAGCTGGTCGACGGCTGCAGTGCCGCCGGAATCCTCGCGGTACGCAAGGGCCAGGCCGTGACCCTGGCCGCGTGCGGCGACATCGTCCAGGAGTCCGACCACCTGCAGGGCAAGCTGGGCGAGGGCCCCTGCTTCGATCTTGCCCGCCGGAAGGACGGCGAGCGCATATACCGGATCGCGGACCTGAGCCAACCACAGCCCGCCTGGGAACGTTTCGCCGCGGAGGCCCACAAGCTGGGCGTGGGCAGCATGACCGGCGTGCTGCTCTACACCGACAACGAGGACTTCGGCGCGCTCAACCTGTACGCCCGCCGCCCCGGAACCTTCAGCAAGGACATCGCAACCGCGGGCTGGCTGCTCGCGTCACACGCCGCCGTCGCCCTGTCCAGCGCCCGCACCATCGACCAACTCGAGCACGCTATGGAAACCCGGCACGCCATCGGCGAGGCCATGGGCATCCTCAGGGAACGCCACCAGCTGAGCGAAGACGACGCCTTCAACGTGCTGCGCTGCATCTCCCAGCACCACAACGTCAAGCTGCGCGACGTGGCCCAGCGTTTGCGGGCCGAACCCGGCGACCCGACCTGATCGTCACCGACAGTGAAGGGCACAGGGCCTACCCTGCCCGGCGACTCCCTGCGGCCGACCACCACCACAGCCGACGTCATGGCTCCGGCCCCCCGCGGACCAGCCGAACCCGCACCACCCCCTTAAAGGGCGACTGTCAGCTCCCCTCACCGTCAGGGTGGGGCAGAGTGCCGGGAATCCTGGCTCCCACGCGCTTTGCCACAGCAGCGGCATGCGTCACCAGCCGCCCGGTGGGCTGAAGGACAACGTCCTCCCCACTGTCGGGCCCAGCACGGCACCGACCACGTCCTCACAGCAGCACCCCGACACGGCAAAAGACCTCGAGGCCCACTGCCGCGCATACGAACGCATCAAGAACCGAGGCCACGACCTGAACGCCACGGCCTGGCAGCGCCTCGTCCAAGCCGCAGGCGGTAAACAGCAGGTGGCTGCCTACTGCGCCCAGATGACCGGCTCAGTAGACGAGGCGACCTCTTCGCCGACAAAGGCGAACAAGACCGGGAAGGGCCGGGGCAAGCCAGGCGCCAAAGCCAAGCCGTCGAAAGAGCCCAAGTGAGCCCGCACAGGACGGGATGATGGATTTATCGTGGTCAGGGAATCTGGTCGTAGCCGTCCACTGGCCCGGGCAGAGCCGACAGCTCTGCGCCCTGCTGCTCGTGCCGTCCGCAGGGGGCGAAATGAGAGTCGAAATGATCCACCGGGCTGCGCATACGCTGTTCGAGGTCCCGGACGAAGTGCATGAGGAGATCATCACGCTCATCGAAGCTGTGGCCGAGGACTCGACGACAGAGGCCGCGGCCCTGGCCGCAGTGTTCGGCGAATGGTGCTGGCTTGTGTATATCCGCCATGGTGACGTGGTCGAAGTGCTGGACGTCGGCTGCGCCAGGTGACTCAGTCACCGGGGCCCCTACCGAAGTCCGGCGACCCTATGATCGGCCGACTGCGTGAGGTAACCCGTGACAACCTCGCGCTCCAGGGGACGAAGGTCCGGGTGACGGGCGAGGGGGGCGGGCTGGACGGCCGGGCGTAGGCGAGCCTGGGTGCCCGTCCGGCGCGCAGGAACTCGCGAGCCGCCAGGCGCCCGTGCACCCGGTCCGGGGCGGAGAGGATCCGGCCCGGGACCCGGCCCGGCCGTACCGAGGAGCCGCTTCGGAAGTGGGGAAGCCGCCCGTGTTCTATTACCTGCTCAAGTACGTCCTTCTGGGGCCGCTGCTGTGGCTGCTGTTCCGGCCACGGATCGAGGGGCTCGAGCATGTTCCGGCGCAGGGCGCGGCGATCGTCGCCGGGAATCACCTGTCCTTCGCGGACGCCCTCCTCATGCCCACGGTCCTGAATCGGCGCATCACGTTCCTGGCCAAGGCGGAGTACTTCACGGCGCCCAGCCTCGGGGGCCGACTGACCGCGCTCGTTCTCCGCCGTGCCGGGCAGATTCCGGTGGACAGGTCGGGCGGGGCCGCCGGGCAGGCGGCGCTCCGGAAGGGGCTGGGGGTACTGGCCAAGGGAGAACTGCTCGCGATCTATCCGGAGGGCACGCGTTCCCCCGACGGCCGGCTGTACAGGGGCAAGGTCGGGGTGGCCGTGCTGGCGCTGACCGCGCAGGTTCCGGTGATCCCCTGCGCGATGGTGGGCACATTCGCGATCTGGCCTTCGGGACGTGTCCTGCCGAGACTCACGCCGGTCACCATCCGTTTCGGCAAGCCGCTGGACTTCTCGCGTTTCGCCGGCATGGCGCACCGGAAGACGGTGCTGCGGGCCGTCACCGACGAGATCATGTACGCGATCCGGCGGCTGTCGGGCCAGGAGCATGTGGACCGGTACGCGGCCGACGTGAAGGCTGAACAGGCAATGAGGCGGCGGGGCTGAGGTCCGCCGCCCTGGGGTGCGGTCCGGTCCGGACGGCCGTCCGGCACAGGTGAGCAGTCCCCGTCGGCCATCACACGCGTCCCGAAGAACGCGTGGCCGCTCATGCGCACGCCGGTGGCGGGCACAGCGGCGCTGAATCGACGCGCCGCAGGTCTGCGATCTCCGGCTGTGAGTTGAACAAGCTCATCAGCCGGCCGACGTCCTCCTCGTCCAGCACCGCCACGGCTCCAGGATGGCGTGTGAGCCTGTCCGCGGCGGTGTGCAGGTCAGCGCGCCGACGTGGTGGGCTGCGGGTGGCCACGTACCGACCGCACATACCGCCACTGTGCCACCGAAAGCATCGACAGTCGCACTGTAGTAAACGCCGTCGTTTCTCCCGGGCGGTCAACGTTGAGACGAAGGGAGCGCACGGTGCCCCGGCCGGCGACGGGGGGACGCGGGCCGGGGCACCCAGGGTGCGCCCTGCGGTACGGACCGGCGGGGCGCCGCGGCGCCCTTCGATTCCGGGGGAGGGTACGAAGGAGCGACGTAGCGACCACAATGCGCCACGGTGGCCGGAAAACACAAGTCCGTCGCGAATGAGTGCCACCGGCTCGCGGGTCGGCAGTGGGGTCTCTGCCTCCGAGCGACAAAGCTGCGCCCGCCAGGTACGTAGGGTGGGGCTGTGCAGAGCCGGCTAGAGATCTTTAACGGTGCGGGTTACGACCGACGGCGCTGCTCGAACCGCGCCGGCTCGTCGACGACGAAGGGCTGATCTTCGCCCTGCGCATCGCCGGCCGGGCGCTGCGGAACCCGGCCGCCCTGCGCCGTGTGCTGCACATGCGCCGCGTCTTCCGACGCCTTCCGCGGCATGACCGCGCCCGGTCACCCGCCGAGGTTCCGGGTCGTTTACACGATCTCCAATACGTCCCGCACCGGGCGCCGAGGCGTGGCCGGCCCCCTCGGTCCGTAACCGAGCCGCAGCACCATCTGCACCTGGCCCGCACCCGACCCCGGGTCGCGGGCCAGCAGCCGCAGCGCGCGGTCCTCCAGCGCGTGCGAGGTCAGGGACGTCGCCAGGTCGACCAGGGTCGCTTCCAGCAGGACGCGCTCCAGGGCCTGCCCTGCGCGCAGCCAGTCGGCCGGTCCGTCTCCGGGAGTGCTCAGCAGGGCCAGGTGCGGGGTGTACTCGAAGCTGGTGGTTCCGCGGTCCGCGACGGGGCGGCGTCCGGCGAAGTCCCGTACGGGGGCCTTGCCGTTTCGCTTGCGCGGCCCGAACGCGTACTCGGGGACTCCGTCGACGGCCGTATCCGCCTCCGGGCCGAGCCGGGTCCAGCGGGCCAGGTCCTCGTTCGCGTCCGGCTCCAAGGTGTCCCGGCTCTCGGCGTCGCGGATCAGGTCGAGCACGGTCTCGGCGTGCCAGGGTCCGGGGAAGAGCAGTACGGCACCCTCATGCTCGGCGGCGTCCCCCAGAGTGGCCCGTACGTCCTCGGGGACGTCCTTCTCGGCGAAGGGATGGCGACTGGTGTGCCGCTGGCGGATCGCCGGGTGCAGCCGTGCCAGGTCCTGGTCCCGCGCGCCTTCGGCGTCGTCGGCCAGCTGGACGGCGGCGAGGGCCAGCGGGTCGCCGGGCTCCGGCAGCAGCCAGGTCCGGGCCACGAGGTCCGCGTGCGCGGCGGCGACGCGCAGGTTGAACAGTGCCGCCCCGCAGCCGATGTGCAGCGCCCGGTTGTCCGGATCGGAGTGGGGCATGGCCCGCTCGGGGTCGCCCCGCAACATCAGGACGCGCTCGCCGGTCAGGTAGCGGAAGCGCCACGGCTGCGCGTTGTGCATGGACGGAGCAGCGGCAGCCTCGGCCACCAGCCCCGTTACGGCCTTCTCGTCGAGCTGTCCATGTCGCGAAGCCATGACGTCCTCCTCACACGCCCGACGCGCAGCGGGTCGCATCCACGTGTACCCCGATGAGCCAGGTGTGGACATGCCGCTGCGCCGGCCCGGTGACCGGGGATGCGATCGGGCTCGAGCCATACGGGGTACGGGGCGAGCCGGGGACGTCAGGCCACCAGCTCGCCGTGTGGCGTCAGCGGCCTTGCTGCTTCAGCCGGTCCTGGGCCTGGGTGGCGATGACGGCGGCCTGGATACGCCGCTCCACGCCGAGCTTGGCCAGCAGCCGGGAGATGTGGTTCTTGACCGTCTTCTCGGCGAGGTAGAGCCGCTGGCCGATCTGGCGGTTGGTCAGTCCCTCGCCGATGAGGGCCAGGATCTCCCGCTCCCGCTCGGTCAGTCCCGGCAGGGCGTCGGGCTCGGGCTCCGGCTCCTGGCCCTGACGCAGCCGGGCCATCAGCTTGGCGGTGGCGCTGGGATCGAGCAGGGACTGGCCCTTGGCCACCGTACGGACGGCCGACACCAGGTCCGAGCCCTGGATCTGCTTCAGCACATACCCGGACGCCCCCGCCATGATCGAGTCCAGCAGCGCCTCCTCGTCGTCGAACGAGGTCAGCATCAGACAGGCCAGCTCCGGCATGCGCGAGCGCAGCTCCCGGCACACGGTCACCCCGTCGCCGTCCGGCAGCCGCACATCGAGCACCGCGACCTGGGGGCGCAGCGCGGGCACGCGGACCAGGGCCTGCTCGACATTGGCGGCCTCGCCGACCACGGTGATGTCCGGCTCGTCGTTCAGCAGGTCGTGCACCCCGCGCCGTACCACCTCGTGATCGTCCAGCAGGAAGACCCGGATCGGGTTGTCGGGTCCGGGCTGCTCGCCGTCCGCCATCGGAAACTCCTTGTTCTGCTTGCTCTGCCTGTTCGCCCGCATGGGTGGCACCGTTCCTGTCTACCCCAGATCCTGCGCGACTCCGGACCGAAGGGCCAGGGCCGGTCGGCCCTACTCGCCCCGGCATCCCGCCATCCCGAGACGCTCGCGTCGCGCACGCCTGCCGCACGAGGCACTCGCGCAGGCGGCTCCCCCGCCCCGCTGATCACGAGCTCCTCACGCCGGCGGTGACACATCCCCCTCACTCCGTACGGCCAGCAGCTCGGCCGCGGGCACGCGCAGCGCCGGGCCCTCGTCCAGCCCCAGCACGACGCCGAGTCCACCGTTCGCGTACCGCTCACTTCGTACGGCCCGGACCGCGCGTCACTCGCCCCGCGCCCGCACGCGCTGTCCGGGCCGGACCATGACGGCGGCGACCTGTCGCTCAACGGACTCAACTGCGCACCTTGCTCACCGTGATCGGCCGCTCGTTCACAGGGCCCTCAACCCGTGCCCCCGGAACTGCTCCCGCACCCGTTCCGTCAACTGCGTGTCCGGCGTCGGCGTGTCCCGCAGCGGAAACGAAATCCCCAGCCCCTCGTACTTGTGGGCGCCGAGCTTGTGGAACGGCAGGACGTCCACGCGGTCGACGTTGGACAGGCCGGCGAGGAATGCGCCAAGGCCGTCGACGGCAGCCGGGTCGTCGGTCCAGCCGGGGACCAGGACGTAGCGGATCCATACCGGGACGGCGAGTCGGTCCAGGCGGGTGGCGAAGTTGAGGGTGGGGGCGAGGTCGCCGCCGGTCAGTTTGCGGTAGGTGCGGATGTCGAAGGACTTGATGTCGAGCAGGACCAGGTCGGTGTCGGCGAGGAGTTCGTCGGTGGCGCGGGCGCCCAGGAAGCCGGAGGTGTCGAGCGCCGTGTGCAGGCCGAGTTCCTTGCAGCGGCGGAAGATCTCGGCTGTGAAGGCGGGCTGGAGCAGGGCCTCGCCGCCGGTGAGCGTTACTCCCCCGCCCGCGGTGGTGATGAAGGCGCGGTACTTCTCGATCTCGGCCATCACCTCGTCCACCGTCGTCTGCTTGCCGTCGCGCATGTGCCAGGTGTCCGGGTTCGCGCAGTACAGGCAGCGCAGCGGACAGCCGCTGACGAACAGGACGAACCGGGTCCCGGGACCGTCCACTCCCGTGGACAGGTCCCAGGAGTGGACCCGGCCCGTCACCGGCTCGACCGTGGTGCTCACAGCGATCCATGGAAGGTACGGCTGATCACGTCGAGCTGCTGCTCGCGCGTCAGGCGGACGAAGTTGACCGCGTAACCGGAGACGCGGACCGTCAACTCCGGGTACTTCTCCGGGTGTTCCATGGCGTCCTCGAGCGTCGCCCGGTCCAGGACGTTCACGTTCATGTGGAAGCCGCCGGAGGCCATGTACGCGTCGAGGATCCCGGCCAGGTGTGCGGCGCGCTCGTCCGGGTCGTGGCCCAGCCCCTCGGGCGTGATCGTGGTGGTCAGCGAGATACCGTCGCGGGCCTGCTCGTACGGGAGCTTGGCCACCGACAGCGCGGAGGCGGCCACGCCGTGCCGGTCCCGGCCGTTCATCGGGTTGGCGCCCGGTGCGAACGGGGCGCCCGCGCGCCGGCCGTCGGGGGTGTTGCCGGTGTGCTTGCCGTACACGACATTCGACGTGATGGTCAGCACCGACTGCGTGTGCTCGGCGTTCCGGTATGTCGGATGCCGGCGCACCTTCGCCATGAACGACCGCACCAGATTGGCGGCCAGCGCGTCCGCGCGGTCGTCGTTGTTGCCGTACGCCGGGTACTCGCCCTCGATCTGGTAGTCGACGGCCAGCCCGGTCGCGTCCCGGATGACCTTCACGCGCGCGTGCTTGACGGCCGAGAGGCTGTCTGCCGCCACCGACAGGCCGGCGATGCCGCACGCCATGAAGCGGTGCACGGGGTGGTCGTGCAGCGCCATCTCGATGCGCTCGTACGCGTACTTGTCGTGCATGTAGTGGATGACGTTGAGCGCGTTGACGTACGTGGCCGCCAGCCAGCCCAGCATGCCGTCGTACGCCGCCGACAGCTCCTCGTAGTCCAGGTACTCGCCGGTCAGGGCAGGCATCGCGGGGG
Source organism: Streptomyces sp. NPDC048825 (assembly GCF_043198355.1). Lineage (NCBI taxonomy): Bacteria > Bacillati > Actinomycetota > Actinomycetes > Kitasatosporales > Streptomycetaceae > Streptomyces > Streptomyces sp. NPDC048825. Next base: position 77,185 of record NZ_JBICUR010000018.1, read on the forward strand.
CGATCTGCTCGCCGGTCATCTCGTCCCGGCCGCCGTTGATCGCGTACAGCAGGGCCTTGGCGAGGTTGACCCGGGCGCCGAAGAACTGCATCTGCTTGCCCACCGCCATCGCCGAGACGCAGCAGGCGATCGCGGTGTCGTCGCCGGTGCGCGGGCGCATCAGGTCGTCCGACTCGTACTGGATCGCGCTGGTGTCGATGGAGACCTGGGCGCAGAACTCCTTGAAGCCGGAGGGCAGCATCGGCGACCACAGCACGGTCAGGTTGGGCTCCGGGGCCGGGCCCAGGTTGTAGAGGGTCTGCAGGAAGCGGAAGGAGGTGCGGGTGACCAGCGGGCGGCCGTCGGTGCCGATGCCGCCGATGGACTCGGTCACCCAGGTCGGGTCACCGGAGAACAGCGCGTCGTACTCGGGAGTGCGCAGGAACCGTACGATCCGCAGCTTGATCACGAAGTCGTCGATCAGCTCCTGGGCCCGGGTCTCGTCGAGGGTTCCCTTCTCCAGGTCGCGCTGGAGGTAGACGTCCAGGAATGTGGAGGTGCGGCCCAGCGACATCGCGGCACCGTTCTGCTCCTTCACGGCAGCCAGGAAGCCGAGGTAGAGCCACTGCACGGCCTCGTGGGCAGTGGCGGCGGGGCGGGAGACGTCACAGCCGTACGAGGCCGCCATCTGGGTCAGCTCTCCCAACGCCCTTACCTGCTCCGCCAGTTCCTCGCGGTCACGGATGACGTCCGGGGTGGAGGGCTGAGCGTCCAGCCGGGCCAGCTCGGCCCGCTTGGCCCCGGCCAACCGGGCGGTTCCGTACAGCGCGACGCGTCGGTAGTCGCCGATGATCCGGCCGCGGCCGTAGGCATCCGGCAGCCCCGTGATGATTCCGGCCTTGCGGGCGGCGCGCATCTCGGGGGTGTAGGCGTCGAACACACCGTCGTTGTGGGTCTTGCGGTAGGTGCTGAAGACGCGCTTGACGAAGGGGTCGGCCTTGTAGCCGTACGCCTTCAGCCCGTTCTCGACCATCCGCAGGCCGCCGTTGGGCATGATCGCCCGCCGCAGCGGTGCGTCGGTCTGCAGGCCGACGATCAGTTCGCGGTCGCGGTCGATGAAGCCCGGCCGGTGCGAGGTGATGGTGGACGGGAGGCCCGTGTCCACGTCGAGGATGCCCCGGCGCCGCTCCTCGGGGAACAGCCGCGCGACCTTGCCCCAGACCGCGAGCGTGCGCTCGGTCGGCCCGGCCAGGAACGTCGAATCGCCTTCGTAGGGCGTGTAGTTGGCCTGGATGAAGTCGCGTACGTCGACCTGGTCCCGCCAGTGCGTACCGGCGAAGCCCCGCCATGCCTCGGTTGCCACCCGGGGTCCAGCTGTCACCGTTACCGTCATGGCCGGTCTCTCCCTCACTCCGCATGTGGAACTTCTGCCCGCAGGATCTCTGCGCTTCCGATACTCGTCGCCCGCGATGCCTGCCGGGAGGGCCTGTCGGCGTCCCCGGAGCGCGCCGTACGTCCCTGCTGTGCCGGGCCGTTGGGCCCGTCGGGCCGAGCCCGCCGCCGGTGGCACAAGACGACCGGGGCACCCCCGCCGACGAGCGGAGGTGCCCCGGTCCGACGAGCCCGCGGCCCTCAGAGGAGCCAGCGGTTGCGGCTGACGAAGGGCAGCCGCGCCCAGGCCCTGCCCAAGCCCCAGGTGGCGCCGGCGCCCGCTGCCGCGAGGGCGATGAGGACGATCGCGTAGATGAGGTGGTAGTCGACGAACGGGTTGGTCGACATGCTCACCGAACCGTCGGACAGGTGCTTGGCCGGCGGCCACTCCGCGATCCACATCAGCGCCATCATCGCGGTGCCCGCGACGGCCGCGAGCCGCAGCCCGATGCCCGCGATCAGGGCGAGGCCGATGCCGAGCAGGCCGAGCATGAACAGCCAGTTCGCCCAGGCCGCCCCGGCCCAGTCATGGAACGTGGACTCCATCGGGCCGACGGAGACGCCGCCGAGAAAGCCCATGGTCGGCGAGCCGCCGTCGATCCAGCCCTTGCCGGACGGGGTGGCGTAGCCGAAGCCGAACGTCTTGTCGAGGAAGGCCCACAGGAAGACGAACCCAGTCAACAGGCGGAGCCCGGCGAACACGTACGCACGGGTCGCCGTCGCGGCGGCGGTCGTCTCGCCGGCAGAGGCGTGAGCCGCCCCGGTCCCGCGCATGGACGGGAAGCGGAATCCCAGATGCCGTTGGGGGTTGGCAACTGTTCACCGAGGAGTGCACACAAGGCCGCTTTAACTCGATCGTGTGATGGTCAGCTCGCAGGCTTGCAGAGCCCTGGGCCGGTCGGGTTAGCGTTGCCGTGCGATCTGGGACGCCGGGTACGGCGCCAGCGTGCGGGGCCCCCGCTCCACCGGAGAGATGGTTCGGGGCCTCCCCGTCGCCACTGGCCGTACCCACCTGGCCAGGTCGCACAGGGAACCGGCCTCCCGGGATCGGACCACGCACAGGATGCGTGTCGCCGCCCCGGGGCTGAGTACGCCGGGGACCAGTGCGCCCAAGACCGTTCGGGGCGTGCGGCTGAGTCGGGCTCGCTCCCACTCAGTCCCCAGGAACGGTGGTCGTGCACTGCCATGATGCTCATCCCTTTCGAGGGGTGCGACGCGCCGGATGTGGGCGGCTCTCGTTCTCCCGGGCTCTCGTTGCGTCTGTTGTGCTTTCAATGTGCCGCGTCGTCGATGCCCGTCGGAGAGGCCGCAAGGCCCGGACGGGTGGGCCGAGAGGCCCCCGGTCCGGGCCCTGTCGGCATCGGTCAGCCGTCCCACGACCAGTCGGCGACCTCCGGCAGGTCGGTGCCGTGCTCGCGGATCCAGTCGTGGTGGCGTTGGCGCGCGTCCTGCATCCGCTGGCGTACGGCGGCGGTGCGTACCGCGAGGCCGGGCACGCGGTCGATGACGTCCATGACCAGGCGGTAGCGGTCCATGTCGTTGCGGACCACCATGTCGAACGGCGTGGTCGTGGTGCCGATCTCCTTGTAACCGCGCACGTGCAGGTTCTTGTGGCCGGTACGGCGGTAGGCCAGGCGGTGGATCAGCCACGGGTAGCCGTGGTAGGCGAAGATCACCGGCTTGTCCGGCGTGAAGAGCCCGTCGTACTCGAAGTCGGTCATGCCGTGCGGGTGCTCCTCGCTCGGCAGCAGCCGGGCGATGTCGACGACATTGACGACCCGTACCGACAGCTCGGGCAGGTGCCGACGTAGCAACTGGGCTGCGGCCAGCACCTCCTGGGTGGGCACGTCGCCCGCGCAGGCCAGTACCGCGTCCGGCTCACGGGTGCCGTTCTCCGTGCCGGCCCACTCCCAGACCCCGGCGCCCCGCGCGCAGTGCGCGACGGCCTGGTCCATCGACAGCCAGTCGTAGCAGGGCTGCTTGCCGGCCACGATCACGTTGACGTAGTCGCGGCTGCGCAGCGCGTGGTCCGCCACGGACAGCAGCGTGTTGGCGTCCGGCGGCAGATAGACCCGTACGGCCTCGGGACTCTTGTTCATGATGTGGTCGACGAAACCGGGATCCTGGTGCGAGAAGCCGTTGTGGTCCTGGCGCCAGACATGCGAGGTCAGCAGGTAGTTGAGGGAGGCGATGGGGGCGCGCCAGGGCAGGCGGCGGGTCACGCGCAGCCATTTGATGTGCTGGTTGACCATCGAGTCGACGATGTGCACGAACGCCTCGTAGCAGGAGAACAGCCCGTGCCGGCCGGTCAGGAGGTAGCCCTCCAGCCAGCCCTGGCAGGTGTGTTCGGAGAGGATCTCCATCACCCGGCCGTGCCGGTCGAGGTGTTCGTCCACGTCCAGGGTGCCGGCCTGCCAAGCCTTGCCGCTGGCGGCGTAGACGGCCTGGAGGCGGTTGGAGGCGGTCTCGTCGGGGCCGACGAGGCGGAAGTCGCGCCGGTCGGCGGTGTTCCGCATGACGTCTTCCAGCAACTCGCCGAGGACGCGGGTGGGCTCGTGCAGGGTCGCGCCGGGTTTGTCGACGGGGACGGCGTAGCGCTCCAGCGGGGGCAGGGGCAGTTCGCGCAGCAGCAGTCCGCCGTTGGCGTGCGGCGTGACGCCCAGACGGCGGGCGCCGTCCGGGACGCAGGCCAGGACGTCGGGTACGGGGCTGCCCTGCTCGTCGAACAGCTCCTCGGGGCGGTACGAACGCAGCCACGCCTCCAGCTGCCGCAGGTGTTCCGGGTTGTCGCGGACGGCGGACAGCGGGACCTGGTGGGAGCGCCATGTGCCTTCCACCGGCAGTCCGTCGACCTGAGCCGGGCCGGTCCAGCCCTTGGGGGTGCGCAGCACGATCACCGGCCAGCGGGGGCGCTCGGTCGCGCCGCCCTCGCGTGCGGCGTGCTGGAATCCGGCGATGCGGTCCAGCGCGGTGTCCATGGCCTGCGCCATCGCCTGGTGGACGGCGGCCGGGTCGTCGCCGGTGACGTGGAGAGGGTCGTGGCCGTAACCGCGAAGCAGCTCGTCGAGCTCCGACTCCGGGAGCCGGGCGAGCACCGTCGGATTGGCGATCTTGTAGCCGTTGAGATGGAGGATCGGCAGGACGGCCCCGTCATGCACGGGGTCGAGGAACTTGTTGGAGTGCCAGGACGCGGCCAGCGGGCCGGTCTCCGCCTCGCCGTCGCCGACCACGCAGGCGACCAGCAGGTCCGGGTTGTCCAGGGCGGCCCCGTAGGCGTGCGAGAGGGAGTAGCCGAGTTCGCCGCCCTCATGGATGGAGCCGGGCGTCTCGGGCGCGACGTGGCTCGGCACACCGCCGGGGAACGAGAACTGCTTGAACAGCCGCGCCATCCCGGCGGCGTCCCGCGTGACGTCGGGATAGGTCTGGGTGTACGAGCCCTCCAGCCAGGAACCCGCGACCACCGCGGGGCCGCCGTGACCGGGGCCCCAGATGCACAGTGCGTCCAGGTCACGGGCCCGGATGACACGGTTGAGGTGGGTGTACACGAGGTTCAGCCCGGGCGATGTGCCCCAGTGACCGAGGAGGCGCGGCTTGACGTGCTCGGCGCGCAGCGGCTCGGTCAGCAGGGGGTTCGCCATGAGGTAGATCTGGCCGACGGACAGGTAGTTCGCGGCGCGCCAGTGGGCGTCCAGCATCCTCAGCTCGTCGTCGATGAGTGGCGTCGGCGCCTGCTGGGTGTCGACGGACATCATGGGGTCCCTTCCGGATCGGGTTCGGTCGGAGGTGCATGCGGGTCCGTACGTACGTCCCCACCCTCCCCCGTTCCGCCGAGTACCCGACAGGGCCGACCGGCCCATCCCGGTCGTGGGGAGGAACCGCTCACAACACGCGAGACGTTCAGGCGGTGCGGCCCACTCCATACAGGGTGCGTCCACCGACGAGCTCACGCCCGGTGACCAGCTCGGGCTCGATACGGACGAAGAGCTCCCGCTGCGCGGGCACCCAGGAGTCCGGGCCGGTGCGGGCCAGGCGTTCGTGCTCGCCGGGATCGGTCACGAGCGTTGCCGTGCCCGTGACCACGACGCTCCAGCCGGAGTGCCGGTCCGCGTCGACGTCGTCGGTCTCGAAGGCGACCACCGCGCCGTCGATCGCGCGGACCAGTTCCGAGACCGCGGAGGTACGCAGCAGGACCGTGCCGTCGCCGTCCAGGCCGAAGTTCACCGGCAGCACAGCGGGCAGGGCCCGGCGTGTGTAGACGATGCGGCCGACGGGCACCGTGGCCATCAGCCGCAGGCACTCCTGCCGCTCGAGTTCGCGGAATCCGTCATTGGGGTTCATCGGTCGGCCCGTCCTTCGCCTGGTGCAGCGGTGCTGCGTTCTTCCACCCACCCTGAGCCGGATGAGGCCGGAGGAGTGAGGGGCCATGGGTCCCGGCCCGGCTGGAGAACGACCCGTTGTCCCTTCTGCACTGCGCCGCCCCTCGCGGCCCGGCCGGAGGTACTGGCCGCAGGCCGCGCCCCGATCTGGTGCTGGACCCGCGCTCCACGTGAGGCCCTGGCCCGTTGCTGGACCCGCGCTCCACGTGAGGCCCTGGCCCGTTGCTGGACCCGCGCTCCACGTGAGGCCCTGGCCCGTACGCCCGAGGCCGTCATCCGCAGGCTGAAACCCCGAGGGGACCGGACGCGGTACCGGGCAGCCCAGCCATAGGGCCGAGTGGCCCATCGCCCGCCGCATGGCACAGGAGCACTCTGGAAGTGGCAGGTTCCGTACCCCCTTGACTGGAGGCATGTCATGAACGCTCCCGCCACGGCCGGCATGCTGCAGGCGCTGCCCACCGAGCACCGGCAGCGGCTGATGCGCTTTGCACGGGAGGTGTCGTTCCCCGAGGGCACGCGCCTCTTCGAGGAAGGGGGCCGCGCCGACCAGTTCTGGATCATCCGTACCGGCAGCGTCGACCTCGACATGCACGTGCCCGGCCGCCGCGCGGCCGTCATCGAGACCCTCCGGCACAACGAGCTCATCGGCTGGTCCTGGCTGTTCGCCCCGCACGCCTGGCACCTGGGCGCGACGGCGAACAGCCCGGTGCGCGCCTACGAGTTCGACGCCACCGCGATCCGCTCGATGTGCAAGGACGACCCCGCGTTCGGCCATGCCGTCACCCAGTGGGTGGGCGACGTCCTCGCCCACCGCCTGCGCTCGGCCCGCATCCGGCTGCTCGACCTGTACGCCCCGTACGGCAGCGGGAGCCTCCTGTGACCGCGCCGACGCATCGGAGCGACAGCGACCACACGCAAGGAGAGATCATGTACGGCTCCCCGCACATCGTCAGCGACGTGATGACCGACACCGTGGCCGCCATCGGCCGTGGCGCCTCCTTCAAGGAGATCGTGCGGATGATGCAGGACTGGAAGGTGAGCGCCCTGCCCGTCCTGGAGGGCGAGGGCCGGGTGGTCGGGGTCGTCTCCGAGGCCGACCTGCTGCACAAGGAGGAGTTCCGCGACAGCGACCCCGACCGGGCCACCCAGCTGAAACGCCTGTCCGACCTCGCGAAGGCCGGCGCGGTGACCGCCGGGGAGCTGATGACCTCTCCGGCCCTCACCGTCCACGCGGACGAGACGCTCGCCCAGGCCGCGCGGACCATGGCGCACGCGAAGGTCAAACGGCTCCCGGTCGTCGACGAGTTGGGCATGCTGCAGGGCATCGTCAGTCGCGCCGACCTGCTGAAGGTGTTCCTGCGCGAAGACGATGACATCGCGGAGGAGGTACGCCGGGAAGTGGTGTCGTACCTCTTCCCCGCGCCGACGTCATCCGCACGCGTGGCGGTACGGGACGGGGTCGTGACGCTGAGCGGACGCATCAAGGACACGTCCCTGGTCCCCGTGGCAGCACGGCTGATCCGAGCCGTGGAGGGAGTCGTGGACGTGCAGTTCGACGTCTCCGGGCAGGCCCGTTCCTCGGAGCCGACCGGCGCCCCGTCGAGTCGCGGCTCGAGTCACCGGGAGAACGCCTCCCCCTCCTGACCCGCAGAGCGGACGGAACCCTCTTCCCCGCACCGGGGCACCAGTGACGACGTCGATTACGTTGAGGTCATTGACGTAGGTCACCGGGCACTGGAGGCGGCATGACCGGCAAGAAGGCGGCGAAGGTGCCGCGCGCGGCATACGAACAGGAACTGCTCCGCCTGCAGACCGAGTTGGTGAAAGTGCAGGAGTGGGTGCGCGCCGAGGGCGCCCGGCTGGTCGTCGTCTTCGAGGGCCGGGACGCGGCGGGCAAGGGCGGCACCATCAAGCGGGTCGCCGAACACCTCAACCCACGCGTCGCGCGCATCGCGGCGCTGCCGACGCCGACCGAACGCCAGCGCACCCAGTGGTACTTCCAGCGGTACGTCGAGCATCTGCCGGCCGCCGGGGAGATCGTGCTGTTCGACCGGTCCTGGTACAACCGCGCCGGAGTCGAGCACGTGATGGGCTTCTGCACCAAGGAGGAGTACCAGCTGTTCCTGCGCCAGTGCCCGATCTTCGAGCGGATGCTGGTGGAGGACGGGATCCTGCTGCGCAAGTACTGGTTCTCGGTGAGCGACACCGAGCAGCAGGAGCGCTTCCGGCGCCGGCTGGAGGATCCGCTGCGGCGCTGGAAGCTGTCGCCGATGGATCTGGAGTCGATCACCCGCTGGGAGGCGTACTCCCGGGCCAAGGACGAGATGATGGTGCACACCGACATCTCCGAGGCGCCCTGGCACGTCGTGGAGAGTGACGACAAGCGCCGGGCCCGGCTGAACATGATCGCCCACCTGCTCGAGTCCGTGCCGTACCACGAGGTGCCGCCGCCGGTCCTCGAGCTGCCGGAGCGGCCTGCGTCGACGGGCTACGAGCGCCCGCCGCGCGATCTGCAGACCTATGTCCCCGATCACGCGGCGAGCCTGTGACGCACAGACTCATTCCTGCCGCGGCACGATGAGCGCCTTCACCACCCGCTGGGCCGCCACGTCCTCCAGCGCGGCCTGCGCTTCGGCGAGGTCGTACTCCCTGGTGATGAGGTCGGTCCAGGGAAAGATCTGCCCGTAACGTGCCATGACCTGGACCGCCCGGTAGACGTGCCCCACATCGCTGCCCCAGCAGCCGCGGATGTCCAAGTGCTTCTGGTTCAGGTCGAGATGCGGGTTGAAGGTGGCCTCACCGGTGTCGGTGTACTGGCCTACGATCACGTATCGCCCGGCGTCCCTGGTGAGCCGCATGCCCTCGGGCACCGCCGAGGGCACGCCGGTCGCCTCGATCGTGACGTCCGCGCCACGTCCTCCGGTCGCTGCCCGGACGGCCGCGATCCGCTCGTCGGGCGTGGTGGTGCCGATGTCTATGACGGTGTCGGCGCCGAAACGGGTCGCCGCGGCCAGTCGGGATTCCGGCCCGCCGATGACGATCACCCGGCCGGCGCCGCGCAGTTGGGCGAGGACGGCGGCGCACAGGCCGACCGGTCCTGAGCCCTGGACCACGACCGTGTCGCCGAAGGCGATCTCGCCGAGCGTCACGGCGTGCAGCGCGGTGGGCATGCCGCAGCCTCCGGAGAGGAACGCGCGCCAGTCCAGTTCGTCCGGCAGCGGGATCACGTGGACGCCCGGTTTCAGGTGGATGTACTCCCCCCAGCCGCCCAGCAGTCCGTCGTCGGCCGAGAGGGTGACCCCGTAGACCTTCCGCTCCGGGCAGCGCGTGGTCGCATGGCCGACGGTGCAGTACCAGCAGCGCCCGCAGGTCCCGTACACGTCGAGGAACGTCACGGTCTGCCCGACCCGCAGCGGAGCTCCGTTCACATCCCGAGGCACCTCGCCCGGTCCCAGCGCGCTGATCCGCCCCACACTGACGTGGCCGGGAATGATCGGGTACGGCACACCCGCGAGCTGTCCCTTCCACAAATGCGCGTCCGTACCGCACACCTCGCTTCCCAGGGTCCGCAGCAGGATCGCGCCCGGCTCCAGTTCGGGCCGGGCGAACGAGCGGACTTCGAGCGGTGCACCGGGTTCGGGCATGACGACGGCGGAGATCACGAGGGCTCCTGTTCAGTGAGGGCCCGCTGCCCCGGGATGGGCACACGGACGGGTACGGGGGCTTGAGCGCCCTTGGTGAGGTCCGGTGCGGTACCGCGCCCTGAGGGGCCGCAGGCCCCCAGGGGCGCGGGGAACTGCGCGACCAGCCACAACGGACCCGCAGGTGACACACCGGCCTTCAGCGGAGCGCCAAGCGCACGGTATGCGTCCTACCGTCGGCTGCGCACCAGCAGGTGCAAGAAGTACGGCGTACCGATCACCGCCGTCATCAGGCCGGCGCCAAGCTGGGCCGGCGCGATCACCGTACGGCCCAGCAGGTCCGCCGTACACACAAGCGTCGCGCCGAGCAGCACCGCGACCGGCACCACCCGGGCGTGCTGTCGGCCCACCAGGGCCCTGGCCGCGTGCGGTGCCACCAGTCCCACGAAGCCGATCGTCCCCGCGGCGGCTACGGCGGTGGCGCTGAGCAGAACGGCCAGCGTCAGGAAGCCGAGGCGTCCCCGGCTCAGGCCGAGCCCCAGAAGCCTCGGGGTGTCCTCGTCGAGCGACACGAGGTCGAGCTCGGTGCGCCGCAGGGATGCTACGAGGAGGCCCACGGCGAGTACGGCCGCGAGGGGCGCCACATCGGGCAGGGTCCGCCCGTAGGTGGAGCCCGACAGCCAGGTGAGCGCCATCGTCGCGTTGAACGGGTCGGTGAGGATGATGAGGAGGCTGATCAGGGCGGACGTCCCGGTGGCGACGCCGAAGCCGACGAGGACGAGCCGGTTCTGCTGGAACCCTCCCCGCGCGGAGAGCCCGAACACGAGGACGGAACTGATCGCGGCCCCCGCGAACGCCGCACCGGCCACGCTCCACGAGCCGACGGAGGACACCGTCGTGACCAGGAGCACGGCGCCGAGCGCGGCCCCGCCGGAGACGCCGAGGATGCCGGGGTCCGCGAGCGGGTTTCGGGTCACGGCCTGGACGAGCGTCCCGGCCAGGGCGAGGGCCGCGCCCGCGAGGAGGGCCGAGAGGACGCGGGGCACCCGGGTGTCGAGTACGAAGCTGATGGTCCGGCCGGCTCGGCCCTGTGCCCAGTTCGCCACGTCGCCCAGCAGCAGCTTGCTGTCGCCGAGCAGCACGGCGGCGATCGTCACGCCGACGAGCACGGCCACCAGTACGGCCGTGGTGGTGAGGAAGACGGCCCGGCTCCTGATGCCCAGCCGGTCCTGTGCGGCTGCTCCGGCGGTGTCCCGGACCCGCGTGGCCATCACGATCAGGAAGACGGCACCGACGAGGCTGGTGACGACGCCCGTCGGCACGGCGACGGCGACGTCCGCGGGCACGATGGCGCGCAGCAGTACGTCCGAGCCGAGGACGAGCGCCGCACCGGCGAGACCCACGACCGGGAGACTGGTACGCGTTCGGGAGAGCGCGCGGATCCTGCGGGTGAGGGGGCGGACGAAGGCGGGCGCGCACAGGCCCACGAAGCCGATCGGCCCGGCGAGGGTGACGGCCGCCGCGGAGAGCAGCGCCGCGAGGACGACCCCCGTGACCCGGGTGGCCCGGACCGGGACGCCGAGGCCGCGGGCGGCGTCGTCGCCGAGAGCCAGGGCGTCGACCCGCCGGGCGAGCAGCAGGAGCCCGACGAGACCTGCGAGACCGATCGGCGCCATCTGCAGCACGCCGTCGAACCCGTTCTGCGAGATGCTGCCCTGATTCCACTGGTAGATGCCCTGTGTCTCCTGGGGGAACAGCAGGAGCAGCCCCTCGGTGAGGGCGGTGAGGCCGAGGGCGAGGGCGCTGCCGGCCAGTACGAGCCGGACGGTGCCCGCGCCCAGTTCCACTCGGTCGCGACGACCTTCTTGGCAGGTCCGTCGAGCTCGACCTTCTCGCCGGAGGCGTCGGTGAGGGTGATGCGCTCCGCGGACGGCTTCGCGTCGGCCTCGTCGGCGGCGGGCTCGGTGGTCCCGCAGGCGGTCAGGGTGAGCGCCGCGGCGGTGGCGGCCGCCGCGGTCAGGAGGAGGCGTCTCATGAGGTGGTGTGGAGCCTTTCGCTTCGCGAGTGGTGGCGGCCGATAGCGCGGGTGCGCAACAGGCCCGTCAAGGGGTCGATGCCGACCTCGATGCGGATGCCGTACGTAGCGGTCAGCCGCTCGGCGGTCAGTACGTCGTCGGGGAGGCCGTCCGCGATGATCCGCCCCGCGTCGAGGAGCACGATCCGGTCGGCGAGGGCCGCGGCCTGGTCGAGGTCGTGCAGGACGGCGCCCACGGCTATCCCGTGGTCGTCCGCCAAGTCGCGTATGAGGTCGAGGAGTTCGACCTGGTAGCGCAGGTCGAGGTAGGTCGTCGGCTCGTCGAGGAGCAGTACGCCCGTCTCCTGGGCCAGGCAGCCGGCGAGCCAGACGCGCTGGAGCTGCCCTCCGGAGAGGTGCTCGGCGCCGCGCTCGGCGAGCTCCGCGACGCCCGTCATGGCCAGCGCGCGGTCCACCGCGGCGCGGCCGTGCGGGTCCGCCCTGCCCCAGCGGCCCCGGTACGGGTAGCGGCCGAACTCGACGACGTCCCGCACGGTCAGCCCGCTGGGCGTGGGACGCCCCTGCGTCAGAAGGGCGAGCCGGCGCGAGAACTCACGAGGGGTCAGTGCGAGGCCGTCGGTGCCGTCGATAACGAGCGTGGCGGTCCTGGGCCGCTGAAGCCGCGCGAGGGTACGCAGAAGTGTCGACTTCCCACTGCCGTTCGGGCCGACCAGCACGGTCACTTCGCCGGCCCGCAGGGTCAGCGACGCCTCGTGTACGACATCGACGCCGTCGTACGCCACGGTGACATCCGTGGCCGACAGTTCATGACCGCGGGGACGCGCGGCCGCGGAGTTCTCTTCGCCTGCTTGCACGCAACGAAGGTTAGCCTAACCTAACAAGAGCCTGTGAGAGCGGGAGCGGCCAAGCGCAAGGTGAAGGTCGACCAAAAGGGAAGCGCCGTGCGGGGGTGGGCAGTTGGCACGGGCGCCCGACGTGACGGCCGGCCGGTGACCGGATGACGGACAGCATCTCGTGCGGGCGGTGGTGCGGGGGGGGGGGGGGGGGGGGGGGGGGGGGGGGGGGGGGGGGGGGGGGGGGCGGGGGGGCCCCCCCCCCCCCCCCCCCCCCCCCCCCCCCCACGACCGGACCGTTCGCGGGCTCTCTGATGGATCCCCGCGGGCCTCAGCCCTGCGCCGGGGTCGCCGGAGTCTCCGGCGTGAGCACGACGAAGTCCGCGTTCGACGGGTCGAGGCAGACTGCCAGGCGGCCCACGCCCTCCGCGTCATCCGGGCCCATCTGGACACTGCCGCCGTTCTCGGTGACCCTGGCGACCGCGGCGTCGCAGTCGGTCACCGCGAACACCGGGTGCCAGTACGGCACCCCGCTCGCCAGCGCGAGATCCTCCTTGCTGAGCTCCATGACGCCGCCGAACATGCGCTCCTCGGGAAGTCCGGAGGGGGTGATGAGGGAGTACGAGCCCCCGCCGCCCGGCAGCTCCATGTCACCGAACTGCCAGCCGAAGACACTGCCGTAGAACTCCTTCGCGGAAGCGGCGTCGCTGGTGTACAGCTCCGTCCAGGACAGCGAGCCCGCCTCGTCCGCCAGCTCGAAGCCCGCGTTCTTCCCCGGCTGCCAGACGGCGAACTGGCCCCCGAGCGGGTCGCTGTACTGCGCCATCCGACCCCAGTCGCCCAGGTCCCGGGGCGCCACCCGCACCGTGCCGCCCGCGCTCTGAACGGCCCGGGTCGTGGCGTCCGCGTCGGTGACGGTGTAGTAGATCATCCAGGCCGAGCGGGCACCTTCCTCGCTGAGCCTGCCGAGCCCGGCGACGGTCTTGCCGTCCTTCTTGAACATCCCGCCTTCCATGTCGCCCCCCTCGCCCATGGATTCGTACTCCCAGCCGAGCACCGCGCCGTAGAAGGCCGCGGCGGCCGGGACGTCGGGGGAACCGAGGTCGAGCCAGCAGGGGGAGCCGGGAGTGAGGTCAGTGGTGATCACGGCGATTCCCTTTCGCAGGTCCTGTGTCTAATCAGCGTGACACCAGCCACTGACAATCGCCCGTCGGTCACTCTCGTACGGGCCCGGGGCGCCGCTCTGTCACCGCTGGCAGTGGGAGAGCACGCTGCGTACGGCCGCGGAGGTGAAGGTGACCGCGTCAGGGTGGCCCAGGTCGATGGCCAGGGTGAGGTCGGCTTCGGTGGGCCAGTTGACTGCCAGGGTCTCGAGTTGCAGCTGCCGGTAGCAGTGGATGTCGGGAAAGGCGTCCGAGAGCCGTTCCTCGCAGGTGAAGACCACGACGGCCTGGGTTCCCGGCGGGTACTCGAGTACGGGCAGCGTCATCATGTCCGTGTCCTCGGCATCGCGGGCGGCAATGTCGGCCGGCAAGGGCACGAGGACATCGGAGGCGATCAGGGTGTCCAGGGCCGACGGGTCGTAACGGTGGCGCTTGAGATCGCGCAGAGCTTCCTGCGCCGCGGCCGTGAGCACTGCCTCGGGGATGGCGATCATGGCCTTCCTCCTGTCAGTGCGTTGCGGTTCCGGACTGGGCGTTTCTCCGCGTACCCCAAGGTAGGACCAGGTATGCGCACGCCGACGCGGTCATGCGCCCGGGCCCCGCCCCGCGGTAGAAGCGGGTGCCACATACATCCGCATCTCACCGATCCGGTGGTACGGCCAGGTGCGGGCGTACGCGGGCGGCTGTGCCTCCGGCGCGACGAGCGCGGCGACCGGCAGCCGCCGGGCGGTTCGCTCGATGTCCTGAGGGGTGGTGTTGGCGTTGTTGCCGTCGGTGTTGGCGGAGGAGCAGCCGGTGTAGAAGGCGATCGGGATGGCCTCGTACTCGGTCAGCAGGCATGGCGGCCGTACGCCGAGCCGGTGCAGCTCAGCTGCCGTGCGGGCCCAGTCGCGGCGGGCGTCGTGGGTGCGGTCCACGATGTGGTTCAGCACCGCGTACTGGATCGCGAGGTGCCCGACGAGACCGAGCGCCACCAGGGTCACGGCCACTTTCCGCCGCGTTCGGCTCCGCGGGGTGGTGACCAGGTGGACGAGCGCGGCTGCGACCGGGAGCGCCAGCAGTGCGTAGGCGGGCTGCAGGAAGCGTGGTGCCGCGTATCCGATCAGGAACAGGTAGGGGAAGGCGGCCGTCGCGGCGCAGGTCAAGGGCAGGAGGGCAACGGCCGTCCGGCCCGCCCGGACGGCGACCACGAGGCCGAGGGCGGCCAGCAGGGGCAGGACGAACCACCAGATCAGCACCGCCGGGTGCGGCCACGGCGCGGTGCACGGGCGGCACAGGGTACGGCCGACCAGGGAGCGCAACTGGTCGTCCACGGCGAGGTTCCAGCCGAGGCCGCCCTGGACCAGGGAGGCGTCGGCCAGCCGTTGCCTCAGGCCGCCATAAGCGACGTACGCCTCGACGACCCACTCGAGCGCCCCGGCCGCCAGCCCCACGACCAGCGACGCCAGCAGCGGCCATCGCCGCCAACGGCGCACGCACAGCAGCACGGCGAGCAACGGCAGGGTCACCCAGACCGCGTCGGTGGGCCGCATCCACGCCATCAGCGCCGCGCTCAGGCCCACGCCCCACAGCGCCGCCCGGTCGAAACGGTTCGCCTGGGCGCGCAGGAAGTATCCGACGAGGGCCAGGCCACCGATCGCGACCCAGTAGTTGGGCATGACCTGCGGTCCGTAGAACAGGGTCACCCACAGCGTCGCGAACAGCGCGCCGGCCAGGGCCAGCACACGCATGGGGAACAGTCCCCGCCAGGCGCGCAGCGCGAGGAACAGGCCGAGTCCGGACAGCAGCGCCATATAGACCCGCAGCAGGGCCGTGGACGTCGACCACGAGGCGATGGGGGCGGCCAGCAGCGAGACGCCGCGGGCGCGCGGCGCACTGAAGAACGCCGCCGGGGCCTGCGGGCTGACCTGACTGACGTACACCACCTCGTCCCAGCCGAGGCCCATTCCGGGGCGTACGAGAGTCAGTTGAGCGAGCGTGAAAGCACCTGCCACAAGGGCGAGCCCGCTCTGACCGCCGAAGCGCCGCGCGGCACGGGCCCGTGCCGACGGGCGGCGCCGCTCGGCGTCGACGAGCGGGACGTGCAAGGTCTTGGGCATGTCCACCCTTCACCCCGGCCTGAAAAGACCGGCCTGAATCCAGTCTGAAAATAGCGAAAAACTATCAAACGCGGACAAATTAGCGCACGCCTCGCAGGGGCGCAGCGCGGCACGGAGGGAGGGGGCCATCTGGCCGCCCGAAAGGGGGTACGTAGGGTGGCGGCCATGCCGGGAGACGGGTGGGCGCGGTAGTGGCGGAGCCAGAGTCCCCTGACATGTCACGCGGTGCCCGGCTGGCCGCCCACAGCGCCGTCTCCACGACGCTCGCCCTGTGCAGCGATCATCAACTGCGTGAACTGGTCGACACCGCCGTGCCGTTGGGTTCCGGCATCGGCGGGAAGTCGGTGCTGATGGAGGTCGCCGGACGCCCGGTGTTCGTGAAGCGGGTGCCGCTCACCGACCTGGAGTCGCTGCCGGAGAACGTCCGGTCCACGGCGAACCTGTTCGGGCTTCCCGCCTTCTGTCAGTACGGCATCGGGGCCATCGGCGGGGCGGGCTTCGGGGTCTGGCGGGAGCTCGCCGTGCACATCATGACCACCAACTGGGTGCTCGGGGACGCGTACGAGGGCTTCCCGATGATGTATCACTGGCGCGTGCTGCCGGACACGGCACAGCCCGTCCCCGAAGAACTGGCCGATGTGGACCGGGCCGTCGCCTACTGGGGAGGCGGGCCTGAGGTACGCCACCGGATCGAGGCGCTCGGCCGGTCATCTGCGAGCGTCGCGCTGTTCCTGGAGTACATCCCGCAGAACCTGCACACCTGGCTCGGCGCACAGATGCGCACGGAGGACGCGAACGCGGCCTGCCCCATGGTGGAGCGGGAACTGGAAGCGGGCGTCTCCTTCATGAACGCGCGCGGGCTCCTGCACTTCGACGCCCACTTCCGGAACATCCTCACCGACGGCCGGCGCCTGTACTTCACCGACTTCGGCCTCGCGCTCTCCTCCCGCTTCGACCTGTCGCAGAGCCACGCCGCCTTCTACGACCGGCACCGCGTCTACGACCGCGCCTACACGATGACCTGGCTGGTGAACTGGCTGCTCAAGGACCTGTACGACTACGAGCGGGAGGAACGCGAGGCGGCGGTGCGCGCCTGCGCCCGGGGCGAGCGCCTCGCGGGAATCCCCGACGCGGCGGCGGCGATCATCGCCCGCTGGGCACCGCTGGCCGCGGTGGTGTCGGGCTTCAACCGCACGTTCCATGACGAGAGCAGGGAGACCCCGTACCCGGTGGAGGAGATCCACCGGGTGTGCGCGAGGAACGGCTTGCCCGTCAGCGCAGGTTCAGCCGGTACCTCAGCGGAGACCTGCCGGTGATCAGCACCCGCACCCCGTCCGGTGTGAGCGAACCGCTCATCCAGGAGTAGCGCTCCCCTGCGTCCACCACCGGCGGCTGTTTGCCGCCCTTGCCGTTGCCGGGGCCGAAGGTGATGCGGTCGTCACCGACGGTGTACGTGGCTTCTCCGCGGACGAGCTGGTACGTGTCCGGGGAGTCGGTCACAGCTTCCAGGCCGTCGCCGGTCAGGGTGCCGCCACGGCGGAAGCAGAGTTCCAGTGCGAACGGCACCTCGGAGCCGGCCAGTTCGACGTCCAGTGTCCATGAGCCGTCCGCCGCCTCCTTCACCACTACTTCGGTACGGAGCGTGCGGTACTCCTTCGGCCGGTGCGGGAAGTCCATGGCCGACCAGAAGCGGCCGTCATTGGTCAGCGGATAGAGGCCGTCACTGCGGCGGTGCTGAGGGGGCAGGGGCTGATGGTAGGCGCCGCGAACCTCGGCAGTGAGGCGCCAACCGCCTTCCGTGCGCTCCAGGTTCTCCGCCCGGAAGTGGCCGAGCGAGAAGAACTGCGGGGCGAGGCGAAGGGAGTCAAGGATGGCCCCTCCCTTGCGCATCTTGAAGAACGTGGGGTTGGTGGACAGCCCCGACGAAATGGCGTGCACGTCGGGGAAGTCGGTGCCTCCGTAGATGCTCGCGGTGGCGTCGCCCCGTCGTACGCGCATCAGGGCGCAGCTCTCGTCGTGGTGTTCGAAGTCCGTGGGCAGCTCGGCGACTCGGGGCAGCTTGCGGGCCAGCTCGGGCCGGTCGAGGACCTCGGCGAGCCGGTCTCCCGGCGGGGTCTCGCCGAAGGTCTGGCCGGCTCCCCGCTCCTCCAGCAGCGCGGCCACCGCCGCGAACCGCCCGTCGCCGTCGCGGATCGCCAGCTCCCGGTACTGAAGCCAGAATTCGGGAAGGTATCGCAGGACCGTCTGGTCCTGACGGCGCGAATGGACCGACTCCACCTCGCCGTTGGGCTCGATGACGTACAAGGTGGCGGCGAGGTTCTTGCGCACGACGGCGTAGAGGTCCCGGCGTCCGTGGTGGCGTGCGAGGGTCAGAAGGGCCGGATTGGTCACCACAGCCGAGTAGGTGGGACTGCGCTCGCTGTACTCGCCGCCCGCCAGCTGGTCGATGCCTTCGGCGAGCCAGGCGTCGATGCGGCGCGGGTATGCCGGGTCGGGCCAGCGGCGGTGGATGCGGGCCAGCGCCGCGCACACCAGCCAGCGGTGGTTCGCCGTGTGCAGCCCACCGGTGGCGAGCCCCGGGCCCGCCGCACGCAGAATCCGCTCGACGGTCGCCCGCAGCTTCGCGGTCGGCCGGTGACCGTCCTCGTCGAGCAGGCTGTACGCCAGATTCAGGTCGACGATCGAGAACGCGGTGTCCGGCGGCGAGTGGGCCGCGCCCTGGTCCCAGAGCCCGTCGTCGAACTGCTCCTCGGCCAGCGTGTCCGCGAGCGTTTCCAGCGGGCCGAGCAACGCCTCGTCGTGGTGGTACGCCGAAGGTGCGTGCACGTAGACCGAGGTGAGAGTGCGGATCGCGCGGGCGGAGGAGCGGGCCTTGCCTCTGTCGCGCAGCTCGGTGAGGTAGGTGGCGTACCCGTCGAGAACCGACCTGGCGCGGGTGTCCGCAGCCGTGGTGAGAAAGGCCAGGAAGTCCACGTCCTCATCCCCCTCAACTCCCGTGTTTGCGAAGGCGGTTCCGTGCCCCACGGCCGCACTCGCGGTAGCGGCGGCGCCCGTGGTGGAGGCGAGGAAGGTTCTACGGCCCATCATGCAGACTCCGTTCGAGAGACTCCCGAAGACAGCCGTACGTCGATCGCCGTGAGCGCCAGCGCCAACGGCCCCGGTGCCAGGAACGCCAACGGCAGCAGCATCCACGCGCACAGCGCTGCCGCCGCCACGGCCAGGAGTACGAGACCGCTGCCGCCCACATCCCGTACGGAATCCCGGGCCGCCTCACGCACCGCCGCGCGCCAGTCGGTGAGGGACTCGGGGCGGGCGCAGGCGCGCAGGCCGACGACAGTGGCGTACGTACCGATGAGCGCGGCGACGGCGGCGAAGAGCGGCGCGCCCGGCAGGCCCGCCCGGGCCAGCGCCAGGTCGGCGAGCAGGAGCAGCACGCCCGCCGCGGACAGCGCACCGGCCGCGAGGTCACCGGCCCGCAGCCGTTGCCGCAGCACCGCCAAGTACCGTCCCGCCGTGGCGGGTTGGTCCTCCCGCGCGCCGCGCAGCACCGCGCACGCCGTGGACAGGGCCGCCGGCAGCGTGACGACCGGCAGCGACACCAGCGCCGTACAGACGCCCACACTCAGCACATCCGCGAACAGGGTCATCCGCGGTCCGAAGATCTCGCCCGTCTCGCGGGCCTGCCCGGCGCTCATCCCTTGATCCCGGAGTTCGCCATGCCCTCGACCAGGAAGCGCTGGAACGCGAGGAAGAACAGCACGATCGGAAGCAGCGCGATCACCGACATCGCGAACATCGGGCCGAAGGCCGACTGGCTGGAGGCGTCCACGAACTGCCTGAGCGCCAGCGTGAGCGTGAACTTCTCCGGCGAGAAGAGATAGATCAACTGGGTGAAGAAGTCGTTCCAGGTCCAGATGAAGGTGAAGATCGCGGTGGTGATCAGCGCGGGCCGGGTCAGCGGCAGGATGACGCTGAAGAAGCTGCGGAACGGCCCGGCGCCGTCGATCCGCGCCGCCTCCTCCAGCTCACGCGGCAGCCCCCGCATGAACTGCACGATGAGGAAGACGAAAAACGCCTCCGTGGCAAGGAACTTGGGCAGGATCAACGGCCAGTACGTGTTCACCATGCCGAGCTGGTTGAAGATGATGTACTGCGGGATCAGCACGGCATGGTGCGGCAGCATGATCGTCGCGATCATGAACGCGAACAGCGGCCCGCGGAAGCGGAAGCGCAGACGCGCGAAGGCGTACGCGGCCAGGGAACAGCTCAGTACGTTGCCGATGACGGCGCCGCCCGCGATGAACAGGGAGTTGCCGAGCAGCTGCCACACCGAGACCTCGTTCACGCCCTCCAGAGCGGTCGAGTAGTTGGACCATTCCAGGCTGCTGGGCAGCAGGTTGAGGCTGGCGATCACCTCGTCGGCGGGCTTGACGGAGGTCGCGAGCAGCCAGGCCAACGGGTACAGCATCACCAGCAGCGCGGCCAGGCAGCCGGCGTGCAGGGCGACGCGACGCCAGGCAATGGGCTTGCGGACGGCGGGAGTTGCGGCGGTTGAGGTGGTCATCGGTCCCCCTCGGACGCGTAGAAGACCCAGGAGCGCGAGGTCCGGAACAGTACGGCGGTGACGGCGCCGATCACGAGGAGCAGGACCCAGGCCATCGCGGAGGCGTAGCCCATGTGGGAGGCGACGAAGCCGCGGTCGTAGAGGTAGAGGGTGTAGAAGAGTGTGGAGTCGGCCGGGCCGCCCTTACCCGCGCTGATGGCGAAGGCGGGGGTGAAGACCTGGAAGGCCTGGATGGTCTGGAGCACCAGGTTGAAGAAGATCACCGGGGACAGCATGGGCACGGTGATGGACAGGAACTGCCGCCATCGACTCGCCCCGTCCACAGCGGCCGCCTCGTACAACTCCCCCGGGATCTGCTGGAGTCCGGCCAGGAAGATGACCATCGGCGCGCCGAACTGCCACACCGTCAGCAGCGCGATGGCCAACAGCGCCCAGCCGGGTTGATTGACCCAACCGCCCGTGCCCAGCAGGTTGTCGACCGTGCCGCCGTCGTTGAAGACGGCCCGCCACACCAGGGCGATGGACATGGAGGCGCCGAGCAGGGAGGGCGCGTAGAAGGCCGAGCGGTAGAAGCCGCGTCCACGCTTCATGGACTTCAGGGCGAGCGCCACGACCAGCGCCAGGCCGAGTTGGAGGGGCACGGCGATCACTACGTACGTGAGGGTCGCGACGACCGAACGCCAGTAGCGCGGGTCCTCGGTGAACATCTGCGTGTAGTTGCGCAGGCCCACCCACTGCGGCGGGTTGAACAAGTCGTAGTCGGTGAAGGAGAGATAGAGCGAGACGGCCATCGGGAGCAGCGTCAGCACGGCCGCGCCGAGGACCCACGGGGAGAGGAACACCCAGGCGGCGCCCTCGCGTTGGCGACTCGGGGGCTTCTTTCCGGTGGCGGTCTGCCGAGTTCGTGAGGCGGCCGTCGGCATCTCTGTGGTGGTCATGAGCGCAGCTCCGCCTTCGCCTCGGTGACGTAGTCCTCGGCCGCCTCGCGGGGCGACATCCGCTCGTACGACACCTGGTCGTAGTCGCGCATGAAGGTGGTCTGCAGGGCACTGTCGCCCGAAGGGGGCGCCTGGGGCGGGGCGTTGAGGTCGCCGTCCACGGAGGCCTGGTAGTCGGCGATCGTCTTGTCGAAGTCCTTCAGCCCGGGCGCGACCGCCTCGCGGACCGTCTCGTTGACGGGGATGCCGCGGGTCGCGCCGAGGATCTTCGCCGCGTCCATGTCGTTCAGCATGAAGTCGATGAACCGGGCGGCCTGCTTGGGGTGTTCGGAGGCCTCGGCGATGCCCATGAACATCGACGGCTTGAAGTACTGGCCGGGCCTGCCGTCCTCACCCGACGGCATGGGCGCGAGGCTGACCCCGCCGGGGACGAGGGCGAGGAAGCCGCTGGCAGGCGCGTCCCAGTTCATGTCGGAGATGGCCTTGCCGCGGCCCAGCGGGGTGTTCTCGACCGTGCCGTCGATCTGGGTGGTCTCCTCGGCCGGCGATACGGCGCCCTCGCGGCGCAGCTTGTCCGTGAAGGTCCACCACTTGGTCAAGTCGGCGGCGGTGAATCCGAGTTGGTGGTCCTTGGTGTAGAGCTCCTTGCCCTGGCCGCGCAGCCACACCTCGAAGCAGTCCTCGCTCTGGCCGGGGTCGGTGCCGCCGGGCTTGCCGGTCTTCTTCGCGAGGGCGCGCATCGCGTCGGCCCAGTCGCTCCACGTCCAGCCCTCGCGCGGCAGCTCGACGCCCGAGGCCTTCCACTGCTTCGCGTCGTACGCGGTCGTCTCGGTGCCGCGTGCCTGAGGAATCGCGTACTGCTTGCCGTCCACGACGCCCGTGGCCAGCAGGCCCTTGTCGATGTCGGCGGTGGTGAGCGCGGACTTCTGCTTCGCGAGGTCCAGGAGGACGCCACCGGAGGCGTACTGGTCGATCATGCGGTAGTCGAGCTGCATCACGTCGGGGGCGTCGCCGCCGGCCGCCTGCGTGGCCAGCTTCTGCTTGTACGGCTCGTATCCCGAGAACGACGTCTGGATGTCGATGCCGGGGTTCCGTTCCTCGAACAGCGCGACGGCCTCCTCGGTGCGGGCCGCCCGGTCCGGGTTGCCCCACCAGGTGTAGCGGAGCACGACCTCGCCACCGCCGACCGAATCGCCGGATCCCGTACAGCTGGTGAGCGTCGCACAGAGTGCCAGCACGGCGGCCGTCATGCAGGACCTCGTTGTCCTGTTTCCGGGCATGTGTGGGGTCACCTCTCTCGGGCAGAAAGCGCTTGCGAGCAGAACGACCCTAGGTATCGTCCGGATGTCCGTACAAGCCCCCGTGCGCCACTTCCCAGGAACTGACCCGGATCTTCACCGGCGGAACTGCCACGGATCTTCACCGGCGTCATCGACACCCAGCGAACGGAGAAACCTATGACCTTTGAGACCGAACGGCGCCGCCGTCGCTGTGCCGTGGTGGGGCTGGGCGCGCGGGCCCGGCTCTTCACCGAGGCACTGGCCGGTCCCTACGCGGACCGGATCGAGCTGGTGGGTTTCTGCGATGTCAACGCGCACCGCATGGCCGTCCACAACGAGTGGCTGGCCGCCGACCACCCCGGACGGGCGCCCGTACCGGCGTACGCGGCCGACGACTTCGAGCTCATGCTTCGTGATGAGCGCGTCGACCTGGTCGTGGTGTGCAGCGTGGATCGCACGCACGACCAGTACATCGTGCGGGCTCTGGAAGCGGGCTGCGACGTGGTCACCGAGAAGCCGATGACGACGGACGCCTCACGGGCCCGGCGCATCCTGGACGCCCAGCGACGCACGGGCCGCGAGGTGCGGGTCGCCTTCAACTACCGCTACAACCCGGTGCATTCAGCCGTCCGTCAGTGCCTGGCGTCCGGCGAGATCGGCGAGGTCGGCTCGGTGCACTTCGAGTGGCTGCTCGATCTGAGGCACGGCGCGGACTACTTCCGGCGCTGGCACCGCGACAAGGCCAACTCCGGTGGCCTGATGGTCCATAAGGCGACTCACCATTTCGACCTGGTGAACTGGTGGCTGGGCACATCGCCCGAGACGGTCTTCGCACAAGGCGGTCTCTTCTTCTACGGGGAGAGTGCGGGGCGGCGGCGAGGATTCGCGCGTTCGTATACGCGGGCTCATGGCGACCCCGCCGCCGACGGCGACCCCTTCGCCGTACGACTCGCGGATTCGCCCGTGCTTCGCTCGCTGTATCTCGACGCAGAGGGGGAGGACGGGTACCACCGCGACCAGAACGTCTTCGGCCCTGGAGTGACGATCGAGGACGACATGGCGGTACTCGTGCGGTACGCCTCGGGCGCGACGCTGACGTACCACCTGACGGCGTACGCCCCTTGGGAGGGCTACCGGGTTTCGTTCAACGGGAGTTCGGGGCGGCTGGAGCTGCTGGTGGAGGAAACGACGTGGGTCCGCCCGGACGTCGTCGGGTCGGAGGGCTCGAATCCTGTCATGCACGGCTCGTCGGCCGGCGAGGAGGCGGGCCGTACGGAACTGCTGCTGCGCCGCTTCTGGGAGCCGCCGCGTGAGGTGAAGGTCGCGACGGGCGAAGGCGGCCACGGGGGAGGGGACGTCCGCATGCTGGCGGACCTGTTCGGCGAGCGGACGGAAACCCCGGATGCCCTGGGCCGCGCGGCGGACGCGACGGACGGGGCGCGGTCCCTGGTCACGGGGCTGGCGGCGAACCGGTCGTTCGAGACGGGGGCGGTGGTCCGGGCTCGGGATTTGCTGGACGTTTGAGGGGTTGGGTCAGGCGGTTGAGGGGGTGGGGTCGTGGGGCGGGTGGGTGCGTGCGGTTCGGGGTGGCTGGTCGCGCCCACGATGGGGGTCCGGTCCCGAACACGACTGTGATGTACGGCGGCTGCCCACCGACAGGTAGATCCAGGAATGTTAGAGATCACCCAGACGCTGTCCCATGCACAGCCAAAACCCTTCGCGAGTGGACGTGACCTGCTGCGGGCCGGATCACCAAGTGCGGCCGGCCGCAGCGGAGTGCAAATCTGGCAGGTCACGCAGGTTACGTCGCGCCCGCGCCCGTCCACCGTCAACAGGAGAGCGAATGGCCGATGCGAGTGACATCGAGGTCGTCGTCTTGGACGTCCTCGGAACGATGGTCGACGAGCCCGGCGGACTTCGAGCGGCCATTCGCGAAGCGGTGCCCGCGTCCGACGATGCGTCGGCCGACCAGCTGCTCACTGTGTGGCAAGAGCATGTCGAGCACGAGCAGCGACGCATCGAGGAACAGAGCCGGGCGTACGCGAACACCGAGATCATCGACCGCGAGGCAGCTCAGCGCGTAGCCGACCGTGCCGGACTCACCGGCTCGGAGGCCATCGGGCGACTGGCTACCGCGAGTCAGCGCCTGAAGCCCTGGAACGACTCCGTCGCCGGACTCACGCGCCTCGCGCGGCGATTTCCCGTACTGGGGCTCTCCAACGCCGGCCGCGCGACACTGCTCCGTCTCCACGCATACGCCGGGCTGCGCTGGCACCAGGCGTTGTCCGCCGAGGATGCCCGGGCCTACAAACCCGCACCGGAGGTCTACCGGCTCGCGATCGACGCGGCAGGATGCCCACCGGAGCGCGTGCTGATGGTCGCCGCCCACGCCTGGGACCTCCGCGGAGCGCAGGCAGCGGGAATGCGAACCGCCTACGTTCATCGACCAGGCGGGGATCCTCCGAAGGGGACCGACACCTTCGATTGGCGGTCAAACACCTTGGACGAGTTGGTCGCCGAGCTGACGGCGACGTAGCAACGCCGATCTGATCGGCGCCGCCGCACGCGGGCTCGGCGAGTCACCCGCGCGGCTCGCCTGCCTACGATCGCCCCATGGTCCTCTTCCTCCTGGAACGCGTAGCTCCGAGTCCCGTCGACCAGGTCTGGCGGCGGCTGACGACATGGGAACGCCATGGGGACGTCGTACCGCTCACCCGGGTCACCGTCGTCACCCCACCACCGACCCGCGAGGGCACGGTCTTCGTGGCTCGATCGGGAATCGGCCGCCTCGCGTTCGACGACCCGATGGAGGTCGGGAGCTGGCGACCGCCGACGGAGGGACGCTCAGGGATGTGCCGTCTGCTCAAGCGTGGGACCTTCGTGACGGGGTGGGCCGAGATCGCCGTGCATCCATACGGGAACGGAGGTTCACGGGTGGTGTGGCAGGAGGAACTGCGCGTACGCCGACTGCCGACCGCCTTCGACCGGCCACTGGCGTGGGTGGCCCGGGGGATGTTCGGGCGCGCGGTGGACGGGTTGTTGAAGCTGCCTTGATCGCCGTGTCGGCGGTCATGTGCAATCCCCAAGCATCTGCATGATCAGCTTCACGTGCCCTGCGGATTCGGTTCAGTGCCGTTCCGGATCGAACTCCAGCACCTGCGTGAGCCGGATGTTGTTGCCCGACGGGTCCCGGAACGACGTGTCGATCCCGTACGACTGCGCCGTGGGCGGGTCGTTGAACTCGACGCCACGGGCGGACAGTTCGTCATACGCGGCCTTGCAGTCATCGGTCTCCAGGAACAGCGTGCCGCCCGCACCCTTGGCCACCAGATCCGACAGCTGGGCACTGCTCGCCTCGTCCAGCATCGGCTGCCCCGGTATCGGCATCAGCACCAGCGCCGGACCGTCCCCGCCAGGCGGGGCGACGCACAGCCACCGGAAGCCCCATGTCTTCATCGCCACGTCCGCCCGCACCTCCCAGCCGAGTTTCTTTGTGTAAAAGTCAAGCGCCGCGTCCTGGTCGTGCACCCAGAACTGCGCATTGGCGATCTTGATCGTCGTCATGGTCACTCCTCGGTCGGTTGCCTGGAACCGACGCTAGGCAGCCGGCAACGCCGTGTCTTCTCGAAACGTGCGGTTTCGTGGCCGTCCGTAGGTCATCGCCACACAGCGGGGGATGCGCACATGCCGTGCGGCGGGCGGGTGCGCCGCCCGGTACGCCTGCGGGGTCATCCCGTACATCCTCAGGAAACTCGTCGTGAACGAACCGATGCTCCGCACACCGACGGCGACGCCGATCGCGGCCACCGTCCAGTCGGTCGCAAGCAGCAGGGTGGCGGCCCGCTCCAGGCGACGGGTCAGCAGGTACTGGTGCGGCGATTCGCCGAACGCGGCCTTGAAGCAGCGGCTGAAGTGGGCAGGGGACAGCGCGGCGGCCGCGGCCATGTCGGCCACAGTGAGTGACTCGGAGTAGCGGGCGTCCGCGAGATCCTTGGCGCGGAGCAGATGACGAGCGATCGGAACATGGGCCACGGTACCCATTGTGAGGTCACCGGGACCCCGCCGCTCCTAGAAGTCTCTGTGGCCGACCTGGGAACATCCTGTGCGACTGCCTGGGGGTGTTCCGGTCTTGCCTGGCGCCCTGGCATCGCACCGCCGAATCGGACGACACCGTGGCTCAGTCGTCCACGGTTGGCGGCAAAGTGCTCCGAGTCGGCTCAATTCCTCGGATGCCTGAGCAGCGGGCGCGCCGGCTAGGCGGGCCCGCTGCTCGTCGAATTCCTGGCCCCTCAACCTCCGGCGAGAATCGGCGGGTTGGCCAACCGCACCAGCTCCAGGGCCTGTTCGGGGAACCAGTCCCCCGCATCAGGGTCGATCATCCCGCGCTCCGGGTCCTCCGGACCCTCCGTGCCGCGCAGGCACAGCCCGTCCGATTCGCCCGGGATCTTGATCCACAGGCGGGCGTCGTGGAGCGGGTCGCCCGTGCGGAGGGTGGGGCGGGTGCCGAGGCCGCGGTCGGGTGGGTTGCACCAGTCCTGTGGGTCCGTGTACTTGCCCGGGGGCGGGGTCCACGGGCCTTGGCCGTTGCGACTGGAGTCGGTGACGAAGTGCTTCATACGGGAGGCCGGCACGCGTACGTTCTCGTCGAACCAGGCGCGGGCGTCGGCGCGCGGCCAGCCCTGGTTGGGGCAGTCGGCCACGTCGCCGCCTCCGTCGGCGTATGCGAGACAGGACGAGATCAGCTTGCCGTACCAGGAGTTGGCGTCGTCGGTCT
The DNA here is from genome assembly GCF_043198355.1 of Streptomyces sp. NPDC048825. Lineage (NCBI taxonomy): Bacteria > Bacillati > Actinomycetota > Actinomycetes > Kitasatosporales > Streptomycetaceae > Streptomyces > Streptomyces sp. NPDC048825. The sequence continues at coordinate 104,298 of NZ_JBICUR010000018.1, forward strand.
GGTAGTTGGACGTGTTGGTGAAGAAGCCCGAGGCGCGGGCGATGCCGCCCTTGAGGAGGCGGGGGACGATCGAGTTGACGGTGTGCCAGCCGGGGTGGCCCGTGTCCAGGTACACCCGCGTGCCGCGCAGCGGTTCCAGCTTGTCCACCGCGTAGTTGACCTCGGTGTACCGGGCGGCGGTCAGCGTGCCCTGGGCGTCGTCCTGGCCGCAGTCGGCGGGGACGAGGGCGAGGGAGTCGGGTTCGAGAACGACGAGCGCGTCGCGGCTGCTGATCCCGCGCGCGACCGCGTCGATCCACGCCTTGTACTCGGCCGTGTTGGAGGCGCCGCCGCCCGAGTAGTTGGAGCAGTCGCGGCCGGGCACGTTGTAGAGCGCGAAGACGGGCAGTGTGTCGTCCTGGTCCGCATCGCGTGCCACCTCGCGAATCTGCCGCTCGACCTGGGTCGGCGTCTGGTCGCCGTACCAGACCGCCTGCGGTGTGCGCGCCATGGTGAGGATGCCTGCCGCGTCCCGGAGTCGGCCCGCCCGGGTCAACTCGAAGGCCTGGCGATACGCCGCCGGGTTCGCCTCGGGAACGTACAGGCCGGGTCTGTGCCGTTCGGCATCGGCTACAGCGTCGGCCACATCCGCCGCGCCTGCCGTCGGCGCGCTCAGCAGAGAGGCCAGGCCAACCAGTAAGGCGGCCAGGCCTGTTGAGATACGTCTCATGGGTCACTCCTGGTTCGCAACGGTCACCGGGGACTTGCGGACTTACGGGAGCGCTCCCACGAGCCTCGTCGCGTACCTGGCGGCCCGTCAAGGTGGCTGCAGCAGACGGCTCTTATACGCAGTACGCCCGATCTCAGGCCACCGACCCCATCCGCCCCGCCACCGACGCAGCAGCCGTCCCGTCGTGATGGATCGGCGTATGCGCCCCCGTCAGCGAAACCCCGCTCCCCCCACGCCGATTCGCGACGATCTCCGACGCGATCGACAGCGCCGTCTCCTCGGGCGTACGGGCCCCGAGATCCAGCCCGATCGGGGACCGGAGCCGCGCCAACTCCAGCTCCGTCACGCCCACTTCACGCAGCCGCTCGTTGCGGTCGAGGTGCGTGCGGCGCGACCCCATGGCACCCACGTACGCGACCGGCAGCCGTAGCGCCAGCCGCAGCAGCGGTACGTCGAACTTGGCGTCGTGGGTCAGGACGCACAGGACCGTACGGGCGTCCACCGACGTCCGCTCCAGGTACCGGTGCGGCCACTCGACCACGACCTCGTCGGCCTCCGGGAAGCGGGCCGCCGTCGCGAAGACGGGACGCGCATCGCACACCGTCACGTGGTACCCGAGAAACTTGCCGATGCGCACCAGCGCCGACGCGAAGTCGATCGCACCGAAGACGATCATCCGCGGCGGCGGCACCGACGACTCGACCAGCACCGTGAGCGGCGCTCCGCAACGAGAGCCCTGCTCTCCGATTTCCAGGGTGCCGGTGCGGCCCGCGTCGAGGAAGGCACACGTCTCGGCCGCCACCGTGCGGTCCAGCTCGGGATGGGCGCCGAATCCGCCCTCGTACGGGCCGTATGAGCCGTCGGGACGCACGAGCAGCACGCGGCCCAGCAACTCCGTCGGCCCCGAGACGATACGCGCGACCGCCGCCGCCTCCCCGCGGGCGGCGGCGGACAGGGCCGACGCGAACACCTGCCGGTCGGGCGCCGAGGCGCGTACCGGCGTCACCAGGATGTCGATGACGCCGCCACATGTCAGGCCCACCGCGAACGCGTCCGCGTCGCTGTATCCGAAGCGCTCCAGAACCGGGACCGACTCCCCGTCTGCCAACGCCTGTTGGCACAGCTCGTACACCGCCCCCTCCACACAGCCCCCGGACACCGAACCGATCACCGACCCCTCGGAGTCCACCGCCAGGGCGGCGCCGGGCTGGCGGGGCGCACTGCCGCCGACGGCCACCACGGTGGCCAGGGCGAAGTCGCGGCCCTGCTCGACCCACCGGTGCAGCTCTTCGGCGATGTCCAGCATCTCGGTCTCCTCACGGGTACGGGGGGGGCGAGCGGCGGGCGTCCGTTTGACGCCGGGGGTCGGGGGGCGGAGGCGGAGTCCCCAGGAGAACTCCCCCTCCACCCCGGAGCAGTTACATGCCGGTGAGGTGCTCCGGCCGCACCGGCGTCCGGTTCAACTCGAGACCCGTCGCATCCCGAATCGCCGCCAGTACCGCCGGAGTTGACGAAAGCGTCGGTGCCTCGCCCGCGCCCCGGAGTCCGTACGGCGCGTGGGCGTCGGCGAGTTCCAGCACGTCGACGGGCATCGTCGGCGTGTCCAGGATCGTGGGGATCAGGTAGTCCGTGAAGGACGGGTTGCGGACCTTCGCCGTCTTCGGGTCGACGAGGATCTCCTCCATGACGGCCATGCCCAGGCCCTGGGTCGTGCCGCCCTGGATCTGGCCGACGACGGAGAGCGGGTTGAGGGCCTTGCCGACGTCCTGGGCGCAGGCCAGTTCGATGACCTTCACCAGGCCCAGTTCGGTGTCGACCTCGACCACGGCCCGGTGTGCGGCAAAGCTGTACTGGACGTGTCCGAAGCCCTGCCCGGTATGCCGGTCGAACGGTTCGGTGGGCCGGTGCCGCCATTCCTCCTCGACCTCGACCGCCTCGTCTTCGAGTACGTCTGCCAGGTCGGCCAGCACCTCACCGCCGTCGGTGACGACCTTGCCGCCCTCCAGCAGCAGCTCGGCGGTGGCCCAAGCGGGGTGGTACGTACCGAACTTGCGGCGCCCGATCTCCAGGACCCGCTCGCGGACCAGTTCGCAGGCGTTCTTGACGGCGCCGCCAGTGACGTACGTCTGACGCGACGCAGAAGTCGAGCCCGCGGAACCCACCTGCGTGTCGGCCGGCTGGATCGTCACCTGCGTGACGCCGAGCTCGGTGCGGGCGATCTGCGCATGGACGGTGACGCCGCCCTGGCCGACCTCCGCCATCGCGGTGTGGACCGTGGCGACGGGCTCGCCGCCGACAACTTCCATGCGGACGCGGGCAGTTGAGTAGTCGTCGAAGCCCTCGGAGAAGCCGACGTTCTTGATGCCTACCGCGTACCCGACACCCCGTACGACGCCTTCGCCGTGCGTGGTGTTGGACAGGCCGCCCGGCAGCTGGCGTACGTCCGCGCCCTCGGAGCTCGCCCACTGGCGCTCCGGCGGCAGGGGCATCGCCTTGACGCGGCGCAGGAGTTCGGCGACCGGGGCGGGTGAGTCGACGGGCTGGCCGGTGGGCATGATCGTGCCCTGCTCCATGGCGTTGAGCCGGCGGAACTCGACCCGGTCCATGCCGACCTTGTCGGCGAGCTTGTCCATCTGCGCCTCGTACGCGAAGCAGGCCTGCACCGCGCCGAAGCCGCGCATGGCGCCGCAGGGCGGGTTGTTGGTGTAGAGGGCGAGGGCTTCGATGTCGACATGGTCGATGACGTACGGGCCCGCGCCGAGCGAGGCGGCGTTGCCGACGACGGCGGGTGAGGCCGAGGCGTACGCGCCGCCGTCCAGGACGATGCGGGCCTTCAGATGCGTCAGCTTGCCGTCCTTCGTTGCCCCGTGCTCGTAGAAGAGCTTCGCGGGGTGGCGGTGGACGTGGCCGAAGAAGGACTCGAACCGGTTGTAGACGATCTTCACCGGCTTGCCCGTGCGCAGCGCCAGCAGACAGGCGTGGATCTGCATCGACAGGTCCTCGCGCCCGCCGAACGCGCCACCGACGCCGGACAGCGCCATCCGCACCTTCTCCTCGGGCAGGCCGAGGACCGGGGCGATCTGGCGGAGGTCGGAGTGCAGCCACTGGGTGGCGATGTAGAGGTCGACGCCGCCGTCCTCCGCGGGGACCGCCAGACCGGACTCCGGGCCGAGGAACGCCTGGTCCTGCATGCCGAAGGTGTACTCGCCCGTGACGACGAAGTCGGCGCTACGGCGGGCCTCCGCCACGTCTCCGCGGATGATCGGCTGGCGGTGCAGGATGTTGGGGTGCGTGACGTGGGCGGCGTAGTGATCCGTGCGGTTTTCGTGGATCAGCGGAGCGTCGGGGGCGGTCGCGGTCAACTCGTCAGTGATGACCGGGAGTTCGCGGTATTCCACCTTGATCTTGGCGGCGGCGCGGCGTGCGGTCTCCGGGTGGTCGGCGGCGACGATCGCGACGGGCTCGCCGTGGTGGCGTACGCGGCCATGGGCCAGTACGGGGGTGTCCGGGAACTCCAGTCCGTAGTGCCGCACGTCGGTCGGCAGGTCGTCGTACGTCATGACGGCGTACACGCCGGCCTGCGCGAGGGCTTCGGAGGTGTCGATCGACACGATCTCCGCGTGTGCCACCGGAGAGCGCAGGATCTGGCCCCACAGCATGTCCTCGTGCCACATGTCGGAGGAGTACGCGAACTCTCCGGTGACCTTGAGTGTGCCGTCCGGGCGGAGCGTGGACTCGCCGATACCGCCCTTGGTCCGCGAGCCCTGGGTGACCTTGGTGGGAGTGCCGAGGGGAGCGTTGTTGCCTGCCATGCTCAGACCGCCTCTCCCTGCCGGGCGGCCGCCAGGCGGACCGCGTTCATGATCGTCTCGTAGCCGGTACAGCGGCAGAGGTTGCCCGACAGCGCCTCGCGGATGTCCTCGTCGGTCGGGGTCGGGTTGCGCTCCAGCATCTCGTCGGCCGCGACCAGCAGGCCGGGGGTGCAGAAGCCGCACTGCACGGCGCCTGCGTCGATGAACGCCTGCTGGATCGGGGAGAGTTCACCGCCCTCCCCGGTCTGGGAGTCGGTACCGTGCGCGGCCCACCGTTTGGCCTCGTCGAGGGATGTACCGCAGGAATCGGTTGCGCAGGAATCAGTTGCGGGGGAACCGGTTGCGCGGGAAGCGGTTGCGCGGGAATCACCGCCGCAGGCCCGCTGCCGTGCGTACTCCGCCAGCCCCTCGACCGTGACGACCTCGCGCCCCTCGGCCTGGCCCGCCGCGACCAGACACGAACACACCGGTACGCCGTCGAGCCGGACCGTGCACGAGCCGCACTCCCCCTGCTCGCAGGCGTTCTTGGAACCCGGCAGCCCCAGGCGCTCCCTCAGCACGTACAGCAGGGACTCGCCCTCCCAGACGTCGTCGGCTTCCTGGGGGCGGCCGTTGACCGTGAAATTGACGCGCATTACGCGACTCCCTCCGTGGCGGCGGTGCCGCGGTACGACTCCCAGGTCCAGGTCAGCGTCCGGCGGGCCATGATGCCCACTGCGTGGCGGCGGTAGTTCGCGGTGCCCCGGACGTCGTCGATCGGGTTGCAGGCGGCGGCGCACAGGTCCGCGAACTGCTTGGCGACCGACGGGGTGATGATCTTGCCGTTGTCCCAGAAGCCGCCCTCGTCGAGCGCCGCGTTCAGGAACTCCTCGGCGGCCCTGGCCCGCACGGGCGTGGGCGCGGCCGAGCCGATGCCGGTGCGGACCGTGCGCGACGACGGGTGCAGGGCGAGACCGAAGGCGCAGACCGCGATCACCATCGCGTTCCGCGTGCCGACCTTGGAGAACTGCTGCGGCCCGTCGGCCTTCTTGATGTGGACGGCCCTGATCAGTTCGTCGGCGGCGAGAGCATTGCGCTTCACACCGGTGTAGAAGTCGTCGATCGGGATGCGGCGGGAGCCTCGTACGGACTCGGCCTCGACCTCGGCGCCCGCCGCGAGGAGCGCGGGGTGGGCGTCGCCGGCCGGGGAGGCGGTGCCGAGGTTGCCGCCGACGCCTCCGCGGTTGCGGATCTGCGGGGAGGCGACCGTGTGGGAGGCGAGGGCGAGACCTGGGAGTTCGGCCCGCAGGTTCTCCATGATGCTCGTGTACGGGACCGAGGCGCCGAGCCGCACGCTGTCCTCGCCGACCTCCCAGTCGCTCAGGTCGCCGATGCGGTTCAAATCCAGGAGGTACTCGGGCCGGCGGTGATCGAAATTGATCTCGACCATCACATCGGTGCCGCCCGCAATCGGCACAGCGGTGGGGTGCTCGGCCTTTGCGGCGAGCGCCTCCTCCCAGCTGCCGGGGCGAAGGAAGTCCATGAGGGGCTCTCTCTTCGTATCGTGGGGCGTTCCGTTTGAGCCAGACCGTAGACGGCTGCGGGATCGGCTCGATCAGGAGCTGTTCACAGGGATTGAGACCAGTACACCTCGGGGTCCCTCACCTGGGTCAGTCACGGAAACCATGAAGGAGTCGGCTGGCCAGGGCGATCGTCTTGTAGATTCATCTGAACGGGGGACGCCTGCAACGTCATCGTTTTCCTCGGGAAACACCGGACACGGTCCCCCGGGAACCAAAGATTTCCAGACAAGGAACGGCGGCGACGAGAATGCGGCTGCGCGCACTGCTGGACACCGATGCGCTGGGCCTCAGGCTGCTCGGCGGCGAGGACGAGCTGGACCGCGCCGTGCGTGGGGTGATGACCACGGATCTGCGGGACCCCAGCCGCTATCTCTCCGGCGGTGAACTGGTCCTCACGGGTCTCGCGTGGCGCCGTGGAGCGGCGGACTCCGAGCCTTTCGTACGGATCCTCGTGGCGGCCGGGGTCACGGCCCTGGCCGCCGGTGAGGCCGAGCTGGGCGACATCCCCGACGATCTGGTGCTGGCCTGCGCCCGGCACCGGCTGCCGCTGTTCGCCGTCGACGAGTCGGTGGCCTTCGCGACGATCACCGAGCATGTCGTACGGCAGGTCTCGGGCGAGCGGGCCGGAGATCTGGCGGCCGTGGTGGACCGGCACCGCCGGATGATGACCTCCGGCCCGGCGGGCGGCGGCCCGGACGTGGTCCTGGATCTGCTCGGCTCGGATCTGGATCTACGGGCCTGGGTGCTGTCCCCCGCCGGGCGCGCGATCGCGGGCTCGAACCTCTCGGGGCCCCGGCCGCCCGCCGAGGTGCGCGCCGAACTGGCCGCCGAGCACCTGGCGGCGGCGCGCACGGGGCGACGCGGGCCGTACCGCGTGTGGGCGGGCGGCACGACGTACTCCCTGTTCCCGATCCTCAGCAGCGGCAGAGGGGCGGCGGCTTCGCGCGACGTACGGGAGACGGTGCTGTCGGACTGGCTGCTCGCGGTGGAGGCGGACGCCGGGGACTGGCCGGAGGAGCGGCTCGACCTGCTCCACGGGGTGACGCAGCTGATCGCGGTGGAGCGGGACCGGCGGGACGCGGCGCGTACGGTGCGGCGCAGACTCGCCCAGGAAGTGCTGGAGCTGGTGCAGAGCGGGGCGGCGCCCGCCGAGATCGCGGCGCGGCTGCGGGTTGCCGCGCCCGTGCTGCTGCCGGGGCTCGGTGCGGCCCCGCACTGGCAGGTCGTGGTGGCCCGTGTCGAGTGGGACGGCGGGGAGATCGAGGGCGGTCCTGTGGCCCAGTCGCTGCTGGAGGAGATCCTCGTCGATCCGGTGTCGTCCGGGCCGGAGCCGTCCGACCGGATCGCGGTGGCCCATACGGGTGAGGAGGCGATCGCGCTCGTACCCCTGTCGGCCATGGCCTCGGAGCACGACGGCTCGGAGTCGGGGCTGCTCGCCGACGCGCTGCTGGAGGCCGTCCGCGGCCCGCTGTCGGCGGGCCTCAACGACGACGGCCGGCTCACGCTCGGCGTCAGCGCGGCCGTGCACTCGGCGGAGGGACTGCGGGGCGCGCTGGAGGAGGCCCGGCATGCCCGCCGGGTCGCCGCCGCCCGTCCCGGCCGGGTGTGCGCGGCGGGGCATCAGGAGCTGGCCTCGCATGTGCTGCTCCTGCCGTTCGTGCCGGACGACGTGCGCCGTGCCTTCACGGCTCGCCTCCTTGATCCGCTACGGGACTACGACCGCCGGCATCGCGCCGAGCTGATCCCCACGCTCGAGGCGTTTCTCGACTGCGACGGCTCCTGGACGCGGTGCGCGGGCCGCCTGCATCTGCATGTCAACACGTTGCGTTACCGGGTGGGCCGTATCGAGCAGTTGACGAGCCGCGACCTGTCACGGCTCGAGGACAAGCTCGACTTCTTTCTGGCGTTGCGGATGAGTTGAGATCACGGGGGCGCACGGCGCTCGCGAGAAGCCGAGAGCGGTGGAAGGTGGCATGAAGTGCCGTTCGTTGTCCCATGGCTTTGTGAAATCTTTCACCCACCCCCTTGGCCAGGCGCGTCCATTCGTGCTGAGATGCCGCCACCACTCAACAGCTCAATGGCGTGCTCGGGGAGGGCAACGTGGCGTATCCCGCCATGTCTGGTTACGGAACGGCTGCAGGGGACGATCCACTCCAGACCGCGGTATGGCGGCTGCGCTCGCGTGCCTGCTGGGCCGACGCAGCCGCACTCCTCGAACCCGTCACGGCTCCCGCCGCGCTGCAGCGGGCCTCGCTCCTCGTCGAGCGGTGCCTCTACACCGAGCAGGGCTGGGCGGAGGCCGAGGACGCGCTGCGCACGGCTGAGGCGCTGGCACGGAGTGACGAGGAGCGGGGTGCGGCGGCCTGCGAGCGCGGGCAGCTGGCGTACGCGGCCACGCTGCTCGGGGTGCGGGACCGGGCGGACGAGGCGCGGGCCGCGCTCGGCCGGGCGGCGGCGCTGATCGCGCCGAGCGCTCCGGGCCGGGCCCTGCTCGACTTCCGGCGCGGGCTGCTCGCCGAGAACCTCGCGCACTCCCCGCAGGCGGCCCGCGCCGCGTACCGTCGCGCCCACGCCGGCGCAACCGCCCAGGGCGATGCGCTGCTGCTCTCCTTCACCTGGCGTCATCTCGCCGGACTCGCCCTGCGCGAAGGAGAGTTGGCGGAGGCCCGGCACGGCTTCACCGAATCGCTGCGGATCCGCGAGGAGTTGGGCTACCTGGTCGGTACGGCCCCCGCGCTGGCCTCCCTCGCCGACGCCGAGACCGAGCCGGACGCGTCCCGGCTGCGGGCCGAGGCGGCAAGGCTGTTCCGGCTCCTCGGGGGCGTACCGACGTGGCTGGCACCGCGGTTGGATCCGCCGGCGGCTACGGCGTGATGGTGCCGGGCTAGGCTGCTTGGTCATGTGCGGTACCGCGCCCCCTTAGGGGCGCGGGGCTGTGACATATGCGGCTCCGCCGCGTGGGCGCGACCAGCCCCCACCGGCCCGCGGATCAGTCACCGTTCCCCGCGGAGCGCTTACGCGCCCGTGAAGTGATCCCGTACGAGGGACTGCGTCGTCGCCACGTCCTTGTTGATCAACGCGTCGATGAGCGCGGTGTGTTCGGCGGCGTTCGCGGTCAGGGCAGCGCGGCGGCGGGAGGCAGGGCCGGTGACGGGCGGCCACTGGGCGCGGCGGTGCAGGTCGTCGGCGATCCGTACCAGCTGCTCGTTGCCCGAGAGGGCGAGCACCGCGCGGTGGAAGGCACGGTCGGACTCGACGTAGGTGGCCCGGCAGCCGGTGGCCGCGGCCCGCGCCGTCGCCTCGGCGAGAGGACGCAGCTCCGCCCACCGCTCGGCGGGCACACTGCGGGCCAGCCGCTGCATGACGGGCACCTCCAGCAGCACCCGGATCTCGGCAAGCTCGGCCAGCTCCCGCGCCCCACGCTCCACAACCCGGAACCCCCGGTTCGGCACCACCTCCACGGCCCCCTCGACCGCGAGCTGCTGCATCGCTTCACGCACGGGAGTCGCGGAGACCCCGAACCGCTCGCCGAGCACGGGGGCGGAGTAGACCTCGCCGGGCGCGAGCTCTCCGCCCACGAGGGCGACGCGGAGGGCGTCGAGGATCTGGCCTCGGACGGAGGATCGCTGGACGACGGGGCGCGGGGCCGGCGGTTGGGTGGACGGGGCGGGCCCGCCCGCCGCACCGGCCTGCGGGCGCCCGCGTGCCGCGCGTGGTTGCGGGATCGGGGTCTCGCTGTGGGTGTGCTCGCCCCGGGCGGGGTCCGAGTGCCCGGCAGCGTCCTGTGGCGTGCCGCTCCCGGGGCCCGCCTCTGCGCGATTGCCCGCGGCACCGCGCGTACGCTCCCGGTCCGCATCCGCCGCCCCCTGCTGCGGGGGCACCCTGGCTCCCGCCGTCCTCGGGCGGACGTCCGGGGCGGGGCGGGCCTCCGCCGACGTATCCCCCGTGTCCCCGGCGGAGCCGTTGCGCGGGCCGACCTGGTTCACGGGGGGTCTCCTCCGGGGTTGGCGGTACTTGTGGCTATTGCGGGTGATGTGGTCGTAAGCCTGCACGATAGGCGCAGCGGGCGGCAGTTCAAACCTCGACCACATCGGATAAGGTAAGCCTTACCTGGCAGACGAGCGTGATGGGTGGGGGTCCGTACATGGTCGTCACGGAGGCGTACGACCGCCTGACCGAGGCGTATCCCTACCTGGGCATTACGGAACTCGGCCCCGAGGAGGAGGCTCCGCAGGGTGGCGGCTGGGTATCCGTCGACCGGCTCGCAGCAGGCGGAGAAGACCTCGACGCGTTCCTCGCGTGGGACAACGCACAGGTGCTCAAGGACTACAAACAGCAGGCCCGCCCCGACGTCATCGCCAGCTTCGGCCTGCACCGGTACGCCTGGCCGGCCTGCCTGCTGTTCACGGTGCCGTGGTTCCTGCTGCGCCGCGTGCCCCGTTTCCCCTTGGAGAACGTCTCCTACCAGCGCGAGCTGGGCCGCATGGCGGTACGAGTCGGCGGATTCGCCTGCCTGCCGGACGACCCGGCGGCCACGCTGCCCGGCGCCCGCGTCGTACCGGACGAGGAGGCCCTGCGCGAAGAGGTACGGGCAGCCGTCGCCGAGCATCTCGAACCGGTACTCGGCGGCTTCGGTCCCCGGATGCGCCGCCGGGGCCGTGCCCTGTGGGGCACGGTGACCGACGACCTGGTCGAGAGCCTCCACTACATCGGCGGGCAACTCGGCGAGGAGCCGCGCGTGATGGCCGAGCTGGAGCGGCTGCTCCCGGGCACGACCCGCCCGTACGTCGGCACCCCCGCCTTCCGCCGACTGACCGGCCCCGACGGCGAGTCACTGTCCACCCGCGACCGGGCCAGCTGCTGCTTCTTCTACACCCTGGAACCCGAGGACACGTGCGCCAACTGCCCCCGCAACAGCGAGGCGGTCCGCATCGAGAAGCTGACGGCGCCGACGGCTGGTTGAGCACCCCTGCGCATCAAGTGGGTTGCCGCCAGGGCCAGTTGAGAGCCACTGCGAGCCGCGAGCGACCCCACAGGTTACGAGCGATTCACAACTTCCTCACTTGTCGCAGGAACTATCCGTGGAACCACCGATACGGGTAATCTTATTCGCACTCAACTCCTGTCCCTCGACTGGCAGTTCGAGCAGAACGTCGCCCTGCGCATCCCCTTGCACTCCCTTGGCGGCCTCTTGCGCCGAAAACCCCTGAGGGCCGACGGGATTGGGCCACTATGGCGGGCGTTACGCCCTATCCCAATGCAAGGGACCCCAGATGAGACTGACCGACATATCGCTTAACTGGTTGCTTCCGGGCGCCGTACTGCTCCTGGGCATGCTGGCGGCGGTTGCGGTGCTCGCGCGCGGCAAGCGCGCCGGGGAGAAAGTAGAAGCGGACGACTCTTGGGAACGCAGCGAGGAGCGACGCCGGCGCAAGGAGGCCATCTACGGCACCGCCTCCTATGTGCTGCTGTTCTGCTGCGCCGCGGTCGCCGCAGCGCTCTCCTTCCACGGACTGGTCGGCTTCGGTGAGCAGAACCTGAATCTTTCCGGCGGCTGGCAGTACCTCGTTCCGTTCGGCCTGGACGGCGCCGCGATGTTCTGCTCGGTGCTCGCGGTACGCGAGGCCAGCCACGGCGACGCGGCCCTCGGTTCCCGGATACTTGTGTGGACGTTCGCGGCCGCTGCCGCCTGGTTCAACTGGGTGCACGCCCCCCGGGGCGCCGGCCACGCGGGCGCCCCGCACTTCTTCGCCGGCATGTCGCTGTCGGCCGCGGTGCTGTTCGACCGGGCCCTCAAGCAGACCCGCCGGGCGGCGCTGCGCGAGCAGGGCCTGGTGCCCCGCCCGCTGCCGCAGATCCGGATCGTCCGCTGGCTGCGTGCTCCCCGTGAGACGTACGGCGCCTGGTCGCTGATGCTCCTCGAGGGTGTGCGCAGCCTGGACGAGGCGGTCGAGGAAGTGCGCGAGGACAAGCGGCAGAAGGAGACGAACCGGCAGCGCCGGCGCGACCAGGAGCGGCTGGACCGGGCCCGCATCAAGGCGCTCACCCGCGGCCACCGCGGACTGATCGGGCGCGGCGGCAGGCAGGTCGAGGTGCAGGCCGTGCAGGCGCCCGCGGCCCCCGCTCAGGTGACCGCGGAGCCTGCCATATCGACGCCGGAACCACTGCCCATGCGCGCCTCCCGTCCCTCCCTCGCGGCCGCTAGAGGCGCCGAGCCGGTCACGGTCGACCTCACGGCCGAGGACGACACCATGGCTCTGCCGCGGCTGGACTCCCTGGAGCGCAAGCTCAAGGACCTGGAGCAGCAGTTCGGCTGAGGCTTGATGCCGATGCTGGTGTTCCCCTGCGGCTTCCCCCACATAGTGGCCTTACTTTCTGCGGCGGCGTGGCCTGAATTAGGCCGCGCCGCCGTTCAGTTCGAACCACACCGACTTGCCCACGCGGTGCGCCCGTACGCCCCACTCGTCCGCGAGTGACTCGATGAGCGCCAGGCCTCGGCCGTGCGTATCGTCGCGATGCGTACCCTCGTCGGCGTTCGACGGCCGCAGACTCGGCTTGCGGCCCAGGAAGTCCCGCACCTCCACCCGGAGTCCACGCGGCCCGACAGTGGCGGTGAGCACCGCGTCGCTGTCGGTGTGGACGAGGGCGTTGGTGACGAGTTCGCTGGTCAGCAGTTCCGCCGTCTCGGCCCCGCCGGGCTTCCCCCAGCGCGAGAGCAACTCCCGCAGTGCTTTGCGCACTTCGGGCACGGCCCGCAGATCGGCCCGCCGCAGCCTGCGCCTGAGCTGCGGACCGCCCTGCCGGTCCCTCGCGTCGTTCGCCGATTCCTCCGCCGGCTTCACCGTCTTTGTCGCCTTCACCGAGAAGGCCCCGTACACCACGGGACCGCCCCCTCGTGCCTGCCTCTTCATGACCCCCGCCCGCACGTCGAAGTCGCCCCCTCTTGCTCGAACACTTACACGGGATGCATGCCCCGCCCTGGAACGCGCCAGTCATGTCGATTGGTCAACTACCTGCGATACGGCCACGGGTTCCCCGTACGGGAAGGGACAACCCGGTGGAAATCGGCCGTCCTCCGGCCGCTCCACGCGGACCTCAAACGGACGCGTCACGCCTCCCAGACCACCGCCGCCGTGCGGTCGTCGGCGTATCCCTTGACCCTCACCTGGACGTCGGCGAGGAAGGCCGCCATGCCGGGTGGCTCGCTTTCCGTCCAGCGGGCCGTCAGGTGGTGGGCGAGTTCGGATGCGCCGCGCAGCGGTTCGGCCAGGCCGCCGGTGCACAACAGCAGTGTGTCGCCGGGGCGGGCCACGGAAGCGCGGAAGCGGAAGGGCGGGCGGGGCGGTTGGGGGGCGGGTTCGTACGGGCTCGGGGGTGTCGTGATGCCGAGGTCCATGGTCAGCCGGTCGCCCTCCGGGGTCTCGGAGGGCGGCGAGCCGAAGCCGACCACGGCCTCGCCGGTGGTCTCGGCGACCCGCGGCTCGATGTCCTGGAATTCGCCGTCGCGCAGCCGGAACAGACCGCCCTCTCCGACGCCGAAGAAGACGCGCGTACGGCACTCGGGGTCGGCGGGAAGCAGCAGACAGCGCAGGCTCGCCGAGTACTCCTCCGGGTCGATGCCCTGCTCGGCGGCGGTGGCCCGGAGTTTGCCGAGGCTGCGGTCGACGAGCCGGTGCAGCCCGGACTTGAGGTCTCCGCGCCGGGCTGCCCTGATGTCCTCGACGAGCCGCGCATGGCTGCGGCCCACGGCCCGCCCGATCCACTGGCAGGCCTCGGCGGCGGCCAGATGTGCGCCGGGTGTGGCCCGCGCCCCGGTCGCCATGGCGACGAGTACCAGCGCCTGCTCCCCCGTCCCGAACCGCGCGGTCAGCAACGAGTCCCGCCGTGGCTCGCCCCGGTACCTCGCGGAGTCCCCGCGCACGGAAGCGGCCCGCAGCGTGCAAACTCCGTAGTGCGCCCCGTCCAGCACGGTGTCGGCGACCAGGTCGTCGAGATCGTCGGGGTTCGCGGGCGGCAGGGCGGTGGGTTCGGGGTCGTAGGTGGGCGGGCCGGAGCCGACGTAGCCGACGGTGGGTGGGGCGGGGGCCCGGAGGGCGGATGGCGTGTCTGAAGCGGCTGCTGACGGGTCGTACGACGGGGTGTCCGAAGGGCCGTCTGAAGGGGCGTCGATCAATGTGGCGGGGCCGTCGGCCGGGGGCTCGGCCCGATCAGCTCGTTCAACTCCCTTGCCGTACGAGGCATCCGCGGGCGCATCGCCCCGCTCACCGGTGACGGAGGCGGAAGCGACCGGCGCTGCCCCCGGCGTCTCCGTGGACGTATCGCCGCCGGACGCCTCCGTACGGAATCCCGGCGGCTTGGGACCCGGTGGAGACGGCCTGGGACCCGGTGGAAAGGAGGCCGGCCCCGGCGGTTCGGGAGGCGGCGGCTCCCAGGGCGCCCGCTGCCGCTGAAGCCCACTGCGCCGGAAGGCGTCGGTGCCCGGCGGCACCGAGGGCTGCGGCATCGTGGACGGCGGCCCCGAGGCCGACGGTTGCGCGGGGGCGCCCCCGCCGGGCGGACCCTGATGCGGAACAACTCCGACCGTTCCCGCCGCCGAGGCGAACCGGTCGTCGAGGGAGTCGGCCGCGGCCGCCGGTCCCGTGTCCTCGGTGGAGTCGTCGTACAACTGCCGCCACCAGTCGTCCTCATGACCGGTGGGCGTCTCCCCCTGCTGGCTCATGCCCCCAATTGTCCACTGGACGGGCCGGATGAAAACGGTGCATCCGGAAAAACCGCCCGGTGGCCCCGACGACAACGGCAGCTGGTGCCACAGTGACGCACCCCAGGCAGAGTGACGCAACCGTGGCAGAGAGGCGGGTGGTACGGGAATGATGTGCGGCGGCACGTTTGCGCCGTGGCACGTTTCCGCCACGGTCGGTCATCGAGGAGGGGCGTCGCCGGATGCTGGGAGCGATCGGTCTGGACGAGACACATGAGTCGGCGTACCGGGCGCTGGTGTCCGTGGGCGCCGCCGACGTGCCGGACCTCGCGCGGCGGCTCACGCTCGGCGAGTACGACACGGAGCGGGCGCTGCGTCGGCTGGAGCGGCACGGCCTCGCGGCCAAGTCCTCGGCGCGGCCGGGGCGTTGGGTCGCGGCACCGCCCGGGGTCGCCCTCGGCGCGCTGCTCACCCAGCGGCGTCAGGAGCTGGAGAAGGCGGAGCTGGCGGCGGCGCGGCTCGCCGAGGAGTACCGCGCGCAGGCCGCCGAGCCCGCCGGGCACGATCTGGTCGAGGTGGTGACAGGCGCGGCGGCCGTCTCGCAGCGGCTTCTGCAACTCCGGCTCGGTGCGCGCGAGGAGGTGTGCGCGCTGGTCACCGCCGACGCGTCCCTCGTGACCGGGGCGGCGAACGACGCGAAGGAGAAGGCCGCCCGCCACCGAGTGGTCGTCGAGCGCGCAGTGCTGCACCGGCCCACCGGCATCGCCGAACTGTCCGAGGCGCTCGGCCGCGACGAACGGATACGGGTCGTGGACAAGGTGCCGACCCAGCTCGAGATCGCCGACCGGGCTATCTCCATGGTGCCGTTGGCGTCGGGCGCCCTCGAACCCGCCGCGCTCGTGGTGCACGCGAGCGGGCTGCTCGCCTCGCTGTCTGCACTGTTCGAGTCGGTGTGGCGGGACGCGCTCCCGCTGCGCCTCGGCGCGACCGGCTCACCCGCCGAGCAGGAGCCGGACGGACCCGACACCGCCGACCTGGAGATCCTCTCCCTGCTCCTCGCCGGACTGACCGACGCGAGCGTCGCCAAGCAACTGGACCTGGGCCTGCGGACCGTACAGCGCCGGGTGAAACGGCTCATGGAACTGACGGGCGTGACGACGCGACTCCAGCTCGGCTGGCAGGCGCACGAGCGGGGCTGGGTAGCCCGAGAGCGCCAGGACTGACACCACACCAACACATCGGATCTCTCCCGGCTTATTGACGTGCTCCCGTGTCATCTCTAACTTGCGCTGGGGGATAGCTCCGATGAATCTGCCACGTCCCTGTGTCGTGCGAGCCGCCAGGAGGCGCCATGCCCAGCCCGTCCAGACGTACCGTGCTCGCCACCGGCTCCGCGCTCGGCGGGACGCTGCTCGCAGGCGGCCTGCCCGCACCGGCCACGGCGGCTTCCGGCGCAGCCGACGCGCCCTCCTCCGACCCCTGGCGTACCGTCCTCGACGACGCCGACCTGGTCTGGCAGCGGATGCCGAAGACCTGGTACGAGGGCCCGTTCCTGGGCAACGGCTTCCTGGGGTCCGGCATCTACGCCGAACCGGGCAGGGAGACCGAGGCCATCCGCTTCAACGTGCAGCATTCCGAAGTCCAGGACCACCGCCCGGAGTTCGGCTCGCTCTTCGGGCTCGCGCGGCTGCCGATCGGCTACTTCACACTCGAACCGGTGGGCGCGATCACCGGCCTTGACTGGCGCCTCGGCCTGCGCGACGCCGAGCTGACCGGCACGCTCACCACCGACCGGGGCACGCTCGCGATCCGCGCCCTGGTGCACAACTCCCGCTCCGTACTGGCCATCGAGGTGACGCCGAGCGAGGGCGAGCGCGACTTCAAGTGGGTCTTCCACCCCGCGGAGGCGATCAGCCCGCGCGCCGCTTTCCGGCCGCTGCCGGAGGGGTACGCGGCCAACCCGCCCGCCGAGACGGGGCAACACGACGGCATCTCCACCGCCGTACAGCCGCTGCTGTCCGGCGGTCAGCATGTCACCGCGTGGCGGGAACGCACCCGGGGCCGTACACGGACGCTGTACGCGCATGTCGCGCACTCGTACCCGAAGTCGACGGCGCTCGGGCGGGCGACAGAGGCCGTCCGAAGCGCCTCACTCCTCTCGTACGATCTCCTGGCGGTGGCGCATCGAGCCTGGTGGCGGTCCTTCTACCGGAAGGGTTTTCTCTCGCTGCCCGACGCGCGCATCCAGCGTTTCTACTGGATCCAGCTCTACAAGACGGCGTCCGCGGCCCGGCGCGACGCGCCCGTGATGGCCACGTGCGGTCCCTGGGTCGAGTCCACGCCGTGGCCGGCGACCTGGTGGAACCTGAACGTGCAGCTGGAGTACTGGCTGATCCACGGCTCCAACCACCTCGAACTAGACGCCGTGACAAGGGCATTGAGTGAGTTCCGCGACAACCTCACCGCCGAGATGGCGCCCGCGTACCGGGCCGACTCCCTCGGCATCCCGCGCACCACCGACGCCTCGCTGGTCAACGGCGGCGCGACGGGCCCCGTACTGGGCTACGGCGTCGGCATCCCGGGCCAGGACCCTCCGACTCCCGAGGTCGGCAACCTGACCTGGACCCTGCACAACGTCTGGCTCAGCTACCGCCACACCATGGACGAGTCGATCCTCCGCGACGTCCTGTTCCCCCTCCTCCGCAAGGCGATCAACTACTACCTGCACTTCCTGGAGCCGGGCGCGGACGGCAAGCTGCATCTTCCGGCCACCTTCTCACCGGAGTACGGCGGCAACTCGAGGGACTGCAACTACGACCTGATGCTGCTGACATGGGGCTGTCGTACGTTGCTGGAGTCTGCCGACCTCCTCGGCATCGACGACGAGTTGGCGCCGCGCTGGCGCGAGGTGCTGGCGCGACGGGTCGCGTATCCGACCGACGGGAACGGCTTCATGATCGGCGCGGACATCCCCTTCGCGAAGTCGCACCGCCACTACTCGCATCTGCTGGCGGTGTACCCGCTGTACGAGCTGACGGGCAGTACGCCGGACGAAAAGGCCCTGATCGAGAGGTCGTTGGCCCACTGGGTGGGCTTCGAGGGCGCTCTCCAGGGCTATACGTTCACGGGCGCGGCCTCGATCTCGGCCCTGCTCGGCAAGGGCGAGGACGCACTCGCCTACCTGGGACAGCTGATGTCCCGCTTCATCCAGCCCAACACCATGTACAAGGAGACCGGCCCGGTCATCGAAACCCCCTTGTCGGCCGCCCAGTCACTGCACGACATGGTCTGCCAGTCCTGGGGCGGCACCATTCGCGTCTTCCCCGCGCTCCCCGCGGCATGGGCAGACCTGACGGTCCACAACTTCCGTACGCAGGGCGCGTTCCTGCTCAGCGCGGTGCGAGAGGGCGGGGTGACCCGCTGGGTCCGGCTGGTCAGCGAAGCGGGCGCCCCGTGCGTCGTACGGCATGGCATTGCGGGCCCGATCGACGTACAGGACAGCCGGGGACGTCCGCTGCGATACGCCTCCGTCGGCGAAGGCACGATACAAATCTCCCTGCGCAAGGGCGAGTCGGCGCTCATCACCGCCAAGGGTGACCGTCCGGACCTGCGGATCGCACCTGTCGAGCCGAACGAGGAGGCGCCGCGCTGGGGGTTGGCGGAGTGACCCCTGGCATGTGCTGACCATCGCCCTGCAGATGCCGCAGGGCGTAGGGCGTAGGAACGCCAGGTGCGCCAGGTGTCGAGGACGTGGTTGCCCGGCGGGGCCACTTCCGGGTCGCCGAGGGCGCGGATGACGGATGCGGCGCTGGGATCCGGTCCGGCAGCGCGAGCAGGGCCTCATACGCGTCGTCGCGGTCGGCGAGGGCGGCCGGCTCGGGAAAGGCGCCGCACCCACCGGACGACATGGGGCCGGATCCTCCGAATCCCCTGTGTCCGAAAATAGACGATCGATAACAATCAAATGTCCGGTCAATACGAAACGTTTCCGATAGCTTCCAGGGACCTCAGCTGTAACACACAGGCCTCAGATTGCCGCATACCTGCGGCAACCGAGGAGTGGGATGTTCAAATCAGCCAAGTTCGTGGCGATGGCAGTTGTGGCCGGCCTGGCGGCAAGTGCCTGTGGCGGCAGCGCCTCCGGGGGTGCTGAGGAGTCGTCATCGGGCGACACCCTGGTCGTAGGTGTCGACCTGCCGCTTCAGGGCGCCTCCAAGGACGCGTCCGAGGCGACCGTCAACGCCATGAAGCTCTACCTGGACCAGGTCGGCGGCAAGGCCGGCAAGTACAAGGTCCAGCTGAAGGTCTACGACGACTCCACGGCCGCCAAGGGTGCCTGGGACGACGCGACGTGTGCGAAGAACGCGCAGGACCATGTGGCCAACGCCAAAGAGGTCGCCGTGATGGGCACCTACAACTCCGGGTGCGCGCAGATCATCGCCCCGGTGCTGAACGCGGACCCGAAGGGTCCGATGCTGATGGTGTCCCACGCGAACACCTACCCCGGTCTGACGAAGTCCTGGGATCCGGGTGACCCCGAGAAGTACTCCCCGAGCGGCAAGCGGAGCTACGCGCGCGTCATCGCCACCGACGACTACCAGGGCGCGGCCGGTGCGCAGTTCGCCGCCAAGGACCTCGGCGTCAAGAAGTGCTTCGTCCTCAACGACAACCAGACCTACGGCAAGGGCGTCTCCAAGGCCTTCGAGGACGAGGCCAAGAAGCAGGGCATCACCGTGCTCGGCAACCAGGCTTGGGACGTCAAGCAGCCCAACTACGCGGCTCTGTTCACCAGCATCAAGTCCAAGAAGCCGGACTGCGTCTACCTCGGCGGTATCTTCGACAACAACGGCGGCCAGCTGGTCAAGGACAAGGTCAAGGTCCTCGGCGACAACGACAAGGTCAAGCTCATCACCCCGGACGGCTTCACCGGCTACCCGGAGTTCGACGGCCTGGCCCAGGCGCAGGGCACGTACCTCACCTTCGCGGGCCTGTCCACGGAGGTGCTGCGCGAGGAGGGCGGCACCGCAGCGAAGCTGCTGGACTCCTACAAGAAGAAGTACGGCGAGGACCCGGCCACCAACTACGCGCTCTACGGCGTCGAGGCGCTGCAGGTGATCCTGGCGGCGATCGAGAAGTCCGACGGCACCCGCAAGAGCGTCCGGGACGCGGTGTTCGAGGGTGAGGGGATCACCATCCCGGCCGGCGAGTCGGCGGTGGGCAAGGAGATCACCATCTCCAAGGAGACCGGTGACGTGAACGTCCTCGACATCTCGGTCCTCGAACTGAAGGGCAAGACGGAGACCTACCTCAAGCCCTGGCCCGTCAGCTGAACCGGTAGTGCGGGGCGGGCGCCGCGGAGTCCCGTGGCGCCCGCCCCGCACAGCTTCGGCACCCGCCCCCGGCACGGCTCCGGCTCTCGTTCTTCGCGTACGCCCCTGTCGCTTGCGCCCCCTTCGCGTACGCCCCGCTCCCACTCCCGAGGAACTTCATGGCAGCAACCGCCACCAGCCTGGTGGCTCCGACCGCGATCGACCGGAAGGCTCTGATCCAGCGGTACGCCACCTACGTCATTCTCCTCGGCGTCGTCATCTGGCTCGGCGCCAATCTGGTCAAGTCACCGTCCCAGTTCTTCTCCGCGAGCGCGGACGGATTCAACCTGGGGATGCTCTACGCGCTGATCGCACTGGGCTACACCCTGGTCTACGGCATCATCGAGCTGATCAACTTCGCACACGGCGATCTGTTCATGCTCGGCGCCCTGTGCAGCGGATTCCTGCTGACCACCGTGATGGGTCAGGACCAGTCCAACCTCCTGGGCTGGGTGCTGTTCCTGGTGACCCTGGTCGGCACCATGGTCTTCTGCGGCGGCATCAACGTCACGATCGAATTCCTCGCCTACCGGCGCCTGCGGCGTGCCCCCAAGCTGGCCGCGCTCATCACAGCCGTCGGCATGAGCTTCGTCCTGCAGTTCATCGGCCTGAAGTGGAACGGTTCGACACCCAAGCAGTGGCCGTCGATCTTCCCGGAGGGATCCATCGGCTTCGCCGACTTCAAGGTCGACTACAGCCTGCTCCTCGTCATCGCCGTGACGGTCCCGGTCCTGCTGCTGCTCCGCTGGGTCGTCACCAGCACCAGGCAGGGCAAGGCGATGCGGGCCGTCGCCCAGGACCAGGACGCCGCCCGGCTGATGGGCGTCAACGTCAACCGGACCATCTCCTTCACCTTTCTGATCGGCGGCGCCCTGGCCGGGACGGCGGGCGTGATGTACCAGCAGGTGGTGGGCACCACCGCGTACAACCTGGGCTACCAGATGGGCCTGATCGCCTTCACCTCCGCCGTCCTCGGGGGCATCGGCAACATCACCGGCGCGGTGCTCGGCGGCGTCCTCATCGGCGTCATCCAGGGCATCAACGACGGCGCGCCCTACGGGTTCGGCCAGCAGTGGTCCCAGAGCGTCGTGTTCAGCATCCTCATCCTGCTCATGGTCTTCAAGCCCGAGGGCCTGCTGGGCCGGCCGACCACGGAGAAGGTGTAGTCCATGGCCTCCGCGAAGACCTCCGCCAGGACGGGCCGGCTGCCTGTCCTGCCCGTGCCGCACCACGTGCGCTGGCCGCTCGGTTACGCCGCGGCCGCCCTACTGGTGTTCCTGGCCTACTACTACATGGTGCCGAGCCTCCCCGAGGGAGGCCAGCAGTTCTTCCAGACCTGGCTGCCGCTCAGCTCGGTCAACGAGGCCCTGGTCTGGGTGATCTGCGCCCTCGGCCTGAACATCGTGGTCGGCTACGCCGGCCTGCTGGACCTGGGCTTCGTCGCCTTCTGGGCGCTCGGCGGCTACACCGCGGGCTGGCTGATGTCCGGCCACTTCTACCAGGTCAACATCCACTTTCTTGGCGGCGCGCAGTCGTCCGCGGCCGGTATCCACCTCAACTTCTGGTTCGTCCTGCTGATCGGCGCCGCCTTCTGCGCCCTGTGGGGCGTGATCATCGGTGCGCCGACGCTCCGTCTGAAGAGCGACTACCTCGCCCTGGTGACGCTGGGCTTCGGCGAGATCATCCCGCAGGTCTTCACCAACGGTGGCGACCTCGGCGGCTTCAACCTCACCAATGGCGCCCAGGGCATCACCCCGGTCGACCCGATCAGCATCGGCGGGTTCACGCTCGGCCCGTTCGACCTGGTGTACAAGTTCGTGATCTTCGTCGTGATCGCGGCCGTCGTCATGTTCATCTCTCTGCGGCTGCGCGAGGGCCGCCTCGGCCGCGCCTGGCTCGCCATCCGCGAGGACGAGCTCGCCGCCAGCATGATGGGCGTACCGCTGATGCGCACCAAGCTCGCCGCGTACGCCGTCGGCGCGGTGGCCGGCGGTCTGGCCGGTGTCGCCTTCGCCACGCACGTCGGCGGCGTGCTGCCCGACCGGTTCAACTTCTCCATCTCCATCACGCTGCTCGCGATGGTCGTGCTCGGCGGCATGGGCAACGTCTGGGGTGTCACCCTCGGCGCGCTCGTCCTCGCCTGGATCAACTCCACGGGGCTGCCGCAAATAGGCAACACGATCAACGAGAACCTCGGCACCGACATCAACTTCCCCTCGTACAACTTCCTTCTCTTCGGCGGCATTCTCGTGCTGATGATGATCTACCGGCGCGAGGGCATCCTGCCCGAAGCGCGCACCAAGCTCGTGCTGCGCGAACCCAGCCGGACCGAACGCGAGGCGCTGGGCGCCGACATGGAGGAAGCGGCACCGGAGCTGGACGAGGCGCTGGAGGCCGAGGACGCCGAACTGGAGGCGGCGGCAGACGCGCCGGTCGCCGACGCGGTGGTCGCTGACGCGGTGGTCGCTGACGCGGTGGCCGCCACCGGCACCGAGGGCACCGGGGACGGGCTCGGGGAGAAGGCAGGGAACACGATATGACGACCGCCTCGCAGGAAACGCCTCAGGAGGCCGCGGCGGACGCCCCGCCGAAGCTGCGCGCCGAGCACATCACCGTGAAGTTCGGCGGCCTGGTGGCCGTCAACGACGTGAGTTTCACCATCCCCGACCGGTCGGTGGTCAGCCTCATCGGGCCCAACGGCGCGGGCAAGACGACCTTCTTCAACGTGCTCACGGGCCTGTACCGGGCCACCAGCGGCCGGGTGCTCCTCGGCGACAAGGACACCACCAACCTGGTGCCGCACCGGATCGCCGCGCTCGGCATGGCCCGTACGTTCCAGAACATCCGTCTGTTCGGCCTGATGACGGCCGAGGAGAACGTCAAGGTGGCCATGCACTCCCGGCTGAAGTCGGGGCCGTTCCACACCGTCGTACGCACCCCACGGCAGCGCCGCGAGGAACGCGAGGCCCGCGAACTCGCCCGGGAGCTGCTGGACTTCGTCGGCATCGGCAAGTTCGCCGACGAGTACGCCCGCAGCCTCTCCTACGGCGACCAGCGGCGGCTGGAGATCGCCCGGGCACTGGCACTGCAGCCCAGCATCCTTCTCCTCGACGAGCCGACGGCCGGTATGAACCCGCAGGAATCGGCCCGGTTCGTTTCCTTCGTGCACCGGCTGCGGGACGAGAAGGATCTGTCGGTCCTGCTCATCGAGCACGACATGAGCGTGGTCATGCAGCTGTCGGACCGCATCACGGTGCTCGACCGGGGCGAGAAGATCGCCGAGGGCGGCCCCGACGACATCAGGAACGACGAGCGGGTCATCGAGGCGTACCTCGGAAAGTCCGGAAGGGGCAAGAGCTCATGAGCGGCACCAGCGCAGAGGACGGCGTGACCGGCACTCGCGAGCCGATGCTGGAGCTGGACGGCATCCACGTCTACTACGGCAACATCGCCGCCGTGAAGGGCCTGTCGCTGACCGTCCACCCGGGCGAGATCGTCACCCTCATCGGGTCCAACGGCGCCGGCAAGTCCACCACCTTGCGGGCCATCTCCGGCCTGCTCCCGCTGCGACACGGCCGGATCACCTTCCAGGGCGAGGAGTTGAACGGGAAGGCGGACCACGAGGTCGTCAAGCGGGGCATCGCCCACTCCCCGGAGGGCCGGCGGATCTTCCCCCGGATGACCGTGGACGAGAACCTCGACATGGGCGCGTTCCTGCGCAAGGACAAGGAGGAGATCGCGGGGGACCGGGAGATGGTCCTCGACCTCTTCCCCCGGTTGCGGGAACGCATCAACCAGAAAGCGGGCACCATGTCGGGCGGCGAGCAGCAGATGCTCGCCGTGGGGCGGGCACTGATGGCGAAGCCGAAGCTGCTGCTGCTCGACGAGCCGTCCATGGGCCTGGCCCCCGTCCTGGTGGACGTCATCTTCGAAACCATCGCCAGGATCCGCGAGCAGGGCACCACGGTGCTGCTCGTGGAGCAGAACGCGCTGGCGGCGCTGGAGATCGCGGACCGTGCGTACGTCCTGGAGTCGGGCGCGCTGAAGCTCCACGGGCCGGCATCCGAACTGGTGGCGGACGAGGACATCGTCAACGCCTATCTCGGCGGCTGAACGGCCTCGCTGGGATGCAGCCACAGGGGCTCGGTGTGCTGTACGGCGGGCTGTCCACCGCCCTGCTCGGCATCTCGTTCGTGGCGAGCAGCACGATGTCGGACTTCCCGCATCTGGGTGGGCAGTCCGTCCGTTACGCCGCCGGGTTCCTGCTGCTGTGTCTGCTCGCCACGCGCACCGACCGGTCGCCTCTGCGGCGGCTCACGACACGGCTGTGCCTGCGGCTCGCGGTGATCGCGGCGACCGGGCTGGTCGGGATGAACGTGTCCGTACTCCAGGCCGTGCGCACCGCGGAGCCGACGGTGCCCGGGGTGGTGGTCGCCTGCTCGCCGGTGGTCGTCGCGGCCCTCACCCCTCTGGTGGAGCGGCGCCGGCCCGCCGCCCGCCCGGTTCTCGCGGCCGTGGTGGTGACGGCGGGCGCGGCGGTGGTGCAGGGCTTCGGACGTACGGACCTGGCCGGTGTGCTCTGGTCGGTGGCGGCCCTGGCCGGCGAGGTGACCGTGATGCTGCTGATCGCCCCCGCCGTGCGGGCGCTGGGCCCGATGCTGCTCTCCGTGTGCGTGTGCCTGCTGGCGGCGGTGGAGGCCGGCGCCGCGGGGCTTCTCCTCGACGGCAGCGGCTGGCTGCGCACGCCCACCGGGGTGGAGGCGGCGGCGCTCGCCTGGCAGGCGGTCATGGTGACGGCGGTGTGCTTCCTGCTGTGGTTCGCCGCCGTGCAGCGGATCGGGGCCCAACGGATGGCGCTGCTCACCGGTGTGGCCCCGGTCGCCGCGGCCCTCACCGCGCCCCTGGTGGGCACGGGCGCCTTCGGCCTCGCGCAGCTGGGCGGAAGCCTGCTGGTCGCGGTGGGCGTGGCGCTCGGCTCGTCCGGCGCCACCTCACGGCCGGCTGCCGCCTCGCGAACTGCGTTGCCCACAGCGGACTCTGACACCCCGTCCGACGTCTCTGGAAAATAAGATCACGTTAACGCGGCTCCGCAACTCTTTCCTCACAGGCCAGGCAAAGAGTACGTTCCCCTCGCCGCCCCCCGCGCCTTCTTCACTCTCAGACCAAGGAGAGCCATGGGAAGAGCCATGGGCAGAGCGAGATCCCGCGTACGCGTCGCGAGTTGTCTCGCCGCAGTGGGCCTCGTCGCCGGTACCTTCGCCGGTTTCGCCCACGCACATGACGGTGTCTCCGCCGACGACGGCGGTATCGACAACGCCAAGGCCACGCACGATCACCACAGCCACCAGCACGGTGGTGACGAGGGCCACCTACCGGCCGGAAGTGACAACGTCCGTCTCGTCAGCAAACTCGGCCTGAAGAACGTCGAGCCCGAGAAGATCGCCGACGTCGGAGTGTTCAAGGGACACGCCTATCTCGCCGCCTGGGGCGGCGCGACCTGCAAGTACAACGGCGTGCACGTCGTGGACATCCGCAAGCCGGCCACGCCCAAAGAGGTCGCCTTCATCCAGGCGAAGGAGGGCAGTGCCCCGGGCGAGGGCATCCAGACCCTGCACATCGACACCCCGTACTTCAACGGGGACGTGCTGGTCAGCAACAACGAGAAGTGCAAGGAGACCGCCGGCTTCGGCGGGATGAACATCTACGACGTCAGCGATCCGGCCCACCCCATCCCGCTCGCAGAGGGCGTCGGCGACAAGACGGTCATGGGTCAGGGCAAGAAGGACGCCAACGAGATCCACAGCGTCTACGCCTGGGACGCGGGCAGCAAGGCGTACGCCGTCATCGTCGACAACGAAGAGGGCCCGGACGTCGACATCGTCGACATCACCAATCCCAAGAAGGCCAAGGTCATCGCCGAGTACGACCTCGACGAGGCGTTCCCGCAGATCGTCCAGGGCGCCCCCGCCAACCTCAGCGAGATCTTCCTGCACGACATGGTCGTCAAGGAGATCGGCGGCCGGCAGATCATGCTCGCCTCCTACTGGGACGGCGGGTACGTCACCCTCGACGTGACCGACCCGACCAAGGCCACCTACCTCGGCGACACCGACTTCGCCGCACTGGACCCCGAGGCCCTGGAGAGCGGGTTCGAGGTCGCGCCGGAAGGCAACGCCCACCAGGCCGAGTTCACCCTCGACAACAAGTACGTCGTCGGCGCCGACGAGGACTTCGGGCCGTACGCCCTCACCGCCCGCAACCTCACCGACGGCACCGAACTGACGGCGAGCCAGGGCAGCAACACCACGCGCCTGGAAGAGGGGCAGACCATCACCGGCGACTCGGTCTTCGCGGGCCGGGCCTGCCCCGGCGACCCGGCGGTCCCGGCCGGCGACCCGAACGCCGTGGACGTCGCCGTCGTCGAGCGCGGCGTGTGCACCTTCACCGAGAAGGTCGCGAGCGTCATCGCGGCGGGCGGCTACGACGCCGTACTCATCTTCAACCGCACCGGCACGGACGCCTGCGACCAGACGCTCGGCATGAGCGTCGAGGGAGACATCCCGGCCTTCGGTGTCGCACCGCGCGGCCAGGGCTTCGCCATCTTCGGCCAGGCCTACGACGACGCGGCCTGCCTCGCCGGAACGGGCCCCGAGCAGCTGCCGGTTGCGCTCGGCACCAAGGGCGACCGGCTGACCTTCTCGTCGTACTTCGACGGCTGGGGCTACGCGCACCTCTACCGCAACGAGAGCGGCAAGCTCACCGAGCTGGACACCTACGCCGTTCCCGAGGCCCACGACGCCGCCCACGCGTCGGGATCCGGCGACCTCTCCATCCATGAGGTGGCCGTCTCCGAAATGCGGGCCGACCTGCTCTACTTCTCGTACTACGCGGCCGGGCTGCGCGTCGCGAAGATCGTCGACGACGAGATCGTCGAGGTGGGTCACTACATCGACGAGGGCGGCAACAACTTCTGGGGCGCCCAGGTCTTCGAGTCCGGCGGCAAGGAGTACGTCGCCGCCTCCGACCGCGACCACGGGCTCTACATCTTCGAGTACACCGGAGGGCTGTGAGCAGCGGACGCGGTCCGCGACGGGACCGCTGACAACGCGGGCCGCGCCCTCGGGCGCGGCCCGCGCGTCCGTGCCGCCTCGAACACGATCCGCGGTGGATCCCCCTACCGCAGACGCCCCCTACCGCTGGCGTCCCCTCTTCGCCTCCATGGCCGCGCGCCCTTCCGCTCCCTTCCGTTTCCACTCGCGCCGGAGCTCCGCCCGCAACCGCGCATCGGTCTTGGCCACGATCCGCTGGTTCTCCCGGAACAACTTCCGGTAGCTGTCGAGGCGCCGCTCCGGCAGCGCACCCGACTCGACCGCGGCGAGGACCGCGCACCCCGGCTCCGCGATGTGCGCGCAGTCGTGGAAGCGGCACTCGGCGGCCAGTTCCTCGATCTCCGAGAAGACCTGGCCGACCCCGGTCCCGGCGTCCCAGAGGCCGACGCCGCGCAGCCCCGGGGTGTCGATGAGCACCCCGCCGCCGGGCAGCGCGAGCAGGTTGCGCGTCGTCGTGGTGTGGCGGCCCTTGCCGTCCAGGTCACGCGTCGCCTGGACCTCCATTACCTCCTCGCCGAGCAACGCGTTGGCGAGCGTCGACTTGCCCGCGCCGGACTGCCCGAGCAGTACGGACGTGCCGCCGGACACCACCGCCGCGAGGACGTCCAGTCCGTCCCCGAACGTGGCGCTGACCGGCAGCACCGGCACCCCCGGCGCGCTCGTCTCCACGTCCTGCACGAGGTGCCCGAGCGTCACCGCGTCCGGCACCAGGTCCGCCTTGGTCAGCACGACCACCGGCTGCGCACCGGACTCCCAGGCGAGCGCGAGGAACCGTTCGACGCGGCCGAGGTCGAGCTCCGCGGCGAGCGAGACGGCGACGACGGCATGGTCGACGTTGGCCGCGAGGATCTGCCCCTCGGACCGCTTGGAGGAGGTGGAGCGCACGAAGGCGGTACGGCGCGGCAGATACGTCCGTACGTAGCGGGGGTTGCCCGCGGGTTCGACGGCGACCCAGTCGCCGGTGCAGACGACGCGCAGCGGGTCGTGCGGTGTCACGAACGCGGTGTCGGCGCGCATGATCCCGTCGGCGGTGACCACGTCGCACTGTCCCCGGTCGACCCGGATCACCCGCCCGGCCACGAGCCCTTCGGCGTCGTACAGGTCGAACTCGTCCGCCCACGCCTGGTCCCAGCCGTATGGAGCCAATGCCGAGAAGACAGCAGACGAAGAAGCAGAAGAAAAGGAAGTCAAGGGAAACCCTTCACAAGGGCGGCCCCGGCACACGCGCACAGGCGCGGGAGAAGAAAGAGGTCAGCCGGAGGCCACGGAGGTGGAATGGATGAACTTCCGGATGCGGGCAGCGCCCATCTCAACGACAGCCATCGGTCACACCTCCCCAACCAAGCCAAGTACCCACGGCGACCGCCGGTCGCCGCTCGAACAGCACCGACCTTAGAGGTGCCCGGGCCACGAGGCCATCGAATTACGACAACGCGTTCAGCAATGCGTACTTCGCCGACCGAGAAACCCGGCGCCAAGGCAAGTTCGCCAACGCGCGGCAACGACGCCCCCACCACGTCACACCGTCACTCTCAATGGGGAAATCGAGTTTCTGGAACCCACGTGTTTTACGCCGCAGGCCCGGGAAGCGTCACCTCGACCCTCAGCCCGGCGTGATCCGACAGGAATGTGCTGCGCCCGTCCGCCAGTCGAACCCGGTCCGTGAACAACAGCGAGGTCGCGGTGACCGGAGGACGTTCGGGATCGCCCGCGACCAGCACGTAGTCGATGCGGTGCGCCTGCTTGCCGCTGGGCAGGAGTTCGGAGTGGTAGGTCGGCCGGCCCGACCCGGCGAACGCGTCTCGCCACGCGCCTCCGTCCACCACCATCGGGTAGAGCGGACTGTCGCTGGAGACGTTGAAGTCGCCGCAGGCGACCGCGAGTTCCGTATCGGGACGACGGGCCCGCCGGAGCGTTCGGTGGAACATCTGAAGTTGCGTTCGCTGGAAGGCATGGTGCCGGTTGCCGGCTGTCCAGTCACCGTCCCTGTTGGCACTCAGATGGACGTTCCCGAGGACCGTCCGGCGTCCCGTGAGTTCGAAGGTCAGCACTCCCTGGAGACCGCTTCCGATCGCCACGGCACTCCGGAAGAGCACCCCGCCCGCCCGAGGGCGCGCGCCGCGGAACGACACGTACGACACCGACCGGACAGGCAGCCGGGAGAACGACACCAGGCCCCCGGCCGGCTGACCGGCCACGCCACCCCTGACGGCGACGAACGGGAACGACCGCAACCGGCTGCGCAGCACCCGGAGCAGGCCAGGAGTCCAGACCTCCTGAAGGTTCACGATGCCGGCATCCGACGCTTCGAGCACCGAGCAGAACTCGACCGCCCGCTCCTTCACCGACGGCAGCGCGGACGACAGCCCGCAGCACACGTTGAGCGATATCACTCCGGTCGTCACTGGCCCCCCGTTCCTTCCCCGCCAGGGTGTTGTCTCACGTTTCGCCGCGCAGCGTGACCGTGAAGCTCCGTCCGTACGCGTGGTGGGTGTCGAAGTCCAGCCGGGTTCCGCCGTGGGTCGCGCGCACGCGTACCCCGTCGTCCGATGTGACCTCTCGCAGTGGCCGGCCGGGGAGCAGGACAGTGACCGTGTCCCGGTGCATCGTCGGGTCGGACACGGCGACGGTGGTCAGGCTGCCCCTGGCTCCTCGCCGTTCGCGTCGCACGATCACCGAGGCAGGTCCGTCGATGCGCATACGCATCCCGGGGGCCTCGTGGCGGCCGGGTGTGAAGCTGTTGGCGGCCGTCAGGCCGAGGCCGGTGTGGGTGACGGCCTGCAGGCGTGAGGTGTTCGACAGGACCTTCAGCGGCCCGTCGTGAAGGTACGAACGCAGGCCGGTCTCCGCCGCATTCGGCACCAACGCGCAGGCCAGGCGGGTTGGCCGGGCTCCAGGAGCATGGTCGACCGTGACGCCGAAGACACTGCGGGTCACAGCGGTGTCCGGGTTCGAGGTGCGGACCACCCGGCGGCTGCGGGTGACCCTGTCCAGGGCGACCCTCACCGGCGGGGTGTCGAGGAAGACATAGCCGACGGCGGTCCGCTGCGTGGCATTGGCGTAGCGCAGCCAGTGCAGGTCTCCGATGCCCGTGCCGGCCCAGGGACGGCCGTCGCGGAGCATCCCGACAACGGAGACCTGATCGTCCGGTGCGGCGGTACGGGCGTCGACCGTCGTGGTCACGGCCCGCCCGGCGCTGTCGCCGACCCCGGCCGCGAGCACCACGATCTCCTCGTCGAGGAGGAACCACGACTTGGTCGCCCTCGCATTGCGGTAGACGACGAAGTCGTCCGGCAGCAGGCCCGCGCCCTTGTCGCGGTACGCGACGTCGTCGGACTGCACCATCCCGGCCGCGCCGTACGCCCCGAGGACGGCGCCGCCGGAGTGCCGATTGGTGCCACGCGGGAAGTAGACGTACTTGTTCTGCGACTCGGACGACGAGGTGAAGTTCAGTGGGTGGCCGGGGTTGTCGTAGTACGGCTTCCCGTACAGCTCAGGAATCGTCTGCCGCCGCTCGGCCGGCGCGGTGACACCGGCGAGGCCGTACGGCGAGACCGTGGTGAAGTAGTCGACGCCGTACGCCTGGGTCTGGTCCTGTCCGGAGAGGTAGAGGTAGTACGCGCCGTCGCCCTGGAACCAGGGCATGAGGTTCTCGCCGTTCATGTACTCGTACTTGCTGATCCTCTCGGAGCTGCGAGCGAGCGCGAAGGCGTACCCCGATCTGCGGTGCACGGTCCTGTCCATGGCGTTGAAGGCGACGCTGCGCGAGGCGGGGCTGAGGTCCGCGGGCGGGACACCGGCGTCGCCGATGATGTCGGCGTAGCGCACGATGCTGACCGGGGAGACGAAGCCGGCCGGATCGAGGGTGGTGGGCGAGGTCGACCGGACGTACTTGACGTAACTCTTCAGGGCGGTGGCATCGGCGCCGGTCGCGAGCGAGGAGAGGTCGACGACGGCCTCGACGAGCACCGCGACATCGGTGTAGCCGGTGTCCGTCCGCGCGACCGCCCTCCCCTTGACGATCTCCATCATCCAGCCCTCGAAGATCAGCGGTGCAAAGCCGTCCTTCACCCAGCCGTGCACGGTCGGCACCAGTTCCCCGCCGTGCGCGAAGCCCGTACCGTGGAGGATCTTGAGGGCCTGGACGACACGGGTCAGCAGGGCCTTGCCGTAGGAGCCGGTGTAGGCGACAGAAGCGTGCTGAATGAAGGATCCGTCGGCGTAATGACCGTCCGTGACACCGTGGTTGAGGTGGTACGGGTCGATGGTGACGAAGACCGTCAGCTGGTCGGTGAGGGCCTTGCGGATACGGGTGGCGTCGCCGAGGAGCGCGCCCTGCAGGATCCGGTTGGTGGTGATGTCGGCGAGGTTGGCACCGGTGTGGAAGCGCGAGTCGAGGTTCACGTCCCCGTCGACGCCGTTGCGGAGGTAGGCGTCCATCGAGGCGACGTAGGTGCGGATGAGGTCGGGGCGGTACTCCTCCACCTCGTCGGAGAGCAGCGCCAGGGTCTTGCTGATGTGCTGGGAGAGACCGATCTCCCAGTGGAACCAGTTGCCGTAGTAGCCCCTGGACTGGTCGCCGTAGTAGCGCGCGTACAGCCAGACGAGACCGTCGATCACCCGGCGCTGCACGGCGGTGTTCTCGTACAGATCCGCGGAGGCGCCGCCCGGTGTGCGGGTGGCGAGGGCGATCTCGTACAGCCGCCGGAACGCGGTGTTGAGGTTGGCCTCGTCGGTGCCGAGCACCAGTCCGGCGAAGAGCTCGCCCGCTCCCGCCGCATCCATCAACGTCAGGTTCGTCCGCGCGGCAGTGTCGATGGCGGCGAGCTTGGCGATCGTCTCCGGCCGGGCGTTGGACTCGGCGGTCCCGGCGAACACCGCCACGGTGTTGGCCAGCAGACGCGCGCTGCCTGCGACGACCTCGGCGGCGCTCGCCGGATCCGAGGGGATCACCGGCAGAAGACCGGCGGCTGACAGTGCGGACAACAGCTCTCTGCGGGTGATCTCCATGGTGTCCTCCGCCGCTGAATTGGCGTCCTGGCGGGCCGGAGTCAAGCGGACCCGGCAGCCGAGGGCAAGTGGGCCGGCGTCCGGCGCGCGAGGTCAACCGGCGGCCCGTCGCGCACGACATCGCCAGGACGCGCAGCCGCATGAGCAGCCGTCCAGACCGGCCCAGCGGGCCCGAGGTCGCTCCGGAGCAGGCCTTCAGCTCGCGTGCGTGCAGTCGTGCCCGTTCAACGTGACGTCGTACGGCGCCGAGTTCTCGCCCTCCCACGACGCGAGGAAGCCGACCGCGAGTCTGCCGCCGGCGGGTACGACCTTGTTGTAGTCGGCGGCGGTGGCGGTCACCCTGGAGCCGTCCTGGTCGACCTTGCCGTCCCACATCTGGGTGATCCGCTGGCCGTCGCGGAACCTCCAGCCGACGCGCCAGTCGTCGAGGGCCTTGGTGGAGGTGACGGTGACGGTGGCCTGGAAGCCGTCCGGCCACTGGTTGACCAGGTCGTAATTGGCCTTGCAGTAGGCGGGCTTCGTGGGCTCGGGGTCGTCGTCGGGTTCGTGGGAGGCCGTTGCCTCGCCCTGAGGCTTCTGGCCCTTGTCTGAGTCCTCGTCGTTCTCGTCGTTCTCGTCGTTCTCGTCGCCATCCGAGCCCGACCCGGAGTTCGAGGCGTCGGAGTCCGAGGGCTCCGGAGCGGGGGACGTGGTGGCGGACGGCAGGGCGTCCGCCGGGGGCACCTGGTCCCCCACCGGCTGCCGGCCCGACGCCGACTCGTCCTGTGCGACGGGTTCGCCGTCGGAGTCGAAGGCCCCCAGCGAGACCACGAGCGCGAGCATGGACACGATGACGGCTGCGACCAGCAGCCCGGCGCGCCCGATCCGGGCCTTGGCCTCCTCGGGATCCGGCGGCGCCGCCACCTCGTCCGGGTCCGCGCTCGACCGGCTGAGCCCCGACTCCACGGCTCTGCGCCGCCGTTCCAGATACGCGAGTCCGCCCCAGCCGAGCACGCCACCCGCGAGAGCCGCGGGCACCCCGCCACCGCCGGGCCGCAGACAGGCGGCGGCCTCCGCGCACTCGACGCAGCGCGCCAGGTGACGGGAGAGGTCCTCCGGGGTGTCGGCGCCGGGCGAGCGGGTGACCGCGTCGAGGAGCCGGGCGTAGCTGCGGCACTCTGCGTCGAGCGGGGTGTCGAGATGGTTGCGGTGGCAGCGGTCGCGGAACACGCGGCGCACCTGGGCGAGTTCCTCGGAGGCGCCCTCCGGATCCAGGCCGAGTCGGCCGGTCACGGCGGGCAGTGGTATCGCCTCGACCTCGGCCAGCCAGAGCAGCGCCGCGTCCGCTTCCTGCATGTCCCTGAGCGCGCGCAGTGCGAGCGGCCGTTGCAGTGGCGGTCCCGAATAGCGTTCCGCCTTCTCGGAGTTGAGCCACAGCCGCAGATCGGGGTCGAGGCGGTCCCCTTGGCCCTGCGATTCCCAGCGGGCAGCCGTTTGGCGTACGGAGGTCAGTAACGTCGGGATTCGGGGCAGCCGGGGCGTCCGCGACCGGCGCCCGAAGCTCTTGCCGCCACTGTCCTCGGTGGCGCGCACCTCACGTATGCCATGGGAGAACGCCTCGGAAGCCAGCTGGCGGGCGCCGGAGGAACCGGCGGTGCACAGATCGGCGTACGACAGCACCGCGTCCCAGCACTCCGAGAACAGCGTGGCCTCAGCGGCGTCTTGAGGGGTCGGCAGGTCAGGCATGGGCGGGGACTTCACCTGCATCCGAGAAAGAGGGGAGTCAACTCAAGAAGGCAATACGGCAGTTGAGCGGGGACAACTCAAGGGGGACCAGAGTTTTTCACGCGACCCGCACAACTGACAAGCGTCACTTGCATATGCGGTTACCTCTGGTGCCGCAGAAGCCCCGTCCCCATCAACGCAAATCCTCGCTCCACCAGCGCGAACACGTCCCTCGTGGCCCTCCCACGCACTCCTCCCTCACACCCGTCTCTCAGACCCGTCCCTCACACCGCGGACGCCTCCTCGTTCGCCGGCAGACTGTCCATGAACGAGCTCACCGAGAAGACCGCGTTCCCCGGCCCGGGCGGGCCGTATCCGGGAGGCGAGGACAGCCCGAAGTCCTCCATGGTCGAGCGGTACGCCTCGAGCAACCGGATGTGGTACTCCAGCGGCGCACCCTGCGGATTGGCCTTGCCCAGCGGTGTCGTCGGCTCGGGGCACCAGGTGGTGAACCGCGGCGTGATGCCGTGCGACATGAAGAACCGCAGGCCCTCGGTCGTCGACTCGATCGCCTCGTCGACCGTCGTGAAGCCGAAGGGCTCGGC
Source organism: Streptomyces sp. NPDC048825 (assembly GCF_043198355.1). Lineage (NCBI taxonomy): Bacteria > Bacillati > Actinomycetota > Actinomycetes > Kitasatosporales > Streptomycetaceae > Streptomyces > Streptomyces sp. NPDC048825. The sequence continues at coordinate 138,876 of NZ_JBICUR010000018.1, forward strand.
CATCTCCACGCCCGCGACGAAGTTGGGGATGACATTGCGGGCGCCGAAGATCTCCGCCGAGTCGAGGATGCGCTTGTGCCACTCGTCGCGGCCTACGTAACGCTCCTTGCCGGGGCAGTACAGCTCGAAGAGACGGCGGTCCCACACCTCGTAGTTCGGGTGGTAGATCTGCACGCCGTAGTCCTTGAAGCGCTGTACGTCGTCACGCGGCAGCGCCTGCGCGACGACCTTGCCGATCCACCGCCCCGGGAAGCGCTCCTCGATGGCCTTGGCGTAGTGCCCGTAGAAATCGGCCTCGTCGCGGCCCGCGACCTTCGAGGTGATCGCACCACCGGTCAGCGTGTACGCGGTGGACGCTTGGGCGGTGTCGTACCGGTCGATGATCTCCAGTGCTTCAAGGACCTCCTCGACGTCCTTCACACCGGTGTACGGGCGCCCCGCCGCCTTGTGCTGGCGCCAGTTGTGGTTGATGTCGCAGTACTGGCACTCCTCCTTGGCGCCGAAGTACTGGCAGACCCGGAAGACCGTGAGATAGATCAGGTAGCCCCACTGGATCGTCGGGGCCACCTCCATCACGGACTTCCCGCTCGCGAGCGTGTGCCGGTAGTACTCCGGCATCGGCGGCACCCCGACGTCCGAGATCCGCTTCCCGTCGAGATAGAGCCCGAGCACACCGTCCTCGCCTGCGGCGACCCGGTACGGCGAGGAGGGATTGACGCGCACGGACACGACGGTCCGCCGCAGGTCGTACGGGCCGCCGGTGAGGATGATCTCCTCGGGCGGACGCCTGAGCGCGGCTTCGCCGAGCTCGGGCAGCGTGCCGTGGTCGAAGGAGAAGATGAAGTACGACTTCGGCTTGACGTCCCCGTCCTCATTGTCACTGAGCGCCGAGTCGTCGAAGGCCACTCCCCCGCGCAGCAGGTCCTCCTTGAAGACGGCCTCCCGTGGCACATGCGGGAACCGCTCCATCAGATCCTCGACCAGTCCGGTACGGCTGCCCATCCCGACCTCCTCGCTCCGTGCACTTCCGGCTCGTGTGCTCGGCTCCTCACGGTATGCCCCTGCCTGCGGAGCTGCGGTGCCGGGGCCTTGATTCTCCTCTCGCCTCTGGACACGGCCACGGCCGTAGAGCAGTGGCCGGACACCCGTCTGACTGATGACCCGATACGAGGGATCGACGACTGACCTCGCGCTTCTCCCCCGCCCCCGCCGCCATCCGGTCTCCCCCTCCCACGCACCGACCGGGTGGCGGCGGCCCGCTCGGGGGCGGGTGCCGGACGGCGGTGTTACGGGCACGGCCAACCCCGATGTGCGGGGTGCCGTCCGGGCCTCCAGGGGCCGTACAGGGGACTTCGGGGGCCAGAGCGCGCGACCCCCTCGACCCGGATACGGCACGGGAGTTGCGTGACGAGACCCTGCCGACCGAGCCCGCCAAAACGGCTCACATCTCCTCGATGTGCGGGCCGAAGTTCTTGCTCGATGAAGATTAGCGAAAGCATCACGGAGCGGTTCGGTGGTGACGCGGCTGAGGGGGCGTCGCCAGAGGAGATCGCTGAGGGGATGCTCCAGAAGTCGAAGAAGTTCGCGGCTAGCGGGAACCGGGGTGTACCTGCCGATCGCGGACTGAGCCTCACCTGAGGCAGTCCGTGCCCCGGCTGGCCTCAAGCTCGGTTGGGGAGCATGGACGGCGGGTGTTGCTCGCTGGCTGGTGATCAAGTGGTCCCCGGTTTGGAGGGTTCCGGCCTTGGGATCGGTGTAATCCAATACCTCGGTGCGGTCACAACCAAGTCGGCGCTCTGACGTCGGGAGTGCCCCACCTCATCTCGGGACACCGGACGCTCGATGAGATCCAGTCCGCTGCCGTAGGCCATGAGGTCTTCCACAGCGTTGGCGGTGCGAGGTTCCACCCGGGCTCACCAACTTGCAGGAACGAAAGCGCGGCGTTCGAATGGAGTCAGGGATTCATGGCGCGCAGGCGGTCTATCTAGTGTCGAGCTGCTGCTGCAGGGTGATGAGAATGATCACATACATTATCGCACTCTCTCTCGCAGTTGTGGGCGGATCAGTGGGCACCTGGCTAACCTTTTTTCGTGACCGCGTGCGCTTGGACCTCAACCTGATATCTATTACGAAATGTCGCAACCCTGAGGATACGGTACTCGTCGGAGATGGACTCATGGAAGCGGCTAAATCGTTCGGTCTTTCTGATCTGAACCTTGAAAGGAACGCGACCGAGAGCAGAATTCAGGATATTCGCAGCCGCGCGCAAGACGTCGAAGCAGAGGCACCCCGGCAGATTGAATTTGCACGGGGGATGCAGATGAGACTCTGGCAGTGCAGGGCCCAAGAAGAGAAGGCCGAATTTGTGTACAGTCTCATGAATGACGGTCCGCTCGTATTCTCGGAGATTGTTACAGGCTTGCGCAGCGGCAAACTTGTGCTCTCCGAGCTAGACCAGGGTGCCACTCATCAGCCAGAAGTCTGCTCCGTTGTAAGTCGCCATGTTGACAGCACGGAATCTGTCGTGCTGACCTTTCCCGACGGCCGATCGCAATCCATTCCCATTGATCCACCTGAAATTGAGGAACAGGTAAAGCACCTAGCGGCGACAATCCAGGCATTTGATGTAGATCGCCTCGACAAATGCCTTCGATACGCCATTACCACCCTCAGGAGTGACCTTTCATGGGCTGACATACTCACGGGCGGACTCAAGAATATCGTAGACTCCAGCCCATTTATGGTGGAGTTGATGATTGTCAACAAGGGAAGTAGAGCGGCAATACTGAGCCCTTATGCCGCGCTGCGAACAAGGGGGGCGCATTCAAAAATACCCCCTACCGACCTAAGGGTGGAAAGCATTCACGATGGCCGAAATGAACCCGCAGCAGTGAGAGGATCTTCCTGGGTGGCCATAGAGCCCCATGCCGCCGTTACACTAATTTTGCGATCTGGCCCCGTTGAGGCGACTGCACCGCTTTCCGCCGCCTTTGACAAGGGACTACTAAGGTGCTCAATAGCCCTTGCCAGATTGAAGAGCTGGGCCGTGAAAAGCGTTAAATACAAAAAAGAAAAGACGGTATATAAGGATTTTGGGGCAAACATCGATAAGGCGATGCTGGACAAAGTGAAGGAATTGGTGGGCCAGGGCTGAAATCAGGGAGCCGCAGGGATCTCGGGCTTTCTGTCAGCCGCCACGCCTTAGTTCGAGAGCGGCAATACGTAGTACCACTGTCCATACTCGGGTGTCTTGCTGTTCTCTGCGGCGTTTCTATCACCGCGCCTGTTACTCCAATGCGGCACGACACGGAGTGTGGGCATCGTGTGCCAGACATTACGCCTCCTCCCGCTTCACGGGCGTTGGAGGAAACGTATTCATCCGCCGTTCAGCGGGAACTGACCCGCGCGGCCACGGACCGGACCTCGGCGGCCGCGCGACCACGGCATCCGTCTGCGCGCGGCCCGACCCGCTCGGGCGACCGCTGATGACCGTCCGGAGTGATCGGTGAGCGTCGCAGGGTGTGCGTCAGCCGCTCGCACTGGGCCGACCGTCGCGCGCACGCTCATCCGGCAGGGGCTGTTCGGCCCAGATCGTCTTGCCGACGGAGGTGTGGCGGCTGCCAATGATGCCGGCTTCCGGTTGTGTCAACGGCTGCGCGTAACGCGATTCCTGCCATGTCGCGCCTCCGTTTCGCCACGCATGAGGAGCGTCCACGGACCTGGTGTCCCTCGTGCAGGAGCAGGCCGCGACCCTTGTTTCAGAGCTCGTCCGGCAGTTGGTACCAGAACTCCACCTCTGCCAGGTTGCAGCGGCCGTTGTGCCCGTCGTAGACGCGGATCCGCTGGTACGAGGCACGCTCTGTGAGCTTGAACTCGCACCACTGGGTCGAGTTGACCCCGCTGACCGTGTGGAAATCGGTCCAGGTTGCACCGCCATCGTTCGAGCCACGGAAGACCGTCCCATTGGCCCGGCTCAGCTGACCGACGCGGGGGTACACGCGGATACGGTCGACGGTGATCGGGCCGGAGGCCCCCGCGTCGATGTCGATCCAGCTCTCGGCGGCCAGGGTGTCGGTGTACGTGGTGATGTCACCGTCGAAGGCCCGCCAGCCGTTGGACGCGGTGGTCCCGGTTCCCGGCCACTCGATGGTGGACGCCCGCACCATCGACGGCGTGACCTCGACCTTCCGCATCAGCGTCTCGACGGAGACGAGGAGTTCATAGGCCGCGTACACCTGGTCGATGCGGGTGTCCTCGTCGTCGCCCGTCGCCTGCTCGATGCGGTCGAGTTCGGCGGTGAAGGCCGCGTACGACTTCTTGGTCCAGTCCGCCGTGTCGGTCCTGCGTGCCCGGGCCAGGACGGAGGCGATCGATTCGGCCACGGCGACCGCCGGGTCCCCGCCGGCCCGGGTTCCGCCGCCCACCAGGGAGGCCGTCACCTTGTAGTAGCGCCTGCCGTGCCGCAGCCCCTCGTCCTTGTAGGTGTAAGCGCGGGTGTTGTCCTTCACTGTCTCCCACTGTTCGCCGTCGGTGGAGCGGGCGAGTGTGAAGGACAGGGCGTCCTCGGGCTTGTTCCAGCGGACGGTGACGGTGTCGGCGTCGCGCTCGAGCGAGACGAGGAGGGCGTCGGGAGGGAGCGCGTCGAGCGCGACCTTCACGAACGTGGCGTCGCCGGTGGCCGCGGGGCCGGCGTGGACGGCGTACGGGAAGGGCGTGAACAGCGAACCCACCGTGGTCCACACCGAGCCGTCGGAAGAGACCTGCGCGAGGGCCCGGTGCGTCGCGAAGTCCCGGACCAGCCGGAGCCAGGGGGTGGCGGCGAGGCTCTGGCCCTCCGGTTTCCGGGTGATGGGCGAGCGCAGGTCGTCCTGCCAGTCGTGGCGGCTGTCGCGGGTGCGGTTGTGGAAGACGAGATTGCCGTCCGCGTCGGCGCCGAAGTAGACGTGGCGGGTGTCGGCGTCCAGCTTGTCGCGGAGCATCAGGCCGGTGAGCGGACCCCGGGCGGTGTCGACGCGAGCGGTCAGCGTGAAGCTGCCGGGCAACGGGCGGCTGACGAAGTGGAGTTCGTCCTCGATGTCTCGCTTCAGGAGCTGATAGTCGTCGCCCTGGCCGAGCCCCTCGCCCCTCGCGCCGAGCACGCGGATCGTCGACCCGCGTACGGCCGCGCTGCCCGAGCGGGCGGTGCCCAAGGCGTCGTCGCGCCAGCCGGAATTGGCGAGAGCGGGCGAGACGGAGGCGGGGACTTTGGTACGGATCGCGTGTGAACCCGCCCCAGAACCCACCTCGTTGACCGCCGTGACCAGGTAGTAATACGTCTCGTCGGTACGAACCTCGGTGTCTGTGAAGTGCCTGCCCGTCACCCTCGACGCGGTCAGGTCGTACGGGCCGGGCCGACGCGTGGCGCGCCGGACCTCATAGTGGGTGGCGCCAGCCGTGGTCTGCCAAGTGACGGTGACCGCGCCGTCGCCTGGCAGCGTGTGCACGAAGTCGACGTGGGCGGGCGGCAGTTGGGGAATGTCGGCCGACGACAACTTCAGCACCACACCGGTCTTCGCCGGTACGGTCACCCTGCCGTCCTGTATCTCCAGCTCCTTGCCGCTGACCAGGTCGAGGACTGTGGAGCCCGAGTGACCCGCCGGGATCCGCACGTCGTACGCGCGCTCGTTTCCATACACCTTGCGCGTCGTGTTGAAGACGAAGAAGTAGCGGCCGTAGCGGGCGGTCAGCAGGTCCGGGTAGCCCGAATAGGCGTGGTCGGCCTCGAAGTTCTCGCGACGGACCGTGCCGACGCCGGGCTGGTAGGTGATGGGGGCGATCTCGCCGGCGAGAGCCTGCGGCGCCCCGCCGTCCCCGGTCTGCTGGTCCTCCATGAAGTCGACGTCGATGTTGTCCATCCGGGCCCAGTAGTCCTCGTACTGGAAGAGCCCGTCGGAGTTGAGCTGCACGAGGTGATCGCGGTTGGCGTATCGGGCGTGCAGCCGGCCGTTGCGGGCGAAACCCCGCTGTCGTTCGTTGAGTTGGCCCCACAGGTGCAGATCGCTGTCGCGCAGCGACACGAACATGCAGTCCACGTCGACCCAGGCGAAGCGCTCGTACTCGCTCTTCTTGACGGCGAGCGCGTCGAGTTCGGCGGCGGTGTAGCAGTCGAAGTCGGTGTGGGGGTGGACTATGCCGGTCGGCTCGTGTGCCTTGAGGTAGGCGTAGGTCTCGCCGAGTTTCAGGTCGTACTTGTTCTTGGCCTTCGCCGAGGCGAAGATGTTGAAGTACTGGTGGTCGGCAAGCTGTTGCTGGGCGAAGCCGACGGCCTCGCGGGCGTGGGCGCGGACCTGCTTCCATGCGTCGCCCGCGTACCGGTCGGGGTGCTGGGCGATGTGGTGGGCCAGGGAAACGTAGTTGAGGATCTTGCCCTCGGAGCTACGGAGCACATAGCCGGGGAACCCCGGGTAGTTGGTGTTGCGCTCGTCGATCACCATCTCCATGCGCATGGAACGCTTCAGGTTGTCGTCGAGGTCCGTCATCCGGGCGTGGGAGCGAGCGTGCAGATTGCGCAGCGCCAACTCCAGGACGTGGTCGTTGAGTTCCTCGTCGCCCTTGTGTCCCCACGTGCGGTGGAACCACTCGGGGAGGTAGTTCGTGGACTCCCCGTAGTTGGCGACGTAGCCGTTCTCGCGGGTGTGGCCTGCCTCGGTGATGCCGGTGAAGTGCTTGCCGAGCGGGAGGCGGCGTACGACGTTGCCCTCCTGGTCAAGCTTGGACTTGGCGAGGCCCTTGATGACGTACTTGATGTAGTCGTCGGTCCAGCGGGCCGTGGTGTCGTGGTAGAAGAGCGAGTGGAAGAGGTCCAGGTCCTGGCCGTCCGGGCCGACGAGCACCTCTTCGCCGAGGAAGGGCAGCCAGCCGAGCGCCTCGCCCGCGATGCGATGGCTGCGGGCCTTGCCCTCGAAGAACTTCGAGCCGATGACGCGCAGTCCCTCGTGGGCTTCCCAGGCGCCTTCGTACGTGTACATCACCTGGTTGTAGATGTACGAGAGCCGGGAGCGGGCGTAGTCGAAGTTGGCCTTGAGTACGCGGCCCCAGGCGGCGCGGCGGGTCAGCGGTGAGCCGTCGAAGTCGACGTCCTCGAGGGAGGTCTCGCCCTCACTCGTGCCAGTGGTGAAGGGCTCGTCAAGGAAGGCCTCGAATGCCTCACGCCCGTAGACATCGTTGTCGGCGATCAGATTCTCCACGACGTACAGGGCCTCGCCGAGCGCTCCGTGGTAGCCGCCCCAGTCGCCCTGGTGGCCGCCGCGGGCCAGCAGCTTGGTGTTGCCGTAGTAGTCCTTGGTGTGGTTGTCGACGCACTTGAAGACGCGCAACAGGGCGGCCTTCTTGTCGACGGCGGACTGGGCCGGGCACCAGGCGGCCTGGGTCAACGCAGTGGCGTAGAAGCGGAGTTCGTCCTGGTAGCGGACGATGGAGAAGCGGGCCGTGGCCGAGGCGTCGATCCTCGCCGAGTAGTCGCTGAAGAGCTTCACCTGGCTCGCCACGTAGTCGTCGACCAGTGCCTGCTTCTGCTCCTCGGGCAGGGCCGTGACGGTCTCCGTGCGCGGGGTGTAGTCGGCCTGCGGTTCGTCGCTCACGTCGAGGTACGCGCCGGTGTGGGTGTAAGCCCGGTAGTAGCCGCGGGAGTCGGCGGTGACCTTGGCGTTGAAGGCGTTGTCGTACGTCCGCAGCGTGATCTCGGCGGTCTGCTGCCCTCGGGTGTGCTCCAGGGGGAGCATCGTCGTGGCGTAGAAGAAGCGCCCGGGCAGCGGGCGGTTGGTGCCGGTGTTCAGGGCCTCGTAGTCACCGGAGCGGCGGTAGCCGATCTGCTCACCGTTGATGTACGCGATCGTCTTGTACGTCGAGGTGTCGCCGCCCCAGAACTTCACGGTGAGGTAGTTCTGGTGGACCGGGTCGACCTTCATGATGAAGCGGAGGTCACCGGCCTTGATGTCGGCGGAGTCGAGGGGCCGCGCGACCCGGGCCTTGTCCCCCGCGTTGCCGTCCACGACCGCCGAGTCCGGGGCGTGCAGGTCATGTGCCGCCTCGGAGCCGTCGTCACCGAAGTCGAGGAGATCGAGGCGTCGCGCGCCCTCGGCTGCCGCCGCTTCGACGGCTGGGGCCTGGCTGGCGACCGCCGTGGACCAGCCACTCAGGGCGAGCGCGCCGGTCCCGGCAGCGGCACCGGCCAGGACGGATCTTCTGGTGACGGGCATGCGGGATCCTCACGATAGCTTCCGTAGAAACCGGTCTCTACGGAAGCTATGAGTCCCCATGGAAAGTGGCAAGACATCGCGCACGGAAAAAGTGCCCCACTGCTCAACCCAGGGGCTATACACGGGATTACGAACCGGTAGCAGGTCGAACGACAGCCCTTCATCTAGAGACCGGTTGTCATCGAGGGCCGGATGGGCCAGGGCCGGGCTTCTTTCTGCCGCGAGTCAGCTGGTGACCCCGTCGGCGGACATCTTTTGGTCTGGTGCGGCCCCGGTCTGCGCAGGTGCGCCGGAATCGGGGGGAGGAGGCGGCAGCTCGCCGGAACCGCGCTGGACGAGAAGGCTGGGCAGCGTCACGGTGCGTGGACTTGCCGTCGGATTGGCGATCCGTTCGATGGCCAGGAGGGCGGCATGCCTGCCGAGTTCCGCCGGGTCTCGGGTGATTGCCGAAATGCCCAGTCCAGCAGACAAATCGTTCTCGTCGAGTGCGACGAAGGCGATGTCGTTGCGATGGTTGACGATGCGGTCCAGCAGTACTCCGCTGCTGATACCGAGGTTGAGCGCGAGCAGGGCGGTCGGAGGCTCAGGCATCTCCATCACCCTGGCGATGGCGGCCTTGACCTCTTGCGGACTGGTGAGGTCCGTGACGATGAGTTCTGGTTGCTCGGGGAGCCCGTGCCGTGCGAGCGCGGCGCGGTAGCCCGCGAGCCGCTGGGCGGCGCGGAAGGAGCCGGCTCGGCCGGCCAGGGCTGCGATCCGTCGGTGCCCGAGGTTCAGGAGCTGGTCGGTGGCTTCGTCCACTGCCCGGTCATCCCTGGTCATCACGACGTCCACGTCGAGGCCGTTACCCGGGCGGCCGACCAGCACTACCGGTGTGCCATAGGTGTACTCGGGGCGCAGGAAGTCGCGGTCGTCGCCGTCGGGCATCATGAGCAGGGCGCTGACCCTGCGGTCGATCATGATCCTGGCAAGCTCGGGCTCGCGGGCGGGGTCGTCATCCGTCGAGCCGATGAGCAACTGCAGGCCCGCTCGACGCAGTTCCGCTTCCGCGCCGGCCGCGACCCACGCCTGGAAGACGTTGGTGAATCCGGCCGTCACGAGTCCGACGACGCCCGAGGGGCCGCGGTACCGAAGGTCCCGGGCCATGGGGTTGGGCGAGTAACCGAGCCGGCGCACGGCTTCCATGACCCGCTCCCTCGTCGCGGGCTTCACCACGTCCGGCTCCTGGAGCGTGCGGCTGACCGTCGCCGTGCTCACCCCGGCGGCGCGCGCTACCTCAGTCACGGTGACCCGCTGACGATCGCCACTACTCAATGTAACTCTCCGATGTCGTGGGGTGACACTCTCATTGCTGCCGTCCAATGCGATTGTAATCGTTGACATTGACTCATTGCGGGGAGCACACTCCCCTGCAACGCCAATGTAAACGATGACATTGAGGAAGGGAGCCGGATATGCGTACTTCGTCGCGAACCTGCGCGATGGCGGCTGCGATCGCCGTGGTGGCCGCCGTCGCGGGCTGTCAGGACAGCGAGAGCGCCAACTCCAACCCCAAGGTGCTGACCTACTGGGCTTCGCAGCAGTCTCCGAGCGTCGAGCGGGACAAGGAGATCCTCAAGCCGGAGCTGCGCAAGTTCACCGAGCGCACGGGTATTCGCGTGAACCTGGAGGTGATCCCTTTCACGGACCTGCTCAACCGCATCCTGACCGCCACGACCAGCGGGAAGGGCCCGGACGTGATCAATCTGGGCAACAGCTGGTCCCCGTCCCTGCAGGCCACCGGCGCGCTCGTCGAGTGGGACGACGCCCTGATGGCCAAGATAGGCGGCGAGGACCGGTTCACCCCGGTGTCGCTGCAGACCGGCGGAGCCGAAGGGACGACGCCGACCTCTGTTCCCCTCTACAGCAAGGTCTACCAGCTGTACTACAACAAGAAGCTCTTCGAACAGGCCGGCATCACGAAGCCGCCCGCCACCTGGAAGGACTTCGCCGCCACCGCGAAGAAGCTGACCAAGGACACCGACAACGACGGGCGCACCGACCAGTGGGGCCTTGGCGTGCGAGGTCAGGCCAGCACCATCGCCGTGCACTACGCCTACATCCTTGGCTCGGCCCGCGGCGCGGATTACTTCAGCGGCAACAGGCCCGCGTTCGACTCGGCCGCTGCCGTCGAAGGAATCGAGCAGTACCTCTCCTGGATGGGCAAGGACAAGATCGTCAACCCGTCAGATGCGGAGAACGCGGACTGGGCCGACGTCTACGAGGCCTTCGCCGAGGACCGCATCGGGATGATGCTGGTCCAGACCCTGGGACGGACCTTGCAGGAGTACGACCTGACTGCCGAGGACTACGGAGTGGCCCCCATGCCCGCCAACACCGGGCCGGGCAGCAAGGACGTGGCCTCCTTCCTGGGCGGCACCAACGCAGCCATCCTGAAGTCGACCGACAACATGGACGGGGCAACCGAACTGATCAAGTTCCTCACCAGCCCCCAGGAGCAGGTCACGCTCAACGCCGCGTACGGAACGATTCCCCCGGTGAAGGACGCCAAGGGCAAGGCGTTCGAGACGACCGAGGCGAAGATTGCCCGACAGACCATGGCGTCGCGTGCCATCCCCCTGCCCAGAGTGCCCCAGGAGACGCAGTTCGAGACGCTGATCGGCAACGACGTCGTCAACTGGCTCGCGGACACGGCCACCGGCAAGCAGCCCACCGCCAAGCAGATCAGCTCCGCCCTGAGCGACGCATCGGCCAAGGTCAGCGCAGGTGGATGAGTCGGGAACTGTCGGCAAGGCGGCTGAACGATGACCATCTCCCCCATTGCTCGCGGCGCGGCGGGCAACGACACCGAAACCCGGCGGCGCCGCAAGATCAGCAAGGGTCTGCAAAGCGGCAAGGGCCCCGGGAACGGCAAGGCCCTGAAGAACGGTCGCTACCGCTGGACCCCATACGTCTTCCTCCTGCCTGCCCTGGTCCTGGAACTCGTTGTGCACTTCGGGCCGATGCTCGCCGGTCTGGCAATGAGCGCCATGAAGCTGACGCAGTACCAGCTCGCGCAATGGTGGCAGGCCCCGTTCACCGGCGCGGACAACTACAAGGCCGTGCTGGACTTCGATCAGCCTGTAGGAACCTCGCTGCTGAGTTCGTTCCTCGTCACCCTCGGCTTCACATCGGTCGTCCTGGCCGTCTCCTGGTCGATGGGCCTGGCGGCTGCGGTATCCCTCCAGCACACTCGCCGGGGTACCGGGATACTGCGCACGCTGTTCCTCATCCCCTACGCACTGCCGGCCTTCGCCGCTGTGATCACCTGGCGGTTTCTGCTCCAGCGGGACAACGGCATGCTCAACCACATCCTCGTGGACCAGCTCGGAGTCCTGGACAGCAACGCGTTCTTCCTCATCGGATCCAATTCGTTCTGGTCGCAGTGCGTCGTGGCGATCTGGCGGCTGTGGCCCTTCGCCTTCCTCATGATCATGGCGGGGCTGCAGTCCATCCCTGACGAGGTCTACGAGGCGTCAAGCCTCGACGGCGCCGGCCCGTGGCGTCAGCTCCGCGAGATCACCCTGCCGATGCTGGCCCCCGTGAACCAGGTCCTCCTTCTCGTCATGTTCCTGTGGACGTTCAAGGAGTTCGAGACGCCGTACGTGCTGTTCGGCGGCAGTGCTCCGAAGGAGGCCCGCCTGCTCAGCGTGGAGATCTACCAAAACTCGTTCGTGACATGGAACTTCGGCCTCGGGTCGGCGATGAGCGTGCTGCTTCTGCTCTTCCTGTTGCTCGTGACCGGCACCTACCTCGCTGTGACCCGAAGGAGGGCGAGTCTCTATGAGGCATGAGACCCGCGGATACCGCATCTTCCGGCGGACAACCCTGACGCTTCTGACAGCGTTCGTCTGCGCGCCACTCTTCGTCATGGCGAGCACCGCCATCAAGCCACTGAGCCAGGTGCAGGGTGAGTTCCGGTGGGTCCCGACCAAGCCGACTCTGGATCCCTTCGTCGACATGTGGTCCACCGTCCCGCTGGCCCAGTACTTCGCCAACTCCATCGTGGTCGCGGGCGTCGCCACCGTCCTGTCGGTCACCGTCGCCGTACTCGCCGCCTACGCCATCAGCCGGTGGCGGTTCCGCGGGCGCGAGACGTTCAAGGTGACCGTCCTCTCCACGCAGATGTTCCCGGGAATCCTCTTCCTGCTGCCCCTCTTCCTCCTCTTCGTGATGGTGGACCGCTACACCGGCCTGTCCTTGGTCGGCAGCCGGGCCGGCTTGATCATCACCTACCTCACCTTCTCGCTGCCCTTCTCCATCTGGATGCTCGTCGGCTACTTCGAAACCATCCCCCGCGAACTCGACGACGCCGCCAAGGTCGACGGCGTGGGCCCCGTACGGCTGCTCTACAGCATCCTCATCCCGGCCGCGCGGCCCGCCATCGTCGCGGTCTCGATCTTCTCCTTCATGGTGGCCTGGGGCGAAGTCCTCTTCGCCTCAGTGCTCACAACGGAGCAGACCCGTACCGTCGCAGTGGGGCTCCAGGCCTACGCGAGCGAAGCGAACGTGTACTGGAACCAGGTGATGGCCGCGTCTCTCGCCGTCTCAGTGCCCGTCGTGATCGCGTTCCTCCTGCTGCAACGGCACATCGCCTCCGGCATGACCGCAGGAGCCGTCAAGTGAAGTCCACACTCACCGATGGCCGGCTCGGCGCTCAGCCTTCGCCGACCCTGGTCGAACATGTCAACGCCGTCGAACTCTCCAACGAACTCGCCAACGCCGAGCTGTTCGTATTGATCGACCTCGCTCACGCGCTCATGCTGACCCGCCAGCAGGTCTTCGACCACGATCAGGGCCGGACCGTCGTTGCCGCCTTGCTGGAACTCCTCGAAGGAGACCCGCGAGCGACACTGGCGGGCGACCCGGCCATCGGGACCATCACGCTGCAGATCGAGCGGTACCTCGAGGAGAAGTGCGGCCCGGGCGGTCTCGACCTCCAGCGGGCTCGCAGCAGGATCGACCAGAACGCCACCGGGCTGCGCATGGCCGACCGAAAGGGCGCCCTCGCAGTGATGAGCGAGCTGGTCCGCCTGGGCGAGGCGCTCCTCGACGCCGCCGAGAGCCATGACGATGTTCTCGCACCCGGCTACACCCATCTGCAGCACGCACAACCCACCACGCTGGGCCACTACTTCAACGCCCACTACTGGCCCGTGTCCCGCAACCTCACACGTCTGACCCAGTTGTTCGAGCGCCTCAACGAATGTCCGCTGGGAGGAGCCGCGCACAGTGGCACAGCGTGGCCGATCGACCGCCATGCCACAGCGGCGTACCTGGGCTTCGACCGGCCCATCCTCAACGCCCGGGACGCCGGGATGTCATCCGTCGACGTGGGAGCCGAACTCGCCGGCGCACTCGGACTGACACTCTCGGGAATCAGCAGATGTGCATCGGACCTGTACTACTGGTCCTCCTCGGAAGTCGGCATGGTCCGCCTCGACCCTTCGTTGTGCGGAACGTCGAGCATGATGCCGCAGAAGCGAAACCCCATCGTGCTGGAACGGATACGAGGCCTGGCAGGCGATGCCGCCGGCTGGGGCGCAAGCCAGCTCGGGCTCCTCCACTTCGCCACCTCCACCGACTCCGACCAGGCCTATGTGCACAACCGCATCCCCGCCTACTGCCATGCCACTGCCGGAGCGATCACTCTGCTCAGCGAGGCGGTCACAACCCTTGAGGTCGACCAGGAACGACTCAGCGAATCCGCCGGACGCCACTGGTCAACCTCCAGCGCCCTGGCCGACGACCTGGTGCTCACCCAGGGCCTGAGCTACCGCGGCGCCCATGAGGCCGTAGCGCGCCTCATCACCGCCCACGAGAGCGCCGGCGCAACCGACGGCGCCGTGCGCCCGGACCTGATCGACCAGCACTTCCGGAACTACTCCGCCGAGACACTGGCCGGCGTCCTGAACACGCGAAGCTTCGTCGAAAGCCGAACCAGCGCAGGCGGAACCTCCACAGACCGGCGCAGGGAACTGGCCGCCCAAGCAGCCGAAAGCCTCCAGGCACATCGACGCACGGTCCACGAACGGATCAAGGACATAGAAGAAGCCCAGGCCCGGCTCCTCCGCGATGCCAAAGCACTCACCGAAGACCACAGGACCTGACACATCGCCCATCCGCCGGGCACCGGCCAAGCGCACGGGTCAACGCCAAAGGCACCCACCAGCAAACCGGTGCCGGCTCCCTCAGACCGACGGCCACGCCACAAACCCCGACCATCCGAAGCGGCGAGGAACAGAACACGAATACCCACCCCTGACCGGCGCCATCCCAGCTACAGCGCGGCCGGAACATCCGACAGGAGACGCACCATGCCTTTCTGGTCTGCCACCTTCCCCATCCGAACCACGCACGGCCACTCCGGCGTGCACATCTTCATCGTGGACGTCGACCACTACGAGGATGCCCGCCGCCATGCCCTGGCCCGAGCCGATCTCCCCGAGGCGCGGCGCCACCGCCGCAACGCAGCCCTGGATATACGCAAGCTCTCACCGTGACGGAAATCCCTCCCAGTCGGGGAGTGTGAAAACGCACCGGCCCGCGCGAGCAGCCCCTCCCTGAGCCGGAGAGAAGGACCACTGCGCAGCCTGTGGGGGTGCGATACCTGACTCGCACCCCCACAGGCACAGGCACAGGCACCGGCACCGGCACCGGCACCGGCCACACGATCCCGCGTCGGGCGCGGCGCACCGGTGGCCGTGCTGAAGGCAGCGGCCTCATTGGAACGCCCTACCCGTGACAAACGGCCCAGCGGACGCGCCGAGTCGAGTCGCGCAACACCACATGCGTGCCCAGCACCAGATGCTGACTGTCCGGAAGTTCGTCCCGGTGCAGAGCCAGCCGCACGGCGGCCCGGCCCAGCTCCTCCTGCGGGACGTTGACGGTGGTGAGCGCCGGATAGACGTCCCGTGCCACGGGGATGTCGTCGTATCCCGCGACGGCGACGTCATCCGGGATGCGCCGCCCGCCCTCACGAAGGGCCTGGATCACACCGGCCGCAACCATGTCCGTGGCCGCGAACACCGCCGTGAACTCCCGCCCGCCTGCGAGGAGTTGACGTGTCAGCTGATAGCCGACCGACCGAGTGAAGGGACCGTCCACGATCAGCTCGGGGTCGGGAGCGAGACCGAGCAGTTCATGGGCGCGGGTGAAGCCGCTGATCCGCTGCCCGCTCGTGGACAGGCCGGGCATCCGCCCGACGTAGGCGATGCGCCGGTGCCCCGACGACAGCAGGTGGGTGGTCATGGCGAAGGCGCCGCCCTCGTTGTCGTACTCGACGACCGTGGCCGGTATGCCAGGCCCGAGCGGCGGCCTGCCGACCAGCACAAGCCGCGAACCCACCCGGTCCAGGCCGTGCGCGAAGTGCGTCATCCGCTCCTGGTACGCCTTGTCCTCCCAGGCGCCCCCGACCACGATCACGGCGTCGGCCCGCTGCTCGCGCATGGTCTCGACGACGGCGAGCACACGTTTCGGGTCGCCGTGCGTGGTGCACAGCATGCACAGCCGGCCCTCCTCGGAGGCCTGTTCCTCCACGCCGCGCGCGATATGGGCGTAGAAGGGCCCGGTCACATCGTCGACGACGAACGCGACGGTCTTGTTCGTCGAACCGCCGAGCGCGCGGGCGTGCGCGTTGACCACGTAGTCCAGCTCGCGCATGGCCTTGAGCAC
This sequence comes from Streptomyces sp. NPDC048825, assembly GCF_043198355.1. Classification (NCBI taxonomy): domain Bacteria; kingdom Bacillati; phylum Actinomycetota; class Actinomycetes; order Kitasatosporales; family Streptomycetaceae; genus Streptomyces; species Streptomyces sp. NPDC048825. The sequence continues at coordinate 154,826 of NZ_JBICUR010000018.1, forward strand.
CCGCGCCCGGGTGCCCGCGGCGACCGGGTATGTGCCGCCCAGGACACGCGAGACCGTCGAGGCGGAGACCCCCGCCCGCGCGGCAACGTCCCTGACCGTGGACGCGTCCCTGCTCGCCTCCGGCCCCGACTTCTTGGCCACCGCCCGGACACCTCCCCGTATTGGTGCACGTCACCCTACGAGACGCGGCGCGGGCGCCGACCACCCCTCCTTGCGGCGATCGTCATGCGGCGCGCCCCAGCTCCGCGTGGTCGATGCGGTGCGCGAGGTCGCGTCCGGCGAGCAGCCGCTCCACCTCTTCGACGACGGTGAGACCGAGGCGCGCCACCTCGTTGCCCTGTGAGCCGGCGAGATGCGGCGTGATGAACGCGTTCGGCAGGTCGAAGAGCGGAGAGCCGACGGGCAGCGGCTCGGGGTCGGTGACGTCGAGGATCGCGCTGATCCGCTCGGTGCGCAGTTCGTCGATCAGGGCGTCGTGGTCGAGGAGCGAGCCGCGCGCGGTGTTGATGAGGACGGATCCGGCGGGCATCAGGGCGAGTTCGCGGCGGCCGATCAGATGGCGGGTCTCCGGGGTCTGCGGCGCGTGGATGCTCACGATGTCGCTGGTCCGCAGCAGCTCGTCGAGCGGCAGCAGGGATACGCCGAGCAGGGCGGCCCCGGCCTCGTCGACGTAAGGGTCGGCGAGGCTCACCTCGAGGTCGAAGGGGCGCAGCAGTTCGATGAGGCGGCGGCCGATGCGGGACGCTCCGACAATGCCGATCCGGCGGCCGAAGTTGCCGATGCCCGCCACGATCTCCCCGTAGGGGAAGGCGCGTTCGGCACGGAGGCGGTCCCGGTGAGCGAAGAGGTCCTTGCCCGCGAGCAGGATCATGGCCAGCGTGTACTCGGCCACCGGCAGGGCGTTGGCACCGGCCGCGGACGACACGACGAGGCCGCGCTCCCAGACCGCCGGGGTGGTGAAGCTCTTGACCGAGCCCGCCGCGTGCAGCACGGCCCGCAGCTTCGGTGCCGCGTCCAGCGCGCTCACGTCGAGAGTGGGGCAGCCCCAGCCGGTGATCAGGATCTCGGCCCGGGAGAGGGCCTCGCGTACGCGAGGGTCTGCGAAGTCCTCGACCACCAAGGTGGGATCGATTTCTACGGCCTCGCACAGACGAGCCAGCACCTCCGCCGGAAAAACCTGCGACACGTTCTCGGCGCTCATGGCGAACAGCGCGACGGGGCGCTCACGTTGGGGTGAGGAGCTCCCCGGGGAATGCTCGGGCAACGAACTGGCCTCCGGCTCGGTGAGGTAGGTGGCGAACGGTCTATGGCAACCGGTCTCTACGGTATGGGTCGTCGAACGAGAGGGTCAATGGAGATGAAAGCGCTTTCCCCACTTCTTGAAAGAGCTTCCACCGGTGGCGGCCACGGGAGCCTTCGGCAGGGCTGCGGGAGGTGGACGTGGCTGAATAACACCACTACGAGGAGCTGTCTGCGTGAGCAATCATGAAGCCATGCGACCGGATGGCTGGCACCTCACCGAAGACCTCGACGACTTTCTCGCCCGCGCCGGGGAGTTCCTGCGCTCGCGGCCCGCCCTGCACACCACGCCACTGACGGTGATCGAGAAAATGCGCACACGCGGGGCGGACGCATCCGGCGCCGAAGCCACCGTATTCGGCGGACTGGAGCGAGGGGGCGAGGTCCACGCCATCTTCTACCGCCTTCCGTCCCGCCGCCTGACCCTCACCACCCTCTCCCCCGAGCAGGCCGACTCCCTCGCCGCCCACCTGGCCGGGCTCGGCCACTCCTTCTCCGGCGTCACCGCTGACCACGACACCGCCACCGCCTTCGCCGAGGCATGGCAGCGGCACACAGGCGCGGCGCCGGTACGCGACTGGGGGGCCCGTCTCCACCGTCTCGGCACGCTCACCCCACAGGAGCCGTTCCCAAAGGGCAGTGGTCGCGTCGCGGGTGAGCAGGACCGTGAGCAACTCGTGCGCTGGTGCCGTGAGTTCTGCGTCGACGTCGGAGAGGACCGCTCCATAGACCTCATCGACGCCGGCGACTGGGCCGGCTCGCGCTTCGGCGACAGACACTTCACGCTCTGGGAGACGCCGGACGGCACTCCCGTCTCCATGGCGGCCTCGACCTCGATGGTCGGCGGCATGGTCCGGGTGGACCCCGTCTACACCCCGGCTCAACTCCGGGGCCGTGGCTACGCGGGCGCCGTGACGGTCGAGACGAGCAGGGCCGCCCTGGCCGCGGGCGCGACGGACGTCGTGCTCTTCGCGGACCCTGCCAACCTCACCAGCACCGCGCTCTACCAACGACTCGGATACATCCCGCTCACCGACTTCACCGGGTACGGCTTCTCAAGTGCCGCACCGGAAGCCGGCTGAGAATTCCGGAGGGTTCCGCGACGGGCACAGCGAACACCGCCGCCTACCCGCAGAGGCAGCCCGGCCGCCCGTCAAGGTAGCTTCCACCCGTGGCACCACACCGGCGGTGCACGCCGGAAGCTTCCCGGGGAGGGACGACACGGATGGCAGGGATGACAGAGCCCGTGACCAACTGGGCGGGCAACATCACCTACTCCGCCAAGGAGCTGCACCGCCCGCACTCGCTCGACGCGCTGCGTGCGCTCGTCGCGCAGAGTGGCCGGGTGCGGGTGCTGGGCAGCGGACACTCGTTCAACGAGATCGCCGAGCCAGGCAGCGAGGGTGTGCTGGTCTCGCTGACCGCGCTGCCGCCGTCGGTCGAGGTGGACTCGGCCGCTCGTACGGTGCGGGTGGCCGGTGGGGTGCGGTACGCGGAGCTCGCCCGGCGCGTCCATGAGCACGGGCTCGCGTTGCACAACATGGCCTCGCTGCCGCACATCTCGGTGGCGGGCTCGGTGGCGACCGGCACGCACGGCTCGGGAAACACCAACGGCTCGCTGGCCGCGACCGTACGCGAGGTGGAACTGGTCACCGCCGACGGTTCGATGCTGACGATCGGCCGCGACGACGCCCGTTTCGACGGCGTCGTGACCTCCCTGGGCGCGCTCGGCGTGGTCACCGCGCTCACCCTCGATCTGGAGCCGGACTTCGAGGTCGCGCAGCAGGTGTATGGCCAATTCCCGCTGACAGGGCTGGACTTCGAGACGGTGTCGGCATCGGCGTACAGCGTGAGCCTGTTCACCGACTGGCGGCAGTCCGGCTTCGTCCAGGCGTGGGTGAAGCGGCGCACCGACCAGCCGCTGCACGACTTCCCGTGGGCGGCGCCCGCCACCGAGGCCATGCACCCCGTGCCGGGCATGCCCGCGCAGAACTGCACGCAGCAGTTCGGCGTGCCGGGCCCCTGGCATGAGCGACTGCCGCATTTCCGCGCCGAGTTCACCCCGAGCAGCGGTGCCGAACTCCAGTCTGAGTACCTGCTCCCGCGCCCGTACACGGTCGACGCCCTGCATGCCCTCGACGCGATCCGCGCGACGATCGCCCCGGTCCTGCAGATCTGTGAGGTCCGCACGGTCGCCGCCGACAGCCAGTGGCTGAGCCCCGCGTACGGGCGGGACACCGTGGCGTTCCATTTCACCTGGGTCCCGGACACGGCAGCCGTGCTGCCCGTGGTGCGGCGCATCGAGGAGGCACTCGCCCCCTTCGATGCGCGCCCGCACTGGGGCAAGGTGTTCACCACGGCACCGGCTACGCTGCGTGAACGCTACCCGCGGATCGACGCGTTCACGGCGCTGGCCGAGGAGCTGGACCCGGCGGGCACGTTCCGGAACACCTTCGTCCACAAAGTCCTCGGTGTCTGACGTCCAGGCATCCGCCTAGTAAGCCCTCTCTTTTTACAACCCCTTTCCTAACCCCTTGTCGAAAGTCCTGTGCAGGCCATAGCCTTGCGCCGCGCCGGGGCCGACGTGGCTCGGCATGGGTCTGAAGGGATCGAGGGGGCCGCCCGGTGAAGCGCACATCCCGCGACATACGCACCGCGAACCGCTATGAGGTGCTGCGCCAGATCATCGCCGAGTCACCCACGTCCCGGCAGGAGCTGGCGGCCGCCACCGGACTGAGTCTGGCTACGGTCGCCACGCTGGTGGGCGAGCTGCTCGACCTCGGGATGCTCACGGAGGTCGGGTTCGAGGACTCTGCGGGTGGCCGCCCGCGGGGCCTCGTGGCCGTCAACGCGTCGGGGGGCGCGTTGATCGGCGTGGACATCGCCGAGACGTACGTACGGGTCGAGCTGTTCGACCTCGCGCTGAACGTGCTGGCCCGAGCGGACGAGGACATGCGCCCCGGTGAGAGCCGTCCGGTGCAGGTCGTCGGGCATGTGGCCGCGGCCGTCGGCTCGGTGGTCGCGCAGGCCGGGGTCGAGGGCGCGCGCGTTCTCGGGGTCGGGGTCAGCGTGCCGGGGCAGGTGGACCGCGCCACCGGCATCGCGGAGTACGCGCCGAACTGGGACTGGCACGACGTGCCTCTGCTCGATCTGCTCTCCGAGCACATCTCGTATCCCCTGTATCTCGACAATCCGCTGCGCGCCTGCGCGGTCGCCGAGCTGTGGTTCGGCGCGGCCCGCGGGCGCGGGGATGCCGTGGTGGTGAACCTCGGTACGGGGGTGGGCGCCGGGCTCGCTCTCGGCGGCGGGCTCCATCGTGGTGTGAGCAACAGTGCGGGCGAATGGGGCCACACCACGCTCGTACTGGACGGACGGCTCTGCCACTGCGGCAACCACGGGTGCGTGGAGACGTATGTGGGAGCCCCCGGAATCATGCTGAACCTACGGGAGTTGAGCCCCCGCAGCCCGCTGCTCCACCCCGAGGACCAGACGGCGACCATCGACGCCCTGGCCCGTGGGGTCGCCGCCCAGGATCCGGTGGCGGTCAAGGTGGTCCGGGACACGGCCCGTTACCTCGGTGCCGGCATCGCGGATCTGGTGAACCTGCTCAACCCCGAGGTGGTCGTGCTCAGCAGCTGGGTCGCGGCCGCCCTCGGCGAGCCCCTGCTCGAGGAGGTGCGCGAGGCGGTGGCCCGGCATGCGCTGAAGCGGCCACTGGCCGCCACGGAGATCGTCCTGTCCCCGATTCCCACCGATCCGGTGTGCCTCGGCGCGGCGACGTTCGCGCTCGAGGGCGCCCTGTCCTCGATCACCCAGAAGGCCAGTCAGAGGAACAACCGGCGTACTTGGTCCAAGCAGTAACCGGCCCCGGACCGAGGTCCGCCGGCCACCTTGATCCGGCGGACCGCACCTCCGCGTGCCCCTGAATCCGCCGCTCACAACACCCCTCGTTCGGAATTCCGAACTGAACGCAACGCTTCGAACAGACTTCGTCCAACCCCTTGCCGAAGCCTTAGCCGAAGGTTAACGTCCCGCACCGCACCTGGATTTGGGCCTCAGGCTCACTGAGCGAATGCGCCCGCAGCCGCACTTGAGAGACAAGGACGTCAGCATGTCGGCACTGAACAGCAACAACTGGGACCGTCGCACCGTATTGCGGGCCGCCATGGGCCTGGCCGCTACCGGCGGGCTGGCCGCGTGCGGCGGCAACACCGGCCGCTCCGAGGGAGGCGCCTCGGGCAAGTCTCTGACGCAGTACTTCCACGCGTACGGTGAGGCCGGCACGCAGGAGGCCATCAAGCGGTACGCGAAGGACTTCGACGGGGCCAACGTGGCCACGCAGTGGATCACCGGCACCAACTTCGAGAGCAAGCTGTTCTCGTCCCTGCTCACCAAGAACGCGCCCGACGTCTTCGAGTTCCACCCGCAGCTCCAGCTGATCAGGAGCGGTCAGGTCGCCGACCTCAGCGACCTCGTCAACCCGGTCAAGGACGACTTCAACCCCGCCGACATCAAGTCGCACACCATCGACGGGAAGATATGGGGCGTCCGCATGATCGACGACCCGCAGTTCTTCTACTACCGCAAGTCGATGCTGGAGAAGGCGGGCGTCGAGGTGCCGCAGACCCTCGACGAACTCGTCGAGGCCGCCGCCAAGCTCACCACCGACAAGGTCAAGGGCCTGTTCATCGGCAACGACATGGTCCAGACGCAGTACCCCCTGGTGTGGTCCTCGGGCGCGGACCAGCTCACCGCCGACAACCAGATCGCGTACCACACCGACGCCGTGGCCGAGACGCTGTCGAAGTACCGCACGATGTTCAAGGCCGGCCATCTGCTGACCGGCGCGCCCGCCGACTCCTGGGACCCCTCCGCCCTGATGCAGGGCCTGTGCGCGATCCAGTGGAGCGGCATGTGGGCCATGCCCGCGCTGCAGAAGGCGCTCGGCGACGACCTCGGCATCTTCCCCTACCCCGCCGCCGCGTCCGGGGCCAAGCCGTCCGTCTTCAACGGCGGTTGGTCGATGTTCGTGAACGCCAAGGGCAAGAACGTCGACCTGGCCAAGGAGTACGTGAAGTGGCTGTGGATCGACCAGAAGGAGCACCAGGAGGACTGGGCGCTCAGCTACGGCTTCCACGTCCCGCCGCGCACGTCGATCGCCGAGTCCGCCGACAAGCTCAAGTCCGGTCTGCCGGCTGAGGGCGTCAAGTTCTTCAACGAGTACGGACGGTTCGAGAACCCGTCCTGGACGCAGGCGATGATCACCGCGTTCGAAGAGTTGATCGCCGACGTCGTGCGCAAGGGCGTCGAGCCGGAGAAGGCCCTCGACACCGCGGATGCGAAGGTCAACCGCGAACTCAAGAAGCTCTTCGGATAGGCCGCCGGACAGGTAACGACATGTCGACCACGACTACGCGTGACGCCACGCGCCCCGCCCCGGCCAAGGTCTCCAAGACCAAGCCGCGGCGGGGCGTGCGGGGCACCACGTTCAACTTCTGGCTCTTCACCGGACCGTTCCTCATCGGTCTGCTGATCTTCGTCTACATCCCCATCCTCTGGAGCGCCTGGCTCAGCTTCTACGAAGCGCGCTACACGGTCACACCGGACAAGTTCGTCGGCTTCGACAACTACGAGTACATGCTGACGAACGGCGACTTCGTCAGGTCGCTGGGGACCTTCACCGTCTTCGCCGCGATCGTCGTGCCGATGACCTGGGCGCTGTCGCTGGGCCTGGCGCTGATGGTGCACCGACTGCGCTTCATGAGGGCGTTCTTCCGGTCGGTGTTCTTCCTGCCGACGGCGGTCAGCTTCGTCGCGGCCTCGCTGATCTGGAAGATGTCCGTCTTCAGCGGCGTTCGCTTCGGGCTGATGAACACCGTCCTCGACTGGGTCGGCATCGAGAACGTCGCCTGGCTGGCCGACCCAGATCCGCCCTGGTACTGGCTGGTCATCCTCACTCTGCGACTGTGGCTGCAAGCAGGCTTCTACATGATCCTGTTCCTCGCGGCACTGCAGAACATCCCGCCGTCGCTGTACGAGGCCGCCGCCATCGACGGCGCCAAGCCGGGCTGGCAGACCTTCCGGCACATCACGCTGCCCCAGCTGCGGGCGACGTCGACCGCCGTGATCCTGCTGCTTCTCGTGGCCGCGTACCAGGCCTTCGACGAGTTCTTCAACCTGCTCCCGAAGACGACATGGGGCCGGCCACCACTCGTCGAGCTGTACTACACCGCCCTGGGCGAGAGCCAGGACTACGGCGCCGGCAGCGCGGGCGCCATGATCCTCACCATCCTGATCTGCACGGTGACGCTGCTGCAGGGCAGGTTCATGGGCCTCGGAAGGGGTGACGAGAACAAGTGACCACCACCACGCCTGAGATCAAGAAGACCGCGCCCCGGGCGGACAAGCCGCAACGCATCAAGCGCGGCAACGTCATCGGCAACACCGGCCTCTACATCGCCACCGGCGTCGCGGCCTTCCTCTTCCTGGTCCCCTTCTATCTGATCGTCCGCAACGCGCTCTCCACCGACGCCGAGATCACCGGCGAGACATGGAAGTTCTTCCCCACCGACATCCAGTGGGGCAACATCAGCGAACTGTTCAGCGACAACACCGTGCCGTACGCGACATCCCTGTGGAACTCCACGGTCGTCGGCGTCGCGCACACCGTGGGCGTCCTGCTGGTGTGTTCGCTGGCGGGGTACGGACTGGCGCGCATCCCGTACAAGCACGCCAACAAGATCTTCTACCTGGTCCTGGTGACCCTGATGGTGCCGGCCGCCGTCACCTTCGTACCGAGCTTCGTGCTGGTCTCGTCGCTCGGCTGGGTGTCGAGTTTCCGCGGTCTCATCATTCCGGGGCTTTTCAGTGGTTTCACCTGCTTCCTGTTCCGGCAGTACTTCCTGGGGTTCCCCAAGGAGCTGGAGGAGGCGGCGCGCGTGGACGGACTCGGGTACTGGGGCGCGTACTGGCGCGTCGTCGTGCCCAACTCGCTGAACTTCTTCGCGGCCATCGCCACCATCACCTTCATCCAGGGCTGGAACGCCTTCCTGTGGCCGCTGGTCATCGGCCAGGACCAGGAGGCGTGGACGGTCCAGGTGGCGCTCTCCTCGTACATGACCAACCAGACCGTCAACTTCCATCTGATCTTCATGGCCACCGCCATCTCGATCCTGCCCCTGGTGCTCGTGTTCCTCTTCCTCCAGCGCTGGCTGGTGCAGGGGGTCGCACAAACCGGCATCAAGGGCTGACGCCTTCTCTCAGGACGCTGGAGACCGATGTCATTCCGCACGACTCATTCCGTCGACTACGTCGAGGACGTCTCGCCCGGGAGCGGGGCCCTGCCGCCCCGCGCCCGGTACACGTCCTCTGACGCCAAGTCCCTTTCGCTGAATGGAAGTTGGCGCTTCCGCCTGTCGGCTACCGCCGACGCCGAGGACGACTCGTTCGCGGCCGACCGGTACGACGCCGGGAACTGGGCCGAGCTACAGGTCCCCGGCCACTGGGTGCTTCAAGGCCACGGCTCGCCCATCTACACCAACCACCTCTACCCGTTCCCGGTCGACCCGCCGCGCGTGCCGACCGAGAATCCGACCGGTGACCATCTCCGGGTCTTCGACCTGCCCTCGGAGTGGCCTGGGGACGGCGGGACCGTGCTCCGCTTCGACGGGGTCGAGTCCTGCGCCCGGGTCTGGCTGAACGGCACGGACATCGGCGAGTTCAAGGGCTCGCGGCTCCCGCACGAGTTCACGGTCGGCCACCTGCTGAAGCCGACGGGGAACGTCCTTGCCGTCCGCGTCCACCAGTGGTCGGCGGGGTCGTACCTGGAGGACCAGGACCAGTGGTGGCTGCCCGGCATCTTCCGGGACGTCACGCTGCTGCACCGCCCGGCGGGCAGCGCGCTCGACTTCTTCGTGCACGCTTCGTACGACCACGTGGACGGTCTCGGGACCCTGCGCGTCGACTCCGACGTCGACGGCCGGGTCACCGTGCCTGCCCTGGACATCGATGTCGCGACGGGCGAGTCCGTGACGGTCCCGGTCCAGCCGTGGACCGCGGAGACACCGACGCTGTACGACGGCGTGCTGGCCACCGAGGGCGAGCGGATCCCGCTGCGGATCGGCTTCCGCACGGTCGCGCTCGAAGACGGCCTGATCAAGGTCAACGGCAAGCCCATCCTCTTCAAGGGCGTCAACCGCCACGAGTGGCACCCCGAGCGCGGGCGTGCCCTCGACCTGGAGACGATGCGCGAGGACGTGCTGCTGATGAAGCGGCACAACATCAACGCCGTCCGCACCTCCCACTACCCGCCGCACCCGGCCTTCCTCGACCTGTGCGACGAGTACGGCCTCTGGGTCATCGACGAATGCGACCTGGAGACCCACGGCTTCGTCGAGCAGGCCTGGCGCGACAACCCGGTGGACGACGACCGCTGGACTCCGGCACTGATCGACCGTACGGCCAGGATGGTCGAGCGCGACAAGAACCACCCGTCCGTCGTCATCTGGTCCCTCGGCAACGAGGCCGGCACCGGTCGGGGCCTCACCGCGATGGCCGAATGGATCCGCGGCCGGGACGGCTCGCGCCTCATCCACTACGAGGGCGACATCAACTGCCGTGACACGGACATGTATTCACGCATGTACGCGGCCCATGACGAGGTCGAGCAGATCGGCAGGGACCTCGACGGGGGTACGCACAAGCGGCGCGGGCTCCCCTTCATCCTCTGCGAGTACGGGCACGCCATGGGCAACGGCCCCGGCGGTATCGCCGACTACCAGCGGGTCTTCGAGGCGTACGACCGGCTCCAGGGCGGCTTCATCTGGGAGTGGATCGACCACGGCATCAAGGACGCGCGGTTCGGCTTCGCGTACGGCGGCGACTTCGGGGAGGAACTGCACGACGGGAACTTCGTCTGCGACGGGCTGATCTTCCCGGACCGCAAGCCCTCGCCGGGGCTCGTCGAGTTCAAGAAGGTGATCGAGCCGGTCCGTATCGAGGGCGACGGCGCGGACGGGACCGTACGGGTCAGGAACGCGTACGACTTCGCCGACCTGTCGGCGCTGGCCTTCGAGTGGTCGTACCAGGTGGACGGCAAGACGGTCGAGGCGGGCAGCCTGTCCGTGCCCGCGCTGGCGCCGGGCGAGTCGGCGGAGGTGAAGCTGCCGACGCCGCCTCCGTCGGACGGACGCGGGGGCGAGACGCAGTGGACGATACGAGCGCTGCTGGCGGAGGACACCGCGTGGGGGAAGAAGGACCACGAGGTGGCATGGGCTCAACTGCCCGCCGGTCAGCGGGCGTTGCCGTCCGTCGCGGCAAGTGACAGCCCCTCGGCGAGCGAGCGGCTGATCTACCTCGGCCCGGCGTCCTTCGACGTACGCACCGGTGCGCTGAAGACGATCGGCGGGGTGGAGGTGCAGAACCTGCGCCTCGACGTGTGGCGTGCGCCGACCGACAACGACGAGGGCGCCTCCTGGCAGGACGACATCCGCTGGGCCCAGCTGTGGCGCAAGTACGGCCTGCACCGGATGCGACACCGCCTGGACGCCGTGGAGTTGGGCGACGACGCGTTGACCGTACGGACCCGGGTGGCGCCCGCCGCCTGGGAGGTGGGCCTGCGCACGGTGTACCGGTGGACGTCCGACGGTACGCGGCTGAAGCTGACCGTGTCCGTGGCGCCCGAGGGCGACTGGACGGTGCCGCTGCCGCGGCTCGGCATTCGCTTCAGGCTCGCGCAGGCGGACCAGGTCAAGTGGTTCGGCGGCGGTCCCGGCGAGGCGTATCCGGACACCAAGTCGGCCTCGATGCTGGGTCGTTGGCACTCCTCGGTGGACGAGCTGCAGACTCCGTACGTGCGTCCGCAGGAGAACGGTGCGCGGGCCGACGTCCGTTGGGCGGAGCTCGGCGGGCTGCGGATCGAGGGCGACCCGGAGTTCTGGTTCACGGCAAGGCGCTGGACCAGCGAGCAGTTGGACGCGGCCCAGCACCTGACGGACCTCACCCCCGGCACTGCATCCGACAGCGGCTCCGCCGCCGGTGTGTGGGTCAACCTCGACCACGGCCAGCAGGGCATCGGCTCGCAGTCCTGCGGTCCGGGCGCACTGCCGCAGTACCAACTGCGGGCGGCAGCCGCCGAGTTCTCGTTCGTGTTCTCGGAAATTCGTGACTGACACGGACTCGGTCGCACCGACCGCGGCCGGACGGCGGCTCTTCAGCCGTCCGGCCGCGGTCGCGTCGTGTGTGGGTTTCGTCCTCATCGGCATGTTCCAGGCGCTCTACGGCCCGGCGGTCCCGGGCCTGCGCGAGGAGTACGGCCTCTCCCCCTCCGCGGCCGGACTCGGGCTCAGCCTGCACTTCACGGGCGGCGTCGCGGGCGTACTCGCCTTCAACGCGATCCACTCCCGGATCAGCAACAAGGCGCTGCTCGGTGCGAGTTACGCCCTGATGGCGGCCGGCGGCGCGGGCTTCGCCTTCGCCCCGAACTGGCCGCTCGCGCTCGCCGCGGCCTTCCTCGGCGGCCTCGGTTTCGGTGGTATCGACTACGGCCTCAACCAGCTCTTCGCGGTCGGCTTCGGCAACCGGTCGACGGCGATGCTCAACATTCTCCACGCCCACTTCGGCATCGGGGCGGTACTCGGCCCGGCGCTCATCGCCTGGACGGGCCCGGACGGGTACGCGTACGCCTTCGGGGCGTGTGCGGTACTGGCGGGCGCGCTGATCCTTTGCACGGGCGGTGTGGGCAGCCAGGCCCAGTCACCCTCCGTTGAGAAACCTGCCGCCGCCGGGAGCCTCCTCTCCCGCGTACTCATCGGCTTCCTCGTCCTCTATATCCTCAACGTCGCCGTGGAGGCGGGCGTCGGCGGCTGGGAGCCCACGCATCTGGAGACCGTCGGTTACAGCGCCGGCGTCGCGGCCTCCGCGACCTCCGTGTACTGGCTGATGATGACCGTCGGCCGCTTCCTCGTCGTCCCGATCACGCTGCGGTACTCGCCCGAGCGCATCCTCACCGTGTGCGCGGCCGGGGTGACGGCGTGCCTGCTGCTCACGCTGATTCCGGGGGCGGCCCCATGGGCGTACGCGGGTGTGGGCCTGTTCATCGCGCCGGTCTTCCCGACCGGGCTGCCCTGGCTCAACAGGGCCCTCCCTCAGGCAAAAAGGGCTGGCGCCTGGGTGATCGCAGCCTCGATGATCGGTGGGGTGGCGGCTCCTCCGCTGCTCGGGATGGGCATCGAGACATCCGGCATTCGCGCGGTGCCTTGGCTGCTGACGGTGCTGTCGGGAGCGAGCCTGGTGGCGACCGTGTGGCTGATCAGGTCGACGCGAGGGCGTGCGGATTAAGTGCCCGTTGGGATGGGGCGGTCCGTATGTGTCGCCCAGATCACGCATGCGCATTGCCGGTGGATTAAGGCAGGCTGAGGGCGCCACGAGCGACCGACGAGAACGGAGATTCACGTGCGAGGGCTGTTCGGTGACCGGTGACATTCAAGTACGAGCACTCACCAAGACGTTCCGCTCCACGACCCGCCGCCCCGGCGCCCTGGGCACCCTCCGTTCCCTGTTCAACCCGATCTGGGTGACCAAGACCGCGGTCGAGGACATCACGTTCTCCGTCGCCCCCGGCGAACTCCTCGCCCTGCTCGGCCCGAACGGCGCGGGCAAGTCCACCATCATCAAGATGCTCACCGGCATCCTCACGCCCACAGCCGGTGAGGCACGGGTCGCGGGCGTCGTCCCGTACGAGGAGCGGGAGCGCAACGCGCGCAACATCGGGGCGGTGTTCGGGCAGCGCACCCAGCTGTGGTGGGACCTGCCCGTGCGGGAGTCCTTCGCGATCCTGCGCGACATCTATGACGTACCGGCGGACGAACACGCTGCGAGACTGCGGGAGTTCGACGAACTCCTTGACCTGTCCTCCTTCTGGGACACGCGCGTACGGCATCTCTCGCTCGGCCAGCGCGTGCGCTCCGACCTGGCCGCCGCGCTGCTGCACGACCCGCCCGTGGTCTTCCTCGACGAGCCCACCATCGGCATGGACGTGGTCGTCAAGGAGCAGGTGCGGGAGTTCCTCCGGTACCAGGTGGAGGAGCGTGGGCGGACGGTGCTGCTCACCACGCACGACATGACGGAGGTCGAGCGGCTCGCGGAGCGCGTCGTGCTGATCAACCACGGGCGGCTGGTCCTGGACGGCACGCTGGACGAGATCCGCCGGAAGTTCGGCTCGACTTGGCAGGTACGGGCCACGCTCGCCGATGCGCATGCCCTCGTCGAGCCATGGGCCGGGGTCGTACTCGTACGGCGGGAGGGCCCTCAGGTGGTCTTCGGCCCGGACGGGCCGGCCGCCCCGACGGTGCACCAGGCGCTGAAGCAGGTAATCGAGCGGTACGAGGTGACCGACATCGCCCTGGACGAGGCCGAGTTGGAGGACGTGATGCGGGCCGCGTACGTCCAGGCGGGCGACACGGCCGCCGACGTGGCGGCGGCTCAGGCGCAGGGAGGCTGATCCCGTGGCCATGCCCTCCGCCCTGCGCGCCTGGCGGGCCGCCCGGGTCACTCCCCTCGGCGAACTGCACACCCCGCCGCGTATGACCGCCGCCCTGCTGCGACTGACCGTCCAGGTGGTGCTGGTCGCCTCGCTGTGGCGGGGCCTGTACGCGGCGACGGGGACCACCGCCGGGCTCGACCGCGAGCAGGCCGTCAGCTATGCCGTGCTCGCCGTACTGGCCACGCGGGTACGGGAGTTGGACCAGTACTCGGGCCGCGACTCGGTGATCCAGCACATGCACTTCGGCACCATCGTGTACTGGTATCTGCGCCCGCTGCCGCCGCAGCGCTACTACGCCCTGCGGGCCCTGGGCGAGCAGATCTACGGCTTCGCGTGGGCCATCGTCGGCTACGCGGTCTGTGTGGCCGCCGGAGTCGTAGAGCCGCCCAAGTCGGCTGCCGTGGCAGGGGTGTTCATGGTGAGCCTGCTCCTGGGCCAGTGGGTCCTGTACTACATCATGCTCGCCATCGACCAGCTGTGCTTCTTCACGCTCCGCAACGGCGCCGCGATGCTGATCCTGATCTTCGCGCAGAACCTGCTGTCCGGGGTGTACGCGCCGCTGTGGTTCTTCCCCGACTGGTTCATCACGCTCAGCGGCTTCCTGCCCTTCCAGGCGACGCTGAGCGTGCCGCTGTCGCTGTACGTGGGCCGGATCCAGCTGTCGGACGCCGGGGCGCAGTTGGCGATTCAGGCCGCCTGGGTGGTGGCCCTCGCCCTGCTCACCCGGCTGGTGTGGCGGCGGGCCGCCCGGCGCGTGATCTCCCAGGGAGGCTGACCGTGTCCTCGCAGAAAACCTGGTCCTCGCCGAAGGTGTCGTTCTCGCTGAAGTCCTGGCGGACCGTGTGGCGGATCACGAAGCTCAACTTCCGGGCGCAGCTGGAGTATCGCTCCGAGTTCCTCATGATGATCGCGATCGGTGCGATCTGGCAGGTGTCGGTGATCGTGTTCGCGACGGTCCTGCTGACCCGGTTCACCGGGATGGGCGGCTGGGAGAGCGCGGACGTCCTGCTGATCGCGGCGATCCGGATGCTGGCCCACGGCCTGTTCGTCCTCTTCCTCGGCCGGGTGCACGGTCTGAGCCGGCACATCCAGGAGGGGGTGATCGACACGTACCTCGTCCGCCCGATGCCGGTCTACCGCCAGGTACAGCTCCAGTACTTCCCCACGAACGCGATCGGCGACCTGACGGTGGCGGCGGGCCTGATGGTGGGCGCGCTGTCCCGCAGCGAACTGGACTGGACGGCGGGCCGGATCACCTACCTCATCATCTGCGTACTCGGCGGAATGCTCCTGGAAGCGGCCCTCTTCACGGTGGTGGCCTGCGCCTGTCTCCGCTTCCCGGCCGCCGACTACTGGGGCCGTTGGCTGGAGGAACTGCTCGGCACCTTCGGCAGCTATCCGCTGAACGTGCTGCCGAAGGCGGTGGGCGGCTTCCTGACGTTCGGGCTGCCCCTCGCGTTCGTGGCGTACTTCCCGGCGGCCGTACTGAGCGGGCACGGGCACGACACCGGGATGCCGTACTGGCTGGCGGCGGCTTCCCCGCTGCTGGGGGCGGTGGCGTACTTGGGCGCCAGGTTGCTGTGGAGGTGGAGTCTGCGGCACTACACGGGGGTGAACGGTTGAAGACGGCCACGACATCGTCATCGTCGTCCCCGTCCTCGTCCGACTTACGGGCCCGTCTCTCGGTCTGCCTGGTCTTCGTGATCCTGGGCGCCACCCAGGGCGGCTGGATGGCGCGCATCCCGGCGATCCGGGGTGCGGTCGGCCTGGACGTGTCCGAGTGGGGGCTGATGAGCAGTTCGTCGGCCGCCGGGGACCTCGTCGCGATCGTACTGATCACCGCGCTGATCGGGCGGGTGAGCACGCGCCTGCTGAGCCTCTCGGCAGCCGCCCTCATCCTGCTCAACGCGCCGTTGCTGGCGGGGGCGTCGACCGTCCCCGCCCTGGTGACCGGGCTGACGCTCTGGGGTGTCGCGGCGACGTTTCTGGCCACACCCGTGAACGCGCTGGCAGTCGCGGTGGAACGCCGCTATGGCAGGCCCCTGCTGTCGAGTTTCCACTCCGCCTACAGCTGCGGGGTACTGGCCGGCGGCGCCCTCGGCACGCTCGCCGCGGCCACCGGGGTGTCGCCGGGCGTGCAGATGGCGGTGAGCAGCGGCATCCTCGGGACGCTGCTGCTCGTGTCCGCCGGTTGGCTGCCGGACGAGGAGATCCGCAAGGAACGCCGTCGGTCCGTACGGCAGCGCTTCACTCCCCAGCTGATCCTGCTCGCCTCCATCGCGTTCCTGGCGTCCTTCGTCGAGGGCGCGGCGTCCCAGTGGAGCTCGGTATACACGGCCGACTACCTGGGTGAGGGCTCGGCGCTCGGTGCGACGACGTACACATGTTTCTCCGTGGCGATCCTGGTGCAACGACTGCTGGGCGACCGCTTCGTGGCCCGCCTGGGCCAACGCGCTTTCGTACGGCTCTCGCTGCTGACGGTCGCCCTGGGTACGGCCCTCGTCCTCGTCCGACCTGGCCTGCCGCTCGCTCTGGCCGGTTTCACCGTCGTCGGGCTGGGCATCGCCTGCGTCCTCCCGGCGGCGATCGGCCTGGCCGGCCAGCAGCCAGGAGTCCCGCCCGGCGAGGGCGTCTCCGTCATTACCATCGGCCAGTGGCCTGGTTTCCTCCTCGCCGGCCCGGCCGTGGGCCTCCTCGCGGGCGCGGCCGATCTGCGACTGGCACTGGTGATGCTGATCGTGTCGGCGCTGGGGGCGGCGGTGCTGGCGGGGCGGGTCCGGGAGTGACGTGGGTGCCGGGCACGTTCCACGGGTACGGGGCGGCACTGCCGTACAACGAGAGCCATGGGGCGAAGCCCGCCTACAGCGGCCTGTCGAAGGGCTTCGACCCGGCGTCCTGACCACCGACGAGGCCAAGAAAGTCCGTGCTGTCCACCCACTGATCCACCCCGCCGATCAGCGGCCGGGAGCGCAGCTCCGGGTCGGTGACCGTCCGGTTCAGGGCCTGCGCGAAGCGTTCGGCGTGCAGGACCAGGAACGGGCGGTTGTGGTAGCGCCGGCGGGTGGGGTCGACCGGGTCGGTGAGGCCGAAGGCGTTCTGGAGGGTGGCGACCTTCTCGTACGCGTCGCAGAGGTGCCGTTCCCGGTCCGCGTACTCGGTCGCGGCCAGCGCACCTCGTAGCGACGGGGTGAGGTCGGCGGCAACCGGCAGTCGGGCGAAGGTGCTGCCGAGCCATTTGCTGTACGGGGCGTACGTCCGCGACAGGAGGAGGCACAGCCGCATCAGGTCGCGTACCAGGCGCGCGGCGACGACCGCCGAGCCGAGGTCGTCCCCGACCTCCGCGCAGCGGCCGACGAACGCCTCTTCCTGGGAGAGCCGCTGCCACTGACAGGCCAGCAGGTGACGCCACACCTGGTCGGGGTACCAGGCAAGGCGTCGCCGTACGGCCTCCAGGGTGCCGAGTCCGTCGTGGAAGACGGCGCCCCCCGTCACCTCGGCGAGTCGCTGCTGAGGGATGGAAAGCCAGTCGTACACGGTCAGTTCGGTGGTGGCGAGCGCGTCCACCCCGAGCTGCGCCACGAGCCACGGCCCGAGCGGGTCCACGGACACCCGGTGGTCGACTGGCCCGTCGACCAGCTCCATGTGACCCGACACCGGGTCCAGCACGGAGTCGACCCGGCGCCGGAAGTGTGTAGGCCAGCCGCGCACATCCTTGGGCAGGCGATCCGCCAGCACCCGGTGGATGCGATCGCCGTGCTCGGCGACATCCTCGGCCGCCAGGAACAGGTTCAGCCGCGGCCCCCACTCATGATCCGCCGACCGCGCCGTGTCGAAGCCCAGCACCTCGGAACCCGAACCGATCCGCGCGGCCGTGTACCGCAGGGTTGGGTACGCCTCGGCGAGGATCGGCCGCACCGCCTCCTCGTACAGGATCCGGGAGAGTTCGAGGCCCGGGAGGAAGGCAGCGCTGGGTGTGGGAGGTGGTGTCGGCATACGGTCACTCTGCCGGTGCCGGGCTGCAGCCCACCACCGGATTACGTGCGGGCACCTCCGCCCAGACCGTCGTACCCTTCCCCCAGCTCGCCCTCTCCCCCCACCTGGACGGAGTTCGTCACGTACGCCGCCCGCCACTGAGCGGCGGCGTTCAGTGGTCCGCGCAGCACGGCGTCGGGTCCGGTACCTCGAACGGGACCAGGACCCCGCCCGCGGCAGGCATGGCGGTGAGGACCAGTTCGCCGTCCCGCCATTCCGGACGTACGAAGTCCCTCGTCAAGATCCGCTGATCCGGCGCGGGTTCGCCGGATCCTCCCAGCACCGCAACCCGCTCGATCGCCGAGCCCGACACCACCTCCGCGACCGTCACCGTCCCGGTCAGCCGCCCGACCCCGGGGTACAGGACGGCGCGGCCCGCCGTGTCAGGCACGCCGGCCGTCACCTCGTACCCCTTGTCCGTCAGCAGTCGCGACGCCTCCGCCGACGCCCCGGTGAACGACAGCACAACCCGTGGCCGCTCGCCCCGCACCAGGTGCGTGCAGCCGAACACGCCCTCCGAGAGGGCGAGTTCGGCGGCCAGCGACTGGAGCAGGTGGTCCGCCTCGCTCAGCGACGTCGCCTCGGTGTCGACCCAGAAGGCCCCGCCACGCCCCAACGTGGTCACGAGGGCAGGACCCACACCGGGTTGGAGTAGAACCACAGGTCCATCCACGGGTCCGCGTCGCCGACGACATCGATCGCCGGGCCGGACGGGTCGACTGCCTTGCCCATCAGGCCCGTTGCCGAGCGGTTGCCGTCGGTGCCGCGAAGGCGGACGTACAGCGGGCGGTCGACGCGGCCGAGTTCGTACGTGAGCTTGACCCTGCCCAAGGACTTTCCGACCTCGTACGACTTGACGACCTTCGCGGTCGGCGCGGTGAAGGTGTCCTTGTCCTTCACCGCACCCGTGACGTCGCCCTGGATGACGTCGACTCGGGCCAACTCGGGAACGTAACCGGCCCAGTTGGCGCCGCCGGCGAGCGCGACCTCGACCGTCAGCGTCACGCGCGTGCCCTTCTTGACCTGCAGCGCGCCGCCCAGCGTGGCCCAGCGGCTGCCGCCCGAGACGCGTACGTCCAGGCCGCTGATGAGCTGGCCGTGGTCGACCCAGACACGGCCGGCGCGGATGCCGTCCATGACGGCGGCGTAGTTGAAGCCGTCGGCGCCGACGTGGGTGCGGCTGTACTGGCCGGGCCAGTAGTCGCCTTCGGTGAGGTCGATCTTGCCGCTGTAGACGGGGTCGGTGTGCTTGCCGTTGGCGGTGTAGTCGCTGTCGGGGCCGCCGCGCTTGGCGGTGTCCGTGTAGACGTTGTGGGAGTCGGAGTTGGCGGTGATCCACCAGGGCTTGCCCTCGGCGAGGAGGCTGTCCCACAGGCCGCCCACGGTGGCGGTCATCCAGTCGAAGCCGCCCCAGGTGCGGTAGCTCTCCAGGGGGTAACCGGCGAAGGAGTTGGCGCTCGGGCTGCCGTCGTACAGACCACGGGCGCGGCCCATGCCGACCGACTTCTCGATGCCGGCGGCCTGGTGGCCGGGGGCGCCCTCAAAGCCGACCGCGATCTGGTGGCGCGCGGATGTGGCGTCGCGCCAGGCGCGGATCTCGTGCGGCGAGTCGATGCCCTTGCGCGCGGGGTGGTTGGCGAGCATCAGGATGTCCTTGACCTTGCGCCGCTGGATTTGCTGCGCAAGGAAGTTGAGGCCCGCGACGGCGAGGGCCTCGTTGGCGGGCGTCGAGTCCGTCGCCTTCTTCACGCCGCCGTCGTAGTCGGTCTCGAACTGCTTGAGGACGGAGACCTCGTTCTTGCCGGGGTGGACGAAGACGGTGCCGTGCTCGGCGGCCGGGATGTTCCACTCCAGGCCCTGGAAGACGAGGGTGTCCTCGTACGTGTCGCGGGCCTCGACGATGTCCGGGTTGACCTTCTCCACGCCGATCTTGGCGTGCGTCGCGTTGCCGTGGTCGGTGATGACCATCCAGTCCAGGCCGTGCCGGGCGCCCTGGCGGACCTGGTCGGAGACGCGGTACTTGCCGTCGTTGCTGTACTGGGTGTGGATGTGGTGGTCGCCGGCCAGCCACAGGAATCCGTCCCGTCGGCGGCCCTTGGCGGCCGGCGCGGACGTGGACACCTGCGCGGCGGCCGTCCCGCCGAGCACTCCGGCCGCCGTCAGACCCGCACCGAGCAGGCCCGCGCGCCGCAGCATGGAGCGGCGCGAGTGCTGCTCGGGCGTCAGGGCCTCGTCGGGTACGGAGGTGTCGAAGGCGGCCGGGAGATCGGTGCCCTGGTGGTCGTGCTCGTGGTGGTGATGCCCGTGTCCATGCGCGTGACCGTGTCCGTGCCCGTGACCCATGTCGGCCTGCCTTCTGTGCCTTCTTCGCCTTCGCGCTGTCGGTATGACCGCGCGGGTGCGAGACTCGGCGCGAAACATGAACAATGCTCAACCACATCGTGATTCGCAGGTGACTTGGTCGCATCAACTCTTCCCACGCTTCACAATTCTCGCGGCATTCTCCCAACTACCCCTGTACAGAACACGAGTTGGCCTCGACCCTGAGCACCGTTGATCTCCCTCTCCCTTCCTCCGTCCCCTGGAGACACCCCCCATGAGAAGGCTCATCGGAACGTTTGTGGCGGGCGCGCTGGCCCTGGCCGGGCTCGCCACCACAGCCACGGCCAGTGCACCCGCCGCCACCACGACTACGGGATCCGCGACGGCCGCCGCTCCCTCGTCGGGCACTTTCAACGTCCTCACGTACAACGTCGCGGGCCTCCCGGAGGGGCTGAGCTCCGGCAACCCGGCGAAGAACACCCCGCTGATCTCCCCGCGACTCGGGGCGTACGACATCGTCAATGTGCAGGAGGACTTCAACTACCACGCCGCCCTGTACGCGGGCGACGACCACCCGCACCGCACCGCGACCAGCGGCGGCGTCCCGTTCGGCGACGGCCTCAACACCCTCTCGGACTATGCCTTCGAGGACTTCCAGCGGGTGAAGTGGAACAAGTGCACCGGCACCAACTGCCTGACCCCGAAGGGCTTTTCGCTGGCCCGGGTGCGGCTCGCGGAGGGCGTCTTCGTCGACCTCTACAACGTCCACACGAACGCCGACTCGACCGACGACGCCCTCGCGGCCCGTCGCGCCAACATCGACCAGCTCTCCGACTTCATCCAGGCGAACTCGGCGGGCAACGCGGTGATCGTCATGGGCGACACCAACACGCGCTACACGCGCGCGGGTGACAACATCCGCACGCTCGTGAACGAGAACGGCCTGAGCGACCCCTGGGTCGACCTGGTCCGCGGCGGCAACGCCCCCGCGCAGGGCGGCGAAGCGCTCGTCTGCCCCGAGACGGCACCGACGAACGGCTGCGAGGTGGTGGACAAGGTCCTCTACCGCGGCAGCGACCTGGTGAACCTCGACGCCACCCGCTACAACAACGACTGGTCCAAGTTCCTGGACTCCGCCGGCGGCAACCTCTCCGACCACTTCCCGCACGCGGTCGACTTCTCCTGGACCCTGCCCGCGAACCTCCGCGCCAGCGACTTCTTCGGCGGCCCGCACGGCACCGCCTTCAACGACGCGGACAAACTGCCGGCCACGCCCGCGCCCCGCACGCTCACCCTGCGCGGCAACGCCCGCCTGGACGCCGTATCCCTGACCCACGACGGCGGTACGTCCCTCACCCACGGCGGTACGGGCGGCACGGCCACGTCCCTCACCCTGGCCGCCGACGAGCACCTCACCTCGGTGAAGCTCACCAGCGGCCAGAAGGACGGCCGGACGCGCATCTTCTCGGCGGCCTTCACGACGGACAAGTCCCGTACAGTGACGGCCGGTTCGGCCACCTCGAACACCGTGACGTACACGGCCCCGGCGGGCTGGCAGATCGTCGGCTTCACGGGCCGTGCGGGCACGGAGATCGACAAGCTGGGGGTGCTGTACGCACCTGTCGACTGAGCTGAAGCACCGTCAAACCCCTCCCCGGACGATACCCCCACGGGTATAGTCCGGGGACGGCGGCCGGCGGCGCTGGACGTCATTTGCCGGCGAGACGCCAAAGCGAGGTGACTTCCGCGGCCCGAGCGGCGTGGAGGGGATCAGCGGTGTCCCTCGCTCGCGGATGCCGCGGCCTGGTGTCAATTTTGTCCACCACGTGCAGACCCGCCGCCTCGATGCCGGCCAGTAGTTCGCTGCGCGTCCTGAGTCCGAGGCGCTCGGCCAGGTCCGACAGGATGAGCCATCCTTCACCTCCCGGTTCGAGATGGGCGGTCATTCCGTCCAGGAAGTTGCGGAGCATGCTGCCGCCCGGGTCGTAGACGCCTTGCTCCACGGCGGAGGTGGGCCGGGCCGGAATCCAGGGCGGGTTGCAGACGACGAGGTCCGCGCGCCCGTCGGGATACAGGCCGGGGCCCACGACGTCGATGCGCCCGGTGAAGTGCAGTCGACGGACGTTCTCGCGTGCGCAGGCCAGGGCACGCGGGCTACTGTCCGTGGCCACAACGTGGCCGATCCCCCGGCCCGCCAGGACGGCTGCGAGCACTCCCGTCCCCGTCCCGAGGTCGAATGCGGTGCGGCGACCCGCGCGGTGGTCCGCCGGTGCGGGGAGTGGCGCATGGGCAACGAGGTCGACGTATTCGCCCCTGACCGGGGAGAACACGCCATAGTGCGGGTGAATACGAGCGTCGAGGGCCGATACTTCCACGCCCTTCGTGCGCCACTGATGCGCTCCGATCACGCCCAGCAGTTCTGTGAGCGAGACCGCCATCGGCTCGGACGGCGGACCGTATGCCTCGGTGCATGCCTGACGCACATCGGGGGCTCTGCGCAGGTTCAGGCAGTGGGCGTCGTCCAGCAGAACGAGGAGCCTGCCCAGCACGCGGGCGCGGTGGCTGCGGGCCCGGCGGTGCAGGTGGAAGGATTCTGCCGGGCCGTCGCCTTGCCGGGGAGGTTTCCGGTCGATGCGGCGGCTCATCGCCTGCAGTAGTTGACGTGCATTGTGGAAGTCGCCCCGCCACAGCAAGGCGGTGCCTTCGCAGGCCAGACGGTATGCCGTGGCGGCTTTCATACGGTCGTCCGCGCCGATGACCCGGCTGGGAGGCGGTGTCGCGCTCTCGGAATGCCAGTGGGCGGAACGGGGGGTGTTCGTCTCGGTCCAGTGGATGGTGGACACCGAGTACTCCTCGTGATCGAACGTGCAGGGGCACGAAGAGCACTTCGACGAGGAGCAGGGCAAACGGCCCGTGCTGCAGCACGGGCGCGCGTGTCAGGGCAGGTGGGGCTACGGCTCCCGCGTCGAAGCGCGAGAGGAGAAGTCGAAGACAACCATGCCGAGCGTCATGACCAGCCCTTTCAGAGAGATGACATCGAGAGGGTCGCACAGCCCTCTCGCCGCAGACGAACCAGCCCATGGGGGCCACGCCGCTGTGTACTTGTCGGTGCCGTAGAAGATGTTCGCGGGCGGGGAGTCGCCGTGGATGGGCTGGAGATCGATCCCCGGGAACGCTTCTCCGAACGCCGTGCGTGAGCGCACGAGAGGTTCCAGGATCTGCCACTCGCGGCGTGCGCGGTCCGGCTCGCTCGCGCCGATGAGGCCGGGGAGCTTTGCGAGCAGGAGGAGCCACGCGGCCGGATCGTGATCGGGAGCGGTTCTGCTACCTCGACGAGGGTCAGCATCTGCGGCCGCCGCACAGCTCCAGTCGCTGTCCTGAGAACCGCTCGCGGAAGCCGCGGTCGTGCGACACCGCGACCACCGCGCCCGGGTACGCCGCGAGTGCCGACTCCAGGTCCTGGACCAGATCGACAGCGATGTGGTTCGTCGGCTCGTCGAGTACGAGAAGGTCCGCGGGCCGGGTCACCAGTCTCGCGATCTGCAGCCGCCGCTGCTGCCCTGCGGACAGCGCCGCGACCGGGACGTGCAGGTCCTCCTCACGGAACAGGCCCAGCGCCAGCAGCTGTTCGGCGTACTCCTCCGGCAGCCCGGGTCGCCCGGCCGCGAAGGCGGCGAGAAGCGGGAGCCGCGTGGAGCGCGCGGGCAACTCCTGCGCCAGGTACCCGATCCGCGGAGAGCGGCGTATCGTGCCCGCATCCGGCTCCAGGTCGCCCGCCAGGACGCGCAGCAGCGTCGTCTTGCCCGCCCCGTTCCCGCCCGTGACCAGCAGCCGCTGCCCGGGCGCGATCGCCAGCAGCCCGTCCAGACGCAGCCGCTCGCCGACCGCTACGCCCTCGAGCTCGACGAGCAGGCGGTCGTCGCCGCCCGCCGCCGACAGCGCCGCCGTGAACCGCAGCGGTTCCGGCGGTGCCGCCACCGGGTTACGCCGCAGGTGGGCCAGCCGCTCCCGGACCGCCCGCACCTGCCCGCCGAGCTTTGCCTCATGCGAGCGGCGGTGCTTGCCGAAGCCCTGCCGCGGGTCCTTGCCGGTGGTGGCCAGCCGCTTCCCGGCGGCCTCGAGCAGCTCCTCGGCACGGGCCACCTCCTGGAGCCAGTCCGCGTATTCCTGCTCCGCACGACGTCGGGCGGCCACTTTCGCGGCGCGGTAGCCGGCCCAGCCGTCGCCGTACCGGTACACCGTGCGCGCATCCCGGTCGACCTCGAGGATCGTGGTGGCGATGCGCTCCAGGAAGCCGCGGTCGTGGGTGACCGCGACAACGGTGCCGCGGTGCGCGCGCAGATGCTCCTCGAGCCAGTGGACAGCCGCTGCGTCGAGGTGGTTCGTCGGCTCGTCGAGGAGCAGCAGCTCGGGGGCGGCGGCCAGCACGCAGGCGAGCGCGAGCCGCGACTGCTCGCCGCCGGAGAGCGAGCCGAGCACGCGGTCGCGGGTGATCCCGGCGAGCCCGAGCCCGTGCATGGCGGCGTCGACGCGGGCATCCGCCTCGTATCCGCCGCGTCCCTCGTACGCGATCAGCAGTTCGCCGTACGCGGCGAGTTCGTCCTCCGACGCCTCGCCGAGGCGTTCCTCCGCCGTGCGCAGCCGGCGCTCCATGTCGCGCAGTTCGGTGAGGGCGAGGTCGACGGCGTCCTGCACGGTGCAGCCCGGGTCGAGGTCGAGGGTCTGGGCGAGGTGGCCGGTGCCGCCGGGGAAGCCGACGGTGATCTCCCCGGCGTCCGGCACCTCTGCTGCGGCCAGCAGCCCCAGCAGAGTGGACTTGCCGGAGCCGTTCTCGCCGATGACGGCGACCTTCTCGCCCGGGCGGACGGTGAAGGTGACCTGGTCGAGGACGGTCCGGGTGCCGTACGACTTGGTGACGTTCTTGACGGACAGCTGTGCCACGGCAGCGGGCACAGCTGTATGGGCGCGTTCACGCATGCGGCTTTCCCTGGGGATGCGAAATGTCTACGGACAGCAGAAACGGCGGTATTGGCCGTGCCCGGACTCAGAGAGAGCAGAAGAAAGCCATGCGTTCACTGTAGCAAGACGATGCGTATCGTCTCTACTCCTGGGCTCACGAAGCCCGTGATCCGTACCACCCGCCCGAGCGACCAGCGTGCCCCCTCCCTCTGTAGATTGGGCCCCTGCCTAGAGGCACTAGGCAGCGCTCCTGCGGAGGTAACCACCCATGGCCCGAGTCGGGCTCACGACCGACCGTGTCGTGGCGGCCGCCGCCGATCTCGCCGACGAGGTCGGGTTCGAGAAGGTCACCGTCACCGCGCTGGCGCGGCAGTTCGGCGTGAAGGACGCGAGTCTGTACTCACACGTCAAGAACGTGCAGGAGCTGCGCACGCGGCTCGCGTTGCTGGCGGGCGGCGAGATGATCGAGCGGATCGAGCTGGTCGTGGCCGGGCGGGCCGGGAAGGACGCGCTGGTCGCGTTCGCCGGCGCCTACCGGGAGTACGCGCTGGAGCACCCCGGACGGTACGCGGCCACGCAGATCCGGGTCGACCCTGCCGTGGTCGCCGAGTCCGACGTGCTGCGGCGGACCGCCGAGGTGACATACGGAATGCTGCGCGGCTACGGACTCTCGGAGCCCGATCTCACGGACGCCGTACGCCTGTTGCGCAGCACCTTCCACGGCTACTGCAGCCTCGAGGCCAGTGGCGGATTCAGCGCCCCACGCGACGTACAGGCGTCCTGGGAGCGGGCCCTCGACGCCCTGCACGTACTCCTGGAGCACTGGCCCCGTCAGGAGAGGAAGCCTTCCTGAGGCCACCGGGTATCACCTGGGTATCACCAATGTGGCACCCATGGAGAGAGTGCTTCCGGTCCCAACACCAGCCGTCCCACTGACCACTTAGACTGGAATCTTCGCCATGACCCACGTGTGCCGCCCCTGGGGAGGGAGCGCGCCTTGACTCAACAGCAGCTGGGACGGGGGCCGTTGAGAACGGATCCCGTGCCGCCCGTGCCGGACGGTCCCCGGCCACCCCGTTTCGTACGGTGGCTGGGCGGCTTCGGCTGCGCGGCCGCCGGTTACGCGGTGTTCCAGGCGCTGTTCGGCCTGCTGCCGGACAGCATCGACGGGCAGGCCGCACGGTATGCGATCGCGGGGGTCGCCGGACTCGGTACGGCGCTCGCGGCGTGGCTGGCGGCGGAGCTGCTGCGGGCCCGGTCAGAACGCAACGCGCTCGCAGGGACCGGGCAGTTCACCGCGGGATCGACGTCGCTGTCCGGGCCAGGACCGCTCCCCCAGCTGTTCTCGTCGGCATACGACGCTCTCGCCGAGCAGCTCTGCGTGGTCGACGATCCGGGGTGCGGGCGGCTCACCGGCTGGCCGCACTCGCTCGGCGAGAGCGCGGGCCGGCCGACGCCGGTCGGTACGGCGTACGGGCTGCACATCGCGCTCGATCTCGGTGTCCCCGACGGGCGGTTGAGCACGGGCGACCTGGTCGAGACGCTGTGGCGGCTGCGCCTGCCGGACGGCGGCTGGTCGGCGCGCTCGCAAGGGACGGTGGCCCGGCCCGAGGTGACCGCGCTGGTGCTCGGCGCACTGGCCAGGGCCGGCGTGGACCCGGCCCGGGTGGCCGCGGAGGTGGCGCGCTGTGAGTCCGGCTTCACTCTCGAACTCGACCGCACCGGGCGCGAGTTGACGCATGTCGTGACGACCGTGCTGCGCGGCCTGCTGCGTGCCGCGCCCCGCTCCGACGTACTGCCGGTCCTCCAGGAGGCCCTCGTCGACGGCGCCGTCACCGACCCGCGCCGACAGCACCGCCGCTGCTGGAGCTACCGCCTCGCGCCCCTGCACGGCCCGCCGTCCCCGCTGCACACCTCGCTGGCCGTGGTCGCCCTGGACCGCGCGGCCCGCGTCCTGGGCGAGAGCGCGGGCGCCCGCGCCGCCCGCGAGGACGGCGTCCGCTGGCTGCTGGCCTGTCCGGACGCCCCGCACGACTCCTGCCTCGACCTGTCCAGCCTCCGCGAGGAGGTGCGCAGGCCACGTTCCGACGACCCGTCACGCCACGAGGTCCTGAACGTACGGCACTTCACCGCCTCCTGGGTGGTCCGCGCCCTGCTCACTCCGGGGGCCCGCGACATCGCGCGCGAGGACGGCCTGGAGGCGGAGTGGCGCGAGCGGCTGGACGGCGCGGCCACCGCCGTATGGGCCGCGCAGACGGACGGCATATGGACCTGGCCCCGCGAGGACACCACCAGCGAGCTGCGCCGTCCCATGTGGATGACCTATCAAGGTCTTTCGGCGCTGCGCGGTCATGCCGTATGGATGTACCAGCCGCATGGCTGAGTCGGAGGGAGCGTGCATGGGTGGTCGGCAGGTCCAGGCGGCGAGGCGGCTCCTTGCCGAGGCACTGGACGGCGAACTGCCCGAGCACGAACGGGTGCTGGCGGCCCGTTCCGTCATCGCCGAACTCGGCTCCCCCGACCGGCTGTTGGAACTGACCGCCGAACTCGCCTCCGGCGAGGGCGATCCGGAGGGCTGCGCCCGGCTCTCGTACCGCCATGTCCTCGGCTTCGACAAGCTCCTGCTCATCGACGGCGGTCCGCACCACATGCTGCGCGCCCACCTGTGGCACGCCGGCCGCGGCGCGGTCGGCAAGGAGGACATCCACAACCACCGTTCCCCGCTTGCCTCTTATGTCGTACGGGGGCAGCTGACGATGGAGTTGTACGCGCCTGTGCGCATCGCGGGCGACGCCGACGGAGGAATCGAGGCGGACCGCTACCAGGAGTCCCTGTCCGACACCGCCGCCGACTGGCTTCTGGAGCCCGCGGGCCCCTCCCGGCTGCGTCTGACGCACGTGGCTCAGTACGCGGCGGGCAGCACCTACGCCCTCCCCGCCCACACCCTGCACCGCGCGTGGACCGAGACGGCGGAGCCGACGGTGACGCTCTTCCTGGAGACGGGCAGCGGGCGACGGCGGCACACCGATGTATTCACGGCGGCGGGACCGCATCCGGGCGCGGTGCCGAAGGTGCCGCTGAGGGTGGAGGAGTATCTGAGCGAACTCGCCACACTGACGGAGCTGCTCAGGAGCTGACGAGCGCCTGTGCCCCGGTCATGGGCGCTGGAGCGCCTGCCGCACGATGTCCAGGTTGTACTCGTCGATGTCGACGGTGCTCAGCTCGGCCGGGCTCAACCAGGCGTACGCCTGGTCGGGCTCGGGCAGCGTGATGTGCCGGGAGAGGGGCTTGACCAGGAAGTTGTCCTGCCAGTTCTTGACCTCGTGCCCGCGATACCGACTCACGAACGACGACTCGCCGACCTTCCGGACGACCTCGCCGAGAAGCCCGGTCTCTTCCTTCAACTCCCGCAGAACGCCGTCCTGAGGGCTCTCCCCCGGTTCGAGCTTCCCGCAGGGCACACCCCACACCCGGGGCAGAAACCGCTCGGTCTCACTACGCCGCACCAGCAGCACACGCCCTTTGTGCATCACAACGGCGGCGGCCAGTCGCTTGTCGCCGGGGACGTCCATATCCATGGTTTTCCTCGGTCCCTTGCCGGTCGGAGTCCACAGGGCTACGTACCCACGAAAGCTATAACCGTACCAGGTTCACGCCTCCCGGCGCGGGCTCAGCGCCTCCACCTGGTGGTATGCGGGGGCGCTCCCGCTGGGCGTGCGCCAGGCCCGGATGCCGGCGGCCGTCTCCAGCGCCGCGCCCAGTGCCCGCCGGTACAGCATGGAGCCGAGGCTGACCCTGCGCACGCCGAGGTCGCCGAGCTGGGGGACGGCCGGGCCGGACGGTGAGTAGAGGATGTTGAGGGGGACGTGGAGGGTCTTCACGAGGGCGGCGATGCGTGTCGAGTCGGTCAGCCCCGGCACAAACACGCCGTCGGCGCCTGCCTGTTGGTAGGCGTCGAGGCGACGGGCCGTCTCCTGCTCGTCGCCATCGCCCAGCCAGTACGTGTCCGTGCGGGCGTTCACGAAGAGGCCTGGCACGGCGGCCTTCACGGCGGCGATCTTCGCTACGTGCAGTCGCACGGAGCCGAGGCCGTCCTCCAGGTTGATGCCGACGGCTCCGGCGGCGGCGAGTTCGCGGGCGACCTCGGCGACCTCGTCCGGGTCGTCGCTGAAGCCGCCCTCGGCGTCCACGGACAGCAGATACGGCCCTTGCCCGAGCCGTAGGGCCAGGTCCAGCGTCGCGTCCCGGGTGGCGCCCGCGCCGTCGGGCAGTCCGGCCGCCGCGGCGACTCCCAGGCTGGTCGTACCGATCGCCTCGAAGCCCTGCGCGGCGAGGGCCGCCGCCGAGGCGTGGTCCCAGGCGTTGGGCAGAAGCAGGGGCGTGTCCCGGTGGTGGAGCTCGGCGAAGGCGGTCATGAGGGGTCACCCACCGCGTCGGCGTAGTACATGGGTTCCGTGAGGCGGAAGGCCAGTTGGCGGAAGGTCCAGCCGTCGCCGGGAGAGTGGTCGAGCTGTTCC
Source organism: Streptomyces sp. NPDC048825 (assembly GCF_043198355.1). NCBI lineage: Bacteria > Bacillati > Actinomycetota > Actinomycetes > Kitasatosporales > Streptomycetaceae > Streptomyces > Streptomyces sp. NPDC048825. Next base: position 184,496 of record NZ_JBICUR010000018.1, read on the forward strand.
GGGGTCAGGGTGCCGAGCCGGTTCGCCCAGATCCGGGCGAGCCGGGTCAGCAGGCTTCGGGGCTCCAACTCGGCCAGGCGGTCGACAAGATGGTCGGCGATCCCACGGATCGCCTTGTAGAGGGTGTAGATCCGGTCGTCGGTCATAGCGCAACGCTAGAAGCGGGACACTTCGGTGCCGGCCGAAGCGTTCCGAACTTCGATCGCACGGCAACCTCCACCCGGCCGGCGGCGACTCGGAGGCATGACACCCGCAACATCCGTAACACCCCCAACAAGACACCGCCGTCGCCGAATCGCCCGCAAGCCCGTGGTGGGTTCGCTCGCGGCGGGCGTCCTGCTGACCGGTGCGTGGTACGCGACCGCCACGGCGAACCCCGCGCCGAAGGCCGCCGACGACCTCGCCGTCACGAACACCACGGTGAAGATCCCGGCCAAGTTCCCCTATCTGTCGGCGGGTTACAACAACACCCGGGAGTGGACACGCACGGCGACCGCCGTGGCGCCGAACGGCACCCTCCGAGTGGCCTGGCCCGCGTCCGACGGGATTCACGTCACGCCGCTCACAAAGGCCGGGAAGCGCTCCGGCTCCGACACGGTCGTCAAGGGCGCCAAGGAAGTCGGCGGGCTGGTCGCGCACAACGACGGGTTCGCGCTGGTGACCCGCGTCTCCGACAGCAACAAGTGGAAGGAGACGGCCGCCGCGCTCGTCCGCTACAAGAACGGCAAGCAGGCGTTCCGTACGAAGCTCACGGGCACCGCCTCGCACGACACGGCGCCGCTGCTCGACGGGCAGCTCGCCTGGAACGGGAAGAAGTACGGCGCGTACTTCGTCGTCCACGGCGCGGGCGGCTTCGCCGACGGTCACTTCGGCGACAAGCTGGCGTACGTCAGCGCCAAGGGCGCGAAGCTCAGCGGCGGCTGGAGCTGGGGCTGCAGCCACAACGAAGGCATCGCGCTGCACGCCGAGCCCACCGGAGCCTTCACCTCCCTCTGCTTCGACGACTGGCGTTCGGGCCTGTTCGTGTCGACCGGCATAGGCGCACCCGACAACGCGCCGGTCGTGCAGCGCGAGCAGTGCTGGGCGGGCTACTGCGGCGGCACCTTCCCGGGCCGAACCGGCGACCTCGTGAAGTCGTCCAGCGGCCGCTACGCCACCGCCTTCGCCTCCCGCGGCGCCGCCTCCGCCGCCAAGAACCCGGACGACGCGAGCGGCCGCGGCTGGACGGTGAAGCCGAAGACGAAGACCCATCAGGTCGCCGTCGCCTTCCTCAAGAACCGCAACACGCCCGCGGGCAAGCCGGTCCACCTCACGAACGCCCCCGGCACCGAGCACGTGAACGTCCGCATCGCCCCGTACGGCAAGGACCGGCTCCTCGTCTCCTGGGAGTCCCTGAAGAACGCCAAGTGCGCGAACGGCACGTGCACGGGCACCTTCACCGGCACACACCTGCGCCTGATCGACTGGAACGGCAGGTTCAAGACGCCGGACAAGGTCGTCAAGGCCCGTATCACGGGTGACATCGCGACCCTCGCGGACGGCTCCCTCACCTGGGCGTACGCGCCCGTCACGCCGTCCTACTCGACGGCACTCACAGGGGCGTCACCGACCACGAAGACCCTGCGGATCGCCCGTCTGACGCGCTGAACCGAAAACGCGTCTCGGGGCCGTCGGCCCAGCGGACGCGCACCTGATACGCCCCCTCCACCTCCACGGACACCAGGGCCTGGAGCGGGAGGGGGTCCGACTCGGCGGTGAGACGGGCGAGGGCCACGAACAACGTGGGCTCCTCGCCCGTCACGCCGGTCAGGGTGGATGTGCCCGACAGGCCGAAGGCCGGGAGGAGTTCAGCCCGTAGCCCCTCCTGGCCGTCCTGCCCGTCCTGTCCGACCCGCCCCTCCCCCGTCGACCAGCCCGTGACCCGCACTGTGGTTCCGGGAGGCGCGCCCGTCACCAGGTGGGCGCGTACCTCCACCGCGCCGGACGCCACGACCAGGCTCGTGACCCGCGCAGAGCCCCCGGCCTCGTGCCGGGACGCCACCCATCCCTCGCCGACTCCCAACGGCTCGATGCGCGTTCGGCTCGGGTCCTCGTCGACGATCACGCTGTTGTCGTACGCCTCCGAAGGCGCCGTAACAGTCGAGTACGCGAGTCGCGTGTAGTACGGGTCGTAGCGGACGTCCTCGCTGCCGTGGTTGTGGAGGCGGACCAGGCCGTCCGAACTGGTCGACTGCAGCAGCCAGTTGGGCGGGCCGACCGGCCGCACCTCGTCCTGCCGTTCCACCGGGCCGGGCTCCTCGGTCGCCGTCCACACCTCGTGGTCCGCGGGGAGAAGCAGACCGAGGAAGCCCTTGCTCGCCCAGTACGGGGACGCCGGGCCCGAATAGCCTTGCAGGACAGCGAAGTTGGGGCCGTGCCAGCCGAGGCTCAGCAAGCCTCGGTCGTCGACGGCTCCCCGGTCGAGGAAGTACTTCAGCGCGCCGGACGCCAGCCGTCGTGTCTCCCCCGGCGGCAGTGGCGTACGCCCGGTGAGCGCGCCCAGCCACAGCGGTGCGGTCGTCGCGAAGCGGTACGTGAGTGAGCGGCCCTGGTGCATGGGGGCGCCGTCGGCGCCGAACAGGCGGGCGTAGTCGGCGAGATGGGTCGACAGCCGGCCGCCGTACAGGTCGAGCAGGCGCGTGTCGTCCGCGAGCCAGGCGTGCAGCACCGGGTACAGGTGCATCGCCCAGCCGTTGTAGTAGTCGAACTTGCGGCCGTCACCGTCGGTGTACCAGCCGTCGCCGACGTACCACTGCTCGATGCGGTCGAGGCCGCGGTCGATCGCCGCCCGCGACGCCTCGGTCTCGTAGCCGATCTCCGCCAGGAAGCCGCCGACTGTCACCGGGAACAACTCCCAGTTGCAGGGCCAGGGTTCGGCGGTCAGCGCGTCGCCGAGCCAGGCCGCCGCCCGCTGCCGTACGCCGTCGTCGAGGCGGTCCCACAGGAGGGGGCGGGTCAGGCGCAGGGCGAGGGCGATCGAGGCGGCCTCGACGAGGGGCTGGCTGTGGTCCCCGATACGCGGCCAGACACCCGCGGTTCCGGCGGCGAGCCCGTCGGCGTAGCGCGCGAGGGCCTTCTCGTCGCGGCGGAAGGCCGCCAGCAGGAGCGTACGGGCGTATCCCTCCAGGCCGTCCGACAGGCGGCCCGACCAGCTCTCACGGTCGCCGGGCAGGTGGTAGAGGGCTCGGTCCTCGGAGGCGTAGGGCTCCACGGCGGCGAGCAGGGAGTCGGCCGCCGCCGCCCAGTGGGCGCGCGTGTAGCCGGTGTACGGGCTGAGGGTGCGGTCGTCCTCGGGAACGCCTGCGATCATGGGTCGTGCTTCCTGTCTGAGCGGCCTTTGGTGAAGTCCGGTGCGGTACTGCGCCCCTGAGGAGGCCGGAGGCCTCTTAGTGGCGCGGGGCTGTATCGATTTGCGGCTCCGCCGCGCGGGCGCGACCAGGCCCCACCGGCCCGCGGTTTGATCACTGCCCTCCCAGCGGAGCGCTGAGGTACCTGGGGCGCCCCGGTTCCGGTCGGGACGCCCCAGGGTCTTGGGTCACCTCACCAGGCCCCTGGGGACCAGGCGCTGGGCGACCAGCTCGTCGCGGACGAGGTCCGCATAGACGGTCGCGCCGTGCGCGGAGGTGTGGGTGTTGTCCCGCTTCTCGTTGTAGAGGTAGAGCGCCTTGGAGGCCTCCACGCCGAGCGACTCCACCAGGGCCTTGGTCTTGGCGGTCATGTCGATGAGCGGTACGTCGTGCGCGGCGGCCACCGAGCGGGCGACTGCGGGGTGGTCGACGCCGAGGCCGTTGACCAGGAGCGCCGTGTCGTTGTTGAGGGTGCCGTCCGCGTTGAACCAGCGGCGGACGATGGGCGTGAGCAGTACTGGCCGGCCGCCCCGGTCGCGTACGCCGGCGACGAGCGTTTCGAGGTTCGCGCGATACGTCGCCTCGTCGGTCTGCTTGTCGTTGTGGGCGAGCTGGATGAGGACCAGGTCGCCCTTGCGGATCAGCGGCTGGACGGTCGCGAAGAGCGCGGGGTTGTCGAGGTAGCTGACCGTACTCTCCCCGGAGTCCGCGTAGTTGGCGACCGACAGGCCCTTGCGGAGGTACTGGGGCAGCTGTTGGCCCCAGCCGGAGTACGGGGCGCCGGGCTGGTCGCAGGAGGTGGAGTCGCCGACGAGGAAGATCTGGCGGGCGATGGGGGTCCCCCCGCGCGAGTGAATTCGAGCGTGGGCGAGGGCCGGAGTGACGCGGATGCCGGCCAGCGCGGGGGCCGAGCCGCCGAGGACGAGGTCGAGGCCGGGAGTGCCGTCGGGGCCGGTGGGTTCGCCTTCAGGGGTGCGAACGTTCACGGTGAAGCTGCGGGCCACGCGCTCGCCCGCTGCCGTGGCCGTCTCGGGGAGGAGGGTGCGGCGGGTCTCGCCGGTGATGCCGGTACTCGCCGCGGTGTCGCCGCCCAGCCGGACGTGTACGTCGTACGTGCCGGGCGCGACGTCGAAGTGACAGGCCGTCGCGGTGCAGTTCTCCAGGCCCGCGCCGCGGGCGCCCGCCTGCGCCGGAGTGGCGGACGAGGCCGGGGTGGCGGACAGAGCCGTGGCTGCGGTCAGCGTGGCCAGCACGGCGATCAGGGTGCGTCTCAACGCGGCTCCTTCAACAGGTCGACTCCTCCTGGTCGCTGGACCGTACCCCGCGATGGCAAGCGCTTTCTAGAGGGGTGTGGCATCTCGGCTCCGTATCACCCGAAGGGAATCGGCCATGACCGGAAGTCGCTCTGGCTGGCCCACGTTTCGGAGTGATCGAATCGATACCGCAAACGGCACGACAAAAAGGAAGTCACTGTGAATTCCACCTCATATTTGGACCTGTTTCGGCAGTTCTCCTCGGACATCGACGCCGAGATGAATGCCGGCATCGAACGGCTCGGCCCCTCCTCGACCGCGGTCAAGAACGCGGTCACCGAACTTCTGCGGCACCAGAAGTTCAGGTATCCCCTGCAAGTGCTGCCGCTCCTGGTGCACGGAGCCGAGACGGGAGATCCCGGACCGGCCGTTCCACTGTCCGCGATCCATGTGCTGTGGTGGACTTCCGCGTGCTATCTCGACGATTTGGCGGACGGGGAGAGCGCGGGCGTTTCCAGGGAGATCGGCGAGAACGAGGCACTGCTCGCGTCGATCATCAGCGGAAACCCCCTTCCTCTGCACATCATTCAGTCGCAAAAGGTTCCCGACTCGGTGCGGGGCGCCCTGGCGGCCGAGCTCGTGACCTGCTGGATCGTCGGCACCGAGGGGCAGTTGAGCGATCTGCGTCGAGACGCCGGCGGCGCTACGCGCGACTCGGTGGTCACGACGTACCGAGGTAAATCCGGGGCACCCTTCGGCATGATCACGGCGATGGGTGCGATATTGGCCGGCGCGGAACATGAACGAATACGGATGTGGCGTGAGTTCGGCGATGTCTTCGGCATCCTGTGGCAGCTGTTCAACGATCAGGAGGACATCCTCTCCGGCCGCAATGAGGACCTGCGGAACGGAACGGTCACGTACCTCTTCGCCTGTGCCCTCGAGAACGCGTCACCGCGGTCCAGGAACCGTCTCCTGGACCTGCACGCCGCCGCGAGAAGTTCCGAGGAAGCGAGGTCGGAGCTCACAGCTTTCCTTCTCGCGCCCGCCAGTCTTCAGCAGTACCGAGCAGATCTGGACCGCTTCCGCGACGAAGCCGCGCGCCTCCTGACCGAACTCGGTGGCGACGGAAACTACGTACCGGTGCTGCACCGCCTGGTGGAGGAGTCGGCCGAACTCCTCCTCCACCGGACGGACTGAGCGTGAGCGTCAACTGGCCCGAGTCCACTGCTGGTTGGTCGCTCCATTGCAGGCGTACGTGATGATCGCGGCGGAGTCGGCGGTCGACGCGCCGTTCACGTCCAGGCACTCGCCGCTGGCGCGGGACCTCAGCGTGAGGTAACCGCCGGACGTGGTGACCGACCACTGCTGCGTGGTGACCGAGGTGGAGCAGGCCTCCTGGGTGACGTTGGAGGCGTTCTCCCGCAGGCACAGCGAGCTGTGACGGGCCATCAGCTGGACGTATCCGTTGCCGAGGTCCTTGAACCAGAACCGCTGGTTGCCGCCGCCGTTGCAGGTCCACTGCTTGATCTGGGCGCCCGCGAGGATCGACTGGTCGGGGACGTCGGCGCACTTGCCGCTGTGCCGCGCGGCCAGCGTCTCGTACGGGCCGCCCCGGCCGGTGATCGTCCCGGCGGCCGTGTCGATGGTGACCTCCGGATACCAGGACATGGACATCGTGGTGGAGTTCGAGAAGGTCAGCGGCAGCCAGACGTACCGCGAGTCGTTGACCGTCCCGCCGAAGGAGTTGCCCCAGCGGTCGCCCATGTAGAGATAGGAGGTGCCCGAACTGCCCTGCACGGGAAGGACGTACGCGGTCTGCGAGCCGTACGTCGTCGAGTCGCCGATGTTGCGCATCGCCGTCCATGGGCCGGCGAGCGAGGTGGCCGTCGCGTACTGCTGCTGGTTGGGGTTCCAGCCCGTGGCGCCCGAAGTCAGCATGAAATAGACGCCGCCCCGCTTGAAGAGGGCCGGGGCCTCGCGGTGGCCGCCGTGCCAGGGGTCGGCGACGAGGGCGGCGATACCGGTGTAGTCGCTGGTCAGCCGGTAGATGTGCAGGTCGTAGTTCTCGCGGGCGGCGGACACCATGTAGCCGGTGCCGTCGGTGTCGGTGAAGACGGTGATGTCACGGGACATGTGCTGGCCCAGCGGGCGGAAGCTGCCCTGCCAGGTGTAGTCGCCGTCGACGGTGTCCGAGACGGCGACGGCGGCACGGGCCTCGCTGTAGTCGACACCGTTCTCCTTGTGCATCCACATCACGTACTTGCCGGTGGCGGCGTTGTACATGACCTTCGGCCGCTCGATGTTGGCGGTCGCCAGCTCCGGGTCGGTGGCCTCGGTCAGGACGTTGTTGCGGAACTCCCAGTTCTTCAGGTCCGTGGAGCGGTAGGCCGACACGTACCGGAAGGTGTTGTCGGAGTTCCGGTGCTCGCCGAACCAGTAGTAGTACGAGCCGACCTTGATGACCCCGCCGCCGTGCGCGTGCAAGGGGTTGCCCGAAGTGTCGGTGAACTGCGTGCCGTTGGTGATGGTCTGGGGCGCCGCCTGCGCCGGGGCCGCGGTCACGAGCGCTCCGGCGACCGCGAGAGCGAGGGCGACGAGGATCGCGTACAGACGCCTCATCCCAGCACGTCCTGCTCCACCACGTCGTGTTGCGGCACGTCTTGTCCCAGCATGTGGCATCTAGACACTCTCCTTCAGAACAGTGAAGTGACGTGCGAAGCCGGTCAGTTGGGGCACTTGCCGAATCGGGGTCCAGGTCTTGAGACCGTCGAGACTGTCGCTGTAGTAGTACTTCTTCTCGGCGTAGCCGTCGAAGTAGATCCGCCAGCCGCCGTTGTCGAGCCGTACGAGCGCGGAGCCCTCGCGCCAGCTGCCCCAGCCCGCCCAGTCGTCCTTGCCGACGAAGGTGTACGGACCGGCGAGACGGTCGGCGACCGCGTACTCCAGGTACTTGGTCGTCTCCTGCTTGGTGATCGCGTGGTACTTGCCGCCGTGCCGGACGATGAACGTGTCGATGTAGTTGGAGTCGTCCAGGCCCGAAAGGGGCTTCGGTACGGACCAGTTGCGCAGTGAGGCGTTGGTCGCGGTGAGCAGGTGCGGCCGGAAGATGTAGTTGTTCGTGGTGTCGAGCGAGACGATCACGTTGACGCTGCCGTTGGCGTCGACGAACCACTCGGGCGCCCAGGTGCGGGCCAGGCCGGGGGTCTGGAGGGTGTGGTTGGCGACGAAGGACCAGTTGACGCGGTCCTTGCTGCGCGCGAACCCGATGGTGTTTCCGGTCCAGTTGGTGGTGTGGACGATCCAGTAGTACCCGTCGGTGTGCTTGATGATCGACGGGTCGCGGATCAGGCCGGTGGGCGGGGTGTAGGCGGGCCCCTTCAGCAGGTTGTACGTCAGTGCGTCCGCGGACTCGTAGACGTACAGGTTGGATTCGCTGCTGTTGGTGAAGGCCGTCATCGTGTAGCGGCTGGTCGCCTTCGGCTCGCGGACCCGGGTGTCGGCGACGGGGATGCCGAAGTCCGGTGTGCCGTCCGGCTTCCAGCCCAGTTTCTGGATGCGGGTGTGGCGGTTGGGGTCGTTCAGCGGGTCGCCGACGATCTCCTTGTACTGGCGGGCGTGGTAGACGAGGACGTCGGTGCGGCCGTCCTCGGCGACGGTGAAGCTGTTGTGGCCGGGGCCGTACTGCTTCGTGGTGTCGCTGCTGGTGAAGACCGGGGTCGGCGACTTGGACCAGCTCGCCGGGTCCATGAGGTCGCTGTCGGCGGCGGCGGTCAGCAGCCCGAGGCAGTAGTTGTGGTCGGTGGCGCTCGCCGAGTACGACATGAAGACGCGGCCGTTGCGCTCGATGACCGACGGGCCCTCGTTGACCTTGAACCCGATGGTCTCCCAGTCGAACTCCGGTGTGGTGAGCCGGACTTGAGGACCAGTCAGGGTCCACGGACTGGCCATCTCCGAGAGCCAGATCGCGGTGTTGTTGTCCATGCCGGGCTCGTGCTGCGCCCAGGCGAGGTAGCGGGTGCCGCGGTGGGTGAAGGTGGTGGCGTCGAGGGAGAAGGTCTCCCAGGCCGTCTTCAGTTGGCCCTTCTCCGTCCACTCCCCTTCGAGGGGGTTGCGGCCGGCGTTCTCCAGGACCCAGATGCGGATCGCCCAGATGTCGTGCGCGGGCGCGGCGGCGAAGTAGATGTACCACTTGCCGTCGATGTGGTGGATCTCCGGCGCCCAGATGTGCGCGCCCATGTCTCCAGTGGCGTGCTTCTTCCAGATGACGGACTCGGATGCTTTCGTCAGTCCGCGCAGGGTGCGGGAGCGGCGCAGGATGATCCGGTCGTACTCGGGGGCCGTGGCCGTGAAGTAGTAGTAGCCGTCGCTGTGACGGTGGATGTGCGGATCGGCGCGGTTGCGGACGAGCGGGTTGACGTACGAGGAGCCCACGCCGGTGGCGTCCGGGGTGGCGGCCTCGGCGATTCCGGGCACGGCGGTGAGCGCGCCCGCGGCGAGGGCGCCCTTCAGGACGAGTCTGCGGCTCGGGATGTCGGGGCTCTCGTCAAGGCGGCTCATGTCGTTCCCTCACACTGGGCCATTCGAGATCTCGAACGGTATCTGCCATTCCGAACGCCGAAACGGTAAGGGTGTGTTACGAGGAGGTCAACGGGTCGGGAGGTTAGAAAAAGTCGGACACTTTCCGATCCAAAGTCGGACCCAACTTTTTGTTATCGGCCCCGCACCGCTCCCGTCTCCACAGGCGTGAACAAGAACATCCGGGTACGGGCAGCAGGAGCAGGCGCGGCGCTGGCCGTGCTCGCGACAGGGATCATCACGCCGAGCGCGATGGCGGCACCCGCCGCAGCCGACGACGTCACCGCGGCGGTACTCGCGGGCCGCGATGTGACGCTCGACGGCGACACGGTGGTGACGGTGCCGGCAGGGAAGACCACGTACAACGGGGTGTTCCGGGGCGAGGGCACGCTCACCGTGCGCGGCTCCGGCACCCTGATCCTGACCAAGGACAGCGACTTCACGCTGCCGAAGTCACGGCAGCGGCAAGCGGTGAGGACGCAGGGCGGCAACCACCCGTACGTCACCACGACCAACCCGGACCCGCCCGCGATCACGGTCGAGCGGGGTGCGACCCTGCAGTACGGCAACGGCGGCACCACCGGGCTGATCGGCCACTTCCCGTACAACACCCCGGCGTTCCGGCTCAACCAGGACAACATCCGGGTCGACGGCACCCTGCGGCTCTCCCTGAAGAGCGCCTACAACCTGGGCACCATCAGCGGCTCCGGGCTGATCACCCAGCCGAGGTTCCTCTGGGGCACCTGGGACCTGTCGGGCGCCCACTCCTTCTCCGGCGTGATCGACAACGGCACACAGGTGAACGCCGGACGCCCGGAGTTCGCGACGTCGCTGCCGAACGTGCGCAAGATCCTCAATCAGGGCACGTACACGGTGGACACCCCGCTGGGCCAGACCGTGACCATGGGCATGGACTTCTACCAGCGCGAGTACGGCAGCGACATCAACGTCCAGTCCCGGCCGGGGAGCAAGGTCGTCCTGACCGGCCAGTACAGCTGGTCGAACCAGGGCGGCGACACGAACCCCTCGCTCAGCGACCCCGCCCTGAACTGGACGCCCGCGCGGAAGAACATCAACAAGCGCGGCACCAACATCAAGGGCGCCAACGTCCAGTGGGGCGACGGCACCACGAACAAGATCTTCATGCCGGGCACCGCCGAGACCGTATACATCAACCTGCTCGCAGCGAGATCCCGTTCCCTGCTCACGTTCAACTACAACGGGCCCGTGACGCTGGGCGCGCCGATCGGCGGCGGCGTCTTCCACGACACCCTGTCCGCTCCCGGCGCCGGCGACATCGTCATCAAGGGGACGAGGGGCAACGACGTCACCTTCGCCGCCGTCCAGCACTACAACGGCTCGACGACCATCGAAAAGGGCGCGGTACTGCGCCTGGGCAGCGGCAAGTCGGGCGGCGACGGCGGCCTCTACACCAAGGGCGACCTCTACAAGCTCGTCAACAACGGCTCGCTGGTACTCCGCAACACCGCCAAGCCGCTCTCCCTGTCCAAGATCAGCGGCAGCGGCTCCCTCACGCAGTCGGGTGCCGCCACGACCACGCTGACCGGCGGCGTGACGACCTCGGGCACAACGACCGTCACCAAGGGCACGCTCGCGCTAGACGGGGCGAGTCTGGCGCGCAGCAAGGGGATCCGGCTCACTTCACCGAGCGCGCGGCTGGATGTGCGCAAGGCGTCCGGAGGGGCGCTGAACCTCAGCTCGTCCCTGGCCGGCAAGGGCAAGGTCGTCGGAACGGTGACGAATACGGGTACGGGGAAGGTCGCCGGCGGAGTGACGGTGACCGGGGACTACACGCAGGGCGCGGGCGGCCAACTGACCGTGAAGGACCGGGCGCTGAAGGTCGGGGGCGCGCTGCGGCTGGGCGGGAAGCTCGTGGTCGAGCCGACCTCTTCGGCGTCTTCCAAGGCGGTCACCGTCATCGACCACACCGGCAAGTCGAAGACCACCGGTACCTTCAAGGGCCTGAAGGAAGGCGCCAAGCTCAAGGTGGGCAAGACCGAGTACCGGATCAGCTACCGCGGCGGCGACGGCAACGACGTCGTCCTGACCTCCGGCAAGAACACCCCGAGCCCCTCAGCGACCTCCCGCTCCACTCCCCTGCCCTCCGGCGCCGCCCCGAAGTCCGCCGCCACCCGGAACGCGAGCGAGGAGAGTTCCATACCGCTCGCGTGGTGGGTGGCAGCGGCGGTTCTGGGAGGCCTGGCGGCGCTGATCGTGCCGGTGAGCAGGCGCAGGCGTACGGGACGAAAGGGTGGACGGCATGCTGCGTGAACCTTCCTGGACGGTCAAGCGTCCGGACGGTCAGCTGACGAGGCTCGACACCTTCCGGGCCGCCCGCACATAGTCGAGTACCAGTGGGCGGTTGTCGTCGGCGCGGGCGGCGAGGGCGAGTCTGCTGGGTGACAGGCCGTGGACCGGGCGGGTGACGACACCGCCCAGGCTGATCAGCGGCGCGTTCCCGGCCGCGACCAGGCAGACGCCACGGCCGTCCACCAGCGCCTCGTACGTCTCGTCCGTGCTCGCGATCTCGGCTCCGATACGCGGCGGGCCGCCGGGCCGTTCGTCGAGGGCGAGCCAGTACTCGCGCAGCACGCCCGCGCTCTTGGGCAGGGCGAGGAACGGTTCGTCCAGCAGATCGGCGAAGTCGACGGACTCGCGCGCCGTGAGGGGGTGCGTCTGGGGCAGGGCCACCAGGCGTGGCTCCTCGGCGACCACGACGTACGTATAACGGTCGAGGTCGGGGACCGGCAGCCATACGTACGCCACGTCGACCGAGCCGTCCGCGAGCCCGGCGGTCGGGTCCTCCCAGCCGATCTGCCGCAGCCGAAGCGTGGCTTCCGGGCGCGCTTCGGTGAACCGGGAGCGGATGGCCGGAAGCAGGCCGCCCCGCGCGGGGCTGGTACTCATGCCCACGACGAGGACGGCGGCCTGCTCGGCCTTGGCCCGCTCCATCGCGCCCCGGGCCTCCTCCCAGTCGGCGAGGACCCGACGGGCGTACGGCAGCAGCGCCGCGCCCACCGGTGTCAGCCGTACCCCCTGCCTGTCCCGCTCGAACAGCGGCGCTCCCAACTGCCTCTCCAGGGCCCTGACTTGCTTGCTCAGGGCAGGCTGCGAGACGTACAGCCGCTCGGCGGCCCGGGTGAAATGCAGTTCCTCGGCGACCGCGACGAAGTACCTCAGATCTCTGCCGTGCACGTCCATAACCAACGGTTATCACGACAGGTCTTGGACCGGCGACCGGGTTCACGGACAGGCTTGTCGGCACAGGGAGTCGACGAGCGAGGAGCCTGAGATGAGCAAGGTATGGCTGGTGACCGGGGCGAACAGCGGGTTCGGGCGGGCGATCACCGAGGCGGCGGTCGCGGCGGGTGATGTCGTGGTGGCGACGGCGCGCCGTCCGGCCGCACTGGACGACCTGGTCGCGGCGCATCCCGACCAGGTGGAGGCGGTGGCCCTGGACGTCACCGACGCGGCTCGGATCGAGACGACCGTGCGGGAGGTGGTGAAGCGGCACGGGCGGATCGACGTGCTGGTCAACAACGCGGGCCGCAGCCATGTCGGCGCCTTCGAGGAATCCACGGACACCGAGCTGCGGGACCTCTTCGACGTGCATGTCTTCGGGCCGGCCGCCCTGGTCCGCGCCGTGCTGCCGCACATGCGCGACCGCCGCTCCGGGGCGATCGTGCAGCTGAGCAGCATGGGCGGTCAGATGTCGTTCGCCGGATTCTCCGCGTACAGCGGGACGAAGTTCGCCCTTGAGGGCATGTCGGAGGCCTTGGCGGACGAGGTACGGCCGTACGGCATCAAGGTGCTGATCGTCGAGCCGGGCGCCTTCCGTACGGGATTGTTCGGCAACATCAGCGCGAGTGCGGAACTCGACGCGTACGCCGAGACGGTGGGGCCGACGCGGCGGATGGTCGCCGCCGGTGACGGCAGCCAGCCCGGCGATCCGGCGAAGGCGGCGGCTGCGATCCTCGCGGCGCTGAACGCCGAGCGCACTCCGCTGCGGCTTCCCCTGGGCGACGACGCCGTGGATGCGGTGGTCGGCCACCTCGACCGGGTCCGTGCGGAGATCGCCGACTGGGAGAAGGTCACACGAGCGACCGCGTTCAGCGACTGAAGGTTCAGTGGCCGAAGCCGAGTTCGGTCACGAGGCCGCGGGCTTCCCGGGCCCAGTCCGCCAGGAAGGCCAGCACCATGCCCCGTTCGCGGTAGCGGTGCTCGGCCTCCACGGCGCGGCTGCCGCCGTAGTCGAGCTGCTGGGCGTCGCCCGCGCGGGACAGCATCAGGGCGGTGAGCCAGTCGTACTTCACCGCGGAGGCACACACGCCGAGCCGGACGAGCCGTTCGTCGCCCTGCCAGCCGCTGTCGCGCAGGCCACGGACGTAGCCCTCGTAGACGGCGGTCGCGAGTTCGGGCAGCCGCGCGGCGGGCAGGAACCCGTCGAAGATCGTGTCGGGGATGTAGTTGCCGATGTCCTCGCCGAGGGCACCGTCGCCCGCGAACGCCCAGTCGAACAGCACGCTTCTGCCGTGGTGCGAGACGAGGTTGGCCGGCCACTGGTCGAGGTGGCTGAAGACGCGGGGCAGCGACTCCATGACCCGCAGGAACCACTCGCGTTCGTGGCGCAGCCGCACCATCTCCTCACGGAGCCCGGCGGGGAAATGGTCGCGCACCAGCGGCTGCCGCCACGCCGCGTCGTCGTCGAGCAGCTCGCGGCCCACCGTCTGGGCGGCGGTGTAGTCCCGCAGGAAACGGCGGCTGAACCAGGGCCGGTCGAGGACCACGCCTTCCATGCCGTCCATGCGGCCGTCCATGCCCTCCACACCGTCCACGCCTTCCGCGAGCGCCCTGCCGTGGGCCGCGCCCAGCCGCCGTGCGTGCCGGGCGTGGGCGTCGACAGACCATCCCGTGGCCGGTTCGCCCGCCACATCCTCGAGCCACAACGCCACGTCGCCGTCGGGGCGTTCGACGGAGGCGAGCAGCTTGGACGCGGTGATCCCCCACGGCTCCCAGGTCCGGGCGATCCCGTCCTCGTACACATGCGCCTCGCGCCGCCAGAAGTTCCAGTGCCGCGGATCTTCCGAGGCGGCCCAGGTCGCGGTCGTGCGCTTCCCGCGGGTCAGCACCTTCAGCACGGCCGACCGGTCGGCGACGCGGACCCGCCACACGCCTCCGGTGACGCCGTTCTTCGGGTTGTGCGTGAGGGGCTCCAACTTCGCGCGGTCCGGCGGGACTTGGAATATCTCTCGGACTTCGTCCGCGAGCTGAGGGAAGAGCGGGACGGCGGCCTCAGGCATGCGGTGATCGTAACAAGTCATCTCATTTGGCCGACCGGTCGCCGATGCCCTGGCCCAGTTCCTGGACCGTCACCCGATCACGCCCTGACCGGGCCGGCCGAGGCGTCCTCCCAGCGGACGCCAGTCGTTGGAGTGGTGTGGGAGGAAGAGGGCCCGCTCGACGACGTAGCGGGAAAAGTCTCGTGCGGACGACGCCCGGTCTCTGTTACCGTCCCCGGCATGAAGCGCGCCCACATGACGACGACGCCGGAGAGTGTCCCGGCGCGCTGATTCGATGTCTTGAGTCCGAAGCCCCGGGGCGAGTGCCCCGGGGCTTCGGCTTGTGCGGTCACTCGCTCGGAGCCGTTCGTGATCCGTCCGTGAGGAGACCGCTATGAACGACCACCGCAAACTCGGCCGTGAGCTCAGCCTGTTCGACACCGACCCGCTGATCGGTGCGGGGCTGCCGTACTGGTTGCCCGACGGCGCGGTCGTACGGCACGTCCTGGAGGAGTTCATCCGTACCGCCGAGCGAGAGGCGGGGTACCGGCATGTGTACTCGCCGGTGCTCGGCAAGCGGGAGCTGTACGAGATCTCCGGGCACTGGTCGCACTACAGCGACGACATGTTCCCGCCGATGGATCTGGGCGGCGAGCAGGTCGTGCTGCGGCCCAGCCTGTGTCCCCATCACGCGGTGATCTATCGCTCGCGCTCGCACAGCTACCGCGAACTTCCCCTGCGCATGGCCGAGTTGGGCGGCATGTACCGTTCCGAACTGTCCGGCGTTCTCGGCGGGCTGACCCGCGTACGGGCCATCCAGCTCAACGACGCGCACATCTTCTGCACCCTGGACCAGGTGGCGGAGGAGGCACAGGCCGCCCTGGAGATGATCCGCCGGGCCTATGAGGCGCTCGGTATCAGCCCGGCGCGCTACCGGCTGTCCCTCCCCGGCCCCGGTGGGAAGTACGTCGCCGCCCCGGAGTTGTGGCAGCGGTCCACCTCCATCCTCACCGAGGTGCTGGAGCGATCGGGTGTGCCGTACGAGGCTGCCGAGGGCGAGGCCGCGTTCTACGGGCCGAAGATCGACGTCCAGGTGGTCGACGGCGCGGGCCGGGAGTCCACCCTGTCCACCGTCCAGGTCGACTTCCATCAGCCGGAGCGGTTCGAGCTGCACTACATCGGTGCGGACGGCGCGAAGCACCGGCCCGTCATGGTGCACCGCAGCATCATCGGCAGTGTCGAGCGGGCCGTCGCGCATCTCATCGAGGAGCACGGGGGCGCCTTCCCGGCCTGGCTCGCGCCGACCCAGGTGGCGATCCTTCCCGTCTCCGCCGCCGAGTTGCCGAACGCCGTTGCGCTCGCCGCGAGTTGCGCCCGCCGCGGGCTGCGGACCGAGATCGCCGGACCGGAACGCGGCAGCCTGGGCGCCCGTATCCGGGAGGCCCGCCTCGTGCCGTACCAGGCGGTGATCGGCGCCAAGGAGGCCGCCGGCGATCTGGTCGCGGTGCGCCTGCGCGACGGTCGTCGGCTCGATCCGCTGCCCGTGGAGGAAGTCCTCGCCCGGATCGCCGCCCTGGTCGACGGCCACCGCACCGACCTGTGGGACAGCGCGCCCCGCTGAGGCCGTGTCCGTGCACGGGCTCCGCGAACTCCTCACGGAGGGCCGGCGCGCAGCCCGGTTTCAGGGTGCTGAAAGCACCCTGAAACCGCGCTGAATGCGCCCTGCCGCAACCTCTCCGTCATGACGACAACGACATCGCACTCACTCGCCATCGCGGCCAAGGGGCTGCGCAAGGCCTACGGGGACAAGACGGTCCTCGACGGCATCGACCTGGCGGTGCCGACCGGCACGGTCTTCTCCCTGCTCGGCCCGAACGGCGCGGGCAAGACCACCGCCGTCAAGATCCTCTCCACCCTCATCACCGCCGACGCCGGCGAGCTGCACGTCGGCGGCCACGACCTGGCCATCGACCCGCAGGCCGTGCGGGCCGCGATCGGCGTCACCGGGCAGTTCTCCGCCGTCGACAGGCTGATCACCGGTGAGGAGAACATGCTCCTCATGGCGGACCTGCACCACCTCTCGCGCGGCGAGGGCCGCCGTAGCGCCGCCGAACTCCTGGAGCGTTTCGACCTGGTGGAGGCGGCGAAGAAGCCCGTCTCCACCTACTCCGGCGGCATGAGCCGCCGCCTCGACCTCGCCATGACGCTGGTCGGCAACCCTCGGATCATCTTCCTCGACGAGCCGACCACCGGCCTCGACCCGCGCAGCCGCCACAACATGTGGGGCATCATCCGCGAGCTGGTCTCCGACGGCGTCACCGTCTTCCTCACCACCCAGTACCTGGAGGAGGCCGACGAGCTCGCCGACCGCATCGCGGTGCTGAGCGACGGCAAGATCGCCGCCGAGGGCAGCGCCGGCGAGCTGAAGCGGCTCATCCCGGGCGGGCACGTGCGGCTGCGCTTCACCGACCCGGCCGCGTACCAGTCCGCCGCCGTCGCCCTGCGCGAGGCCACCCGCGACGACGAGGCGCTGTCCCTGAGCATCCCCAGCGACGGCAGCCAGCGCGAGCTGCGCTCCATCCTCGATTGGCTGGACTCGGCCGGCGTCGAGGCGGACGAGCTGACCGTGCACACCCCCGACCTCGACGACGTGTTCTTCGCCCTGACCGGCAGCACCAAGGTCCCCAACCAGCCCAAGGAGAATGTCCGATGAGCGCCCCCCTGGCTCCCGCCCGCCCGACCCGGATCTCCCTCGCCGTCCGCGACTCGAACACGATGCTGCGCCGCAACCTGCTGCACGTACGGCGCTACCCGTCCATGACCCTGAACCTGCTGCTGACGCCGATCATGCTGCTGCTGCTCTTCGTCTACGTCTTCGGAGGCGTGATGAGCGCGGGCATCGGTGGCGGCGGCGCCGACCGCTCCGACTACATCGCCTATCTCGTCCCGGGCCTGTTGATGATGACCATCGGCAGCACCGTGATCGGGGCCGCGATCTCCGTCTCCATGGACATGACCGAGGGCCTCATCGCCCGCTTCCGCACGATGGCGGTCTACCGCGGGTCCGTGCTCGTCGGGCACGTCGTCGGCAGCGTGCTGCAGGTGCTCGCCAGCCTGGTCCTCGTCGGTGCCGTCGCCGTGGCCATCGGCTTCCGGTCCACCGACGCCACGGCCCTGGAGTGGCTGGCGGCGTTCGGACTGATCGCGCTGTTCGCCCTGGCGCTCACCTGGATCGCGGTCGGGATGGGCATGGCCAGCCCGAACCCCGAGGCGGCCAGTAACATGACATACCCGCTGATCCTGCTGCCGCTCATCTCCAGCGCCTTCGTCCCCATCGACGCGATCCCGGGCTGGTTCCAGCCGATCGCCGAGTACCAGCCGTTCACGCCCGCCATCGAGACCCTGCGGGGCCTGCTGCTCGGCACCGAGATCGGCAACAACGGGTGGATCGCGATCGCCTGGTGCGTCGGCCTGACCGTGCTCGGCTACCGCTGGTCGACGTCGCTGTTCAACCGCGACCCGAAGTAGCCGAGATGATCGCGCGGGCTGCCTCGCGCAGCTCGTCCCGCCCCAGGGCGGCGTACTCCGACACCGCGTCGGCGTACGCCGCCCTGGCAGCGTTCCCGGCGGCCCCGACCGCCTTCCGGGCGCGGTCCGCCGACATCGTCGGCTGGAAATCGCGCATCACCCGCAGCCGTTCGGCCAGCGCGATCATCCGTACGGCGGAGGTGTCCCCGGACGCGAGCCCCGCCATGCCCATCGCGTGCAGCACCGTCCCGAACACAGGGAACTCCATGGGCGAGCCGGACGGACCGGAGAGCAGGGTCCGCAGCCCCTGCCGCAGCCGGTCGACCAACTCCGCGACCAGCTCGAGACGGCCGGCGTGCGCGTGCGCCGTCACCGCCACCGCCAGCATCTGCAGCACCCACCGGTCGAAGAAGGGGTCGCCGCCGTGTATCGAGCCGACTGCGGGCAGCGGCTGCACGGCGCTGCGCCACAGGCCCAGCCCGACCTCCGTCAGTCCGCGGGCGAGCGCGATCTCGGCGCGCCCGAGGATGTCCATGCTGTAGGCCTCCTGCTTCGTGGTGTCGGCGCCCTCCGCCTGCCGCAGCCAGTACTCGGCCTCGTCGGGGTCGCCGCGCTGGAGGCAGGCGAGGACGAGGCCCCAGCGGATGCCGATGAGGTCGTGCTCGTCGCGGAGCCGCAGCAGCGCCTGGAGCGCCGCTTTGAGGTGCTCGTACGCTTCCTCGCCCCGCTCCGTCTGCAAGCACAGCTCGCTCAGCCGGGAGTGGCCCATGACCTGCAGGAACGGGTTGTCGACCGGCCCCAGCGCGGCGATGATCCGCCGAGCCGAGGCGAGCGCGCGGTCGATGTCGTGCTCCGACTCCCAGACGTAGGTGGCGACGCACTCGGCGGTGCCGGCGAGCAGCGGCTGCTCGCTGTCGCAGAGCTTCTGCAGCACTTCGTAGTCGGGCGGAAGCATCTCGGGGACCGCGCTCAGCACCACCGCGATGGCGCGCAGCAGCGTGTCCGGCGGGGCCGGGGGCAGCCGCCTGAGGGTGACGAGTTGGCGTACGACATGCGGGCCGTAGCCCATGAACAGGCTCGTCGTGCACAACACCGCGGCGGCGCGGGCGACTTCGACGTATTCGGGCTCGGGGTAGTAGTGAGACAGCGGCGGGCCGGTGTCCGCGGCGAGGGCGGCGAGGCGGGGGTAGCTGGAACCGATGGACCACAGGGCGGCGAGGACGGCGGTGAGGGCGGCGGTGGTGGGGCCGTCCGTACGGGCCAGGGCGTGCCGCAGGGCCAGCACGAGGTTGTCCTGCTCGGCCCTGATCCGCTCCAAGTCGGTCAGCGGTTCCGAGCGGAAGAGCCAGTCGTGGTTCGCGACCCCGAAGTCCCGCGCCCAGACGAGGAACCGGCCGATGGCCTCCTCGTCCTCGCCCGCCTCCGCGCGACGGGCCGCGCTGAACTCCCGTACGGTCTCCAGCATCCGGAACCGCACGCCGGCCGGGGTGTCGGCGACGGTGATCAGCGACTGATCGGCCAACTGCTCCAGCAGGAACAGCGCATCCTCGCCAAGGACCTGCTCCGCCGCCTCGCTGGAGAAGCCACCGGGGAAGACGGACAGCGTGCCCATCGCTGCCCTCGCGTCCTCGTCGAGCAGGTTCCAGCTCCACTCCACGACCGCGTGCAGCGTGCGGTGGCGTTCGGGCACGTCCCGCGCCCCGCCCCGCAGCAGCGCGAACCGGTCGCCGAGGCGGCGGGCGATCTCCGGCACCGAAAGGACTCGCACTCGCGCCGCCGCCAACTCCACGGCGAGCGGCAGCCCGTCGAGGTGGCGGCACAGCCCGGCCACCGCGTCGGGCGGCAGCTCCACGCCGGGCCGGGCGGCCCGGGCCCGCTGCGTGAACAGCTCGGCCGAGGTGTCGAGACCGAGCTCCGGCAGTGCGTACACCGCCTCCGATGTGAGGCCCAGCGGGGCCCGGCTGGTGGCGAGCACCCGCAGGCCCTTCGAAGACGAGACCAGGGCCCGTACGAGGTCGGCGGCGCCCCCGATGACCTGCTCGCAGTTGTCCAGCACCAGCAGCGCGGGCCCGGAGCCGAGCACACCGAGGATGCCGGACACAGGGTCCGCCGGGGCATGGCCGCTCATGGCGCCGGCCCGCCCCTCGCCCGCGCCGAGCGCGGAGGCCACCTCCGCGGCCACATCCGCGTCTGCGGTGACACCGGCGAGCGGCACGAAATACACCACGCGCTGCTCGGCCCGGCGGCTGACGGCGTGCGCGAGCCGGGTCTTGCCGAGGCCGCCGGGGCCGACCAAGGTGACGGCGCGGGAGGTACGCAGCAGCCGCTGCACCGCCGCGATGTCCTCGTCCCTTCCCAGCAGCGGGTTCGGCTCGTGCGGCACGCCGTGCCGGACCGTGGGCGCCTCGCCCCGCAGCAACTCCTGCTGTACGACCTTGAGTTGAGCTCCAGGATCCGTACCGAGCGTCTCGCGCAGCTCACGCCGGTACGCCTCGTACCGCGTCAGCGCGGCGGACGGGCCCGCCGTCGCCGCCTCGCCGCGCAGCAGCTCGGCGAGCACTTCCTCGTCGCGCGGATACTCCGAGGCGGCCACGGCCAGCGGCCCGGCCGCCTCCGCGTGGCGCCCGAGCCGGGCGAGCGCGAGCGCCTGCGCGCGTACGAGCGCGGCGCGGACGGGGGCGCGCTCGGCGCGTAACGCGGCTACGGGGTCGTCGGTGTCGCCGCCCCCGTCAGGAGTGCCCTCCCACAGCGCGAGTCCGGCCTCGGCCGCGGCCAGCGATCCCGCGTGGTCCCCGGCCCTGGCCCGGTCCGCGCCGGCGGCGGCGTACAACAGCAGGGCGGAGCTGTCGACCTGGTCCTCGGCGAGGGTGAGCCGGTATCCGGTAGGCGTGCTGACGAGGACGTCGGCGCCCAGTTGCGCCCGCGCCCGGGACACGAGGACCTGCACGGCCTTTCCCGGCCGCTCCGGCAACTCGTCCGGCAGCCACAGCCCTTCCACAAGCCGCTCGATGCTGCAGCCCGTGCGCAAGTCGCCCGCGAGCAGCGCCAGGAGGCCGCGGAGCCGGGGCGCGGTGACCTCCTGTCCGCGATAGGCGACACGCGGCAGCAGAGTCAGGTCGGTGGTCACCCGTGCAGATTAGCCAGTGCCTCCGGCGGTGAGGCGGGGCCTACGGGGGCGCTCCGCTGGGGGCGCGGTTTGAAGCTGCGGGTTCGTTGTGGTTGCTCGCGCCCCGCGGCGGAGCCGCTGATGTCACAGCCCCGCGCCCCTTGGGTGCGTGGTGGGTCGGGGCCGCGGGCCGGTGCGTCAGCCCGTCGCAGGGTGGGCATACGGCCCTTCGGCTTCCACAGGGCGCAGGTGGCCTGAGACAGAACCTACGCGACGGGCATACGACGCACCGGCCCACGTCCCCTCCCGCCGGTGGGAGAGTGCCGGCACATCGTGGCTGGGGCGAGTGGAGCCGCAGGCTTTTTAGGGGCGCGGGGAACTGCGCGACCAGCCACGACGGCGCCGCACCCGAAAACCGCACAACCGGCGGAGCTCAGGCGCGTCGCCCCCGAAGCCACAGGTACACGGGAATCCCCGCGAACAGGAACAAGACCCCCTGGTAGACCGCCGCGTAGCCCGCCCCCGCGATCAGCCAGAACGAGAAGGCAAACGAGAGAACGGCTACGACCAGATCGCGGGCCAGCCCGGCGGGGCGTACGCGCTCGCGGGTGCCCTGGGCGAGCCAGTACAGCTGGGCCGCGGCCGACAGCAGGTAGGGCACGCAGCCGGTGAAGGTGGTGATGAGGACGAGGACGCGGAAGGTGGTGTCCGGGCCCGCCGTGTAGTTGAGGGCGATGAGCAGCGTGCCGAGGACCGCGCAGGCCAGCACGCCGAAGCCGGGGACACCTCCCTTGCCGACGCGGGCGAAGGGCGCGGGGAAGAGCCCGTCGCGGGCGGCGGCGTACGGCATCTGGGCGCTCATCAGGATCCAGCCGTTGAGGCAGCCGACCATCGAGGCGAGGGCGACGGCGGCGATGAGCGTGCCGCCCCAGTGGCCGCCGGCCATCGCGTCGACGGCGTCGGCGAACGGTGCCCCGGACTCGGCGAGTTCACCGTGCGGTACGAGGCCGAAGACCGCGACCGTACCGAGCAGATAGACGAGCGCGGAGCCGAGCGTGCCCAGGACGCTCGCGCGGCCCACCGTGCGTTCCGGGTCGCGGACCTCGCCCGCGCTCATCGCGGCCGACTCGACGCCGAGGAAGCTGTAGAGGAGCAGCGCGGCGGAGGCGGCGAGAGCGCCGGGCACGCTCTCGCCGGAGGCGTTGAAGGGGCCGAAGTTGTCGGTGTCCACGAAGAAGAGGCCGACGGTGGCGACGAGGAGCAGCGGGACGAACTTCAGGACGGTCGAGACGATCTGCACGCCGCCGACCCAGCGGGTGCCCGCGAAGTTCGCGGCGGCGGGCAGCCACAGCGCGGCCATCGCAACCGCCGCTTGCAGCACCTTGTTGTCGCCCAGCGGCAGCAGTACGTCGGCGTATCCGACGGTCGCGACGGCGAGCGCGGCAATGCTGACCCAGGTCATCGTCCAGTACGACCAGGCCGACAGGAAGCCGGCGAACTCGCCGAACGCGTCGCGCGGGTACACGTACAGGCCGCCGGTGACGGGGCTGCGGCGCGCGAGCTTCCCGAAGAGCAGCGCGAGCAGCACCGCGCCCACGGACAGGACGAGGAAGGCGAGCAGGCTGACCGTGCCGTACGGGGCGACGGTGGCGGGGAGGGCGAAGATGCCGCCGCCGATGATGTTCCCCATGACGAGGGCGGTGGCGGCGGCGAGACCAAAGCCCTTGGGGCGTATGGACGCCGGGGTCTCGTCGGTCGGCGACGGGGGTACGGGCTCGGCGGCGTCGGTGGTGTCTGCGGCAGGCATGGGGCGTCCGTGGGGAGAGGGGGAGGGGGAGGGGAGGGTCGTGATCGTATCCCCCAATCCCACATCGTGGTCGATCTGTTCATGTACTGGACACACAACGGTGTTTGCCCCCGCTTCCGTTAGCGTCGTTGCATGACCAGCGACGCCCTCTTCTCCGCTCCTCTCCTCGCCGACGCACTCGCCGCGGGGACGCTCGTGCTCGACGGCGGCATGTCCAACCAGTTGGAGTCCGCCGGGCACGATCTGAGCGACGAACTCTGGTCGGCGCGGCTGCTCGCGGAGCGGCCCGAGGCGATCACCGAGGCGCACCTCGCGTACTTCGAGGCGGGTGCGAACGTCGCGATCACCTCCAGCTACCAGGCCACCTTCGAGGGCTTCGCGAGGCGCGGGATCAAGCGGGAGCGGGCGGCCGAACTCATGGCCCTGAGCACCGAGTTGGCCCTGGACGCGACCGAGGAGGCGCGCGCGAAGGGCGTCACGCGGCCGCTGTACGTGGCGGCCTCGGTCGGGCCGTACGGCGCGATGCTTGCGGACGGCTCCGAGTACCGCGGCCGGTACGGCCTGAGCGTGGCCGAACTGGAGGCCTTCCACCGGCCTCGTCTGGAGGCACTGGCGTTCGTCGGGCCGGACGTCCTGGCGCTGGAGACGGTGCCGGACGCCGACGAGGCCGAGGCACTGCTGCGGGCGGTACGCGGGCTGGGGGTGCCGGCCTGGCTGTCGTACAGCGTGGCAGGCGGCCGCACCCGCGCCGGGCAGCCGCTGGAGGAGGCGTTCGCCCTGGCCGCCGACGTGGACGAGGTGATCGCGGTCGGCGTGAACTGCTGCGCCCCCGAGGACGTGGACGGCGCGATCGAGATCGCCGCCCGTGTCACCGGCAAGCCGGTCGTCGTCTACCCCAACAGCGGCGAGACCTGGGACGCCGAGGCCCGCACCTGGGCGGGCCGCTCCACCTTCGCGGCCGAGGAGGTACGCGGCTGGCAGGAGGCCGGCGCCCGGCTGATCGGCGGGTGCTGCCGGGTGGGACCGGAGGCGATCACGTCGATCTCGGGGTCGCTCAGGGCGAGTTGAGGTTACGGCCGATTCCCGGAACTTACGGACGGTCGCTTGAGCCCTCAGCCGTCGAAGCGGCGGCGGGAGGCCTCGATGTGGGCGAGGTACCGGCGGGTCCAGTTGCACATTCCGTCGATCGTGGCTCGCAGGCCCTGGCCGGCCTCGGTGAGCGTGTACTCGACCCGTGGCGGCACGGTGGGGTGCACTCGCCGCTCGACCAGACCGTTGCGCTCCAGCATGCGCAGGTTCTGGGTGAGCATCTTGTGGCTGATGCCCTCGACCTCGTTCCGCAACTCGCTGAAGCGCAGGGTGCGGTCACCGAGAAACTCGATGATCAGGAGCGCCCACTTATTGGCGACGTCCGAGAAGATCTCCCGCGCCAGAGAGTCCGCGCGGGTCAGGTCCGCGTCCTCGGGTGAGCCCGTGAACTGCTTGGTCTCCATATGGTTCCCCAGTCACCGAAAAGTGCGTTCTTCCATGTCAGCGCTCACTCTCTTACAGTTCCCGAGTAACCACAAGAGAGCACGAGGACTCGGGCTCACGACAAGGAGGCTGACAACATGGCCATCAAACTGCTGAACCCCGGCGGACTTCCGGAAATCCCGGTCTACCAGCAGGTGTCGATCGCGACCGGCTCGAAGCTGGTCTTCATCGCCGGGCAGGTCGCCTGGGATGCCGAGGGGGTCACGATCGGCGAAGGCGACCTCGCCGCTCAGGTCGAGCGGGCCTACCTCAACCTCGGCACCGCCCTGGCCGAGGCCGGCGCGTCCTTCGCCGACGTGGCGAAGCTGACCCTCTACGTCGTCGACTGGACCCCTGACAAGATGCCCCTGCTCCTGGAGGGGATCGACCGGGCCTCGGCAAAGCTCGGCGTCACACCGATGGCGCCGGCCACGCTGATCGGCGTTGCGGCACTGGACGTTCCCGAGCATCTGGTGGAGCTCGAAGCCACCGCGGTCGTCGACTGAACAGGTCCCGCCTGTTCGACATTTCGAAAGTTTCGACTTCCGAGCATTCCTACGAACACCACCCCTTCCCCGTACACTTCCCGCGGCCGTAATGTAGGAAGCGCTTTCTAACCGGTCGACGCCCTCCCGCGTGCCAGACCGTGGCGATACGAAACTTTCGCCGGCCCTCGGGACGGGGCGGAGAGGTGGGGCTTCCATGGTGCGTACCGGGACCGATGCCGGCCCGACGCTGGCGGTCGTGGCCCGCGAGGCCGGTGTGTCCGTGCCGACGGCGTCGAAGGTGGTCAACGGCCGGGAGGACGTGGCGCCGGAGACCCGCCGCCGGGTCACCGAGGCGCTCGACCGGCTGGGATACGTACGCAGACCGCGGTTCGACGCGGCGAAGTCGCCGGGACTGGTCGATCTCGTCGTGCACTCGCTGGACTCCTCCTGGTCGGGCGCCGTGCTGCACGGCGTGGAGGAGGCGGCGCACGACGCGGGTTTCGAGGTGGTCGTCTCGGCCGGCCTGACCCGGACGCGCGGTGGGCGCCCCGAGCGCGGCTGGCTGGACAAGCTGTCCGCGCGTGGCTCCGCCGGTGTGCTGTTCAACCTGGCGGAGCTCACCCAGTCCCAGTACGCCTGGCTGGACCAGCACCGCATCCCGTTCGTCCTGATCGACCCGGTGATCGATCCGCCACCTGGCGTGGTCTCGGTCGGCGCCGCCAACTGGCAGGGCGGCGTGACGGCCACCGAGCACCTGCTCGCCCTCGGTCACGAGCGGATCGCGGTCATCGCCGGCCACCGGCGCAAGATGTGCAGCAGCGCCCGCGTCGCCGGCTATCGCTCGGCGCTCGCGGCGGCCGGGCTCCGCCACCGGCCCGAGTACCTCCGTTACGGCAGCTTCGACGAGGTCACCGCCCACCGCCGCATGCTGGAACTCCTCGACCTGCCCGAACCGCCCACGGCCGTCTTCGTCTGCTCGGACAAGATGGCCCTCGGCTGCTACCAGGCCCTGGCCGAACGGAAGTTGAGCGTCCCCGACGACATGAGCATCGTCGGCTTCGACGATCTGCCCGAGGCCCACTGGGCCGCACCCTCGCTGACCACGGTCCGTCAGCCCCTGTCCGAGATGGCCGCGACCGCACTGCGCCTGCTGGTCCGCATCATGTCGGGCGAACGGCCGGAGGGCACCCGGACGGAGCTGTCCACACGGCTGGTGGTGCGGGAGAGTACGGGGCCGGTGCCGGGGTCCGCGTAAGGCCGGCCTACGGCTGAAGTCGCGCCGCCCACCTGATGCCGCCGAGCAGATGCGCCCGGAAGTCCGGGTCCTCGTACGCCTCCGAAGCATGCCCGAGCGCGGTGTAGAAGACGCGCCCGGTCCCCTGCTCCCGGCACCACACCAGCGGGTGGTCGTCGCCCATCCCGCCTCCGTCGTACGAGGATTCGTCGGCGGAGGCGAGGACGCGTACCGAATCGCGCGGACTGGCCCGGAAGTCGTACCACTCGTCCGTGAACTCCCAAGCGGCGGGCAGGCGTTGGGTCGCCGGATGCTCCCGGTCCTCGACGAGGAGCTTGCCCGGCTGATAGTCGGGGTGGCGGGCGAACCGGGCGCCGAGCAGCTCGCCGTAGTACGGCCAGTCGTACTCGGTGCAGGCGGCCGCATGCACCCCGACGAAGCCGCCGCCCGCCTCGACGTACGCGGCGAGGTGCTCACGTCCCGCGGACGTCAGGACGTCACCGCTGGTGGAGAGGAAGACGACGGCCGCGTACGGATCGACGGGCGCGTCGAAGAACCCGGCGTCCTCCGTGGCGTACACCGTGAAGCCGTGCGCGGCGCCGAGGGAGCGTACGGCCGCGATGCCGTCCGGGATGGACTCGTGGCGGTAGGCCGTGGTTCGGGTGTAGACGAGGACGCGGGGGTCGAGCTGAGCTGCTGCCATGCCATCCGACGCTATTTGCTGAGCAAGGGTGGTCACCAGCAAGACAGGAAGCCGAACGCCAAGTCGTCACTGGTCATCGCCCTCCACGAAAGAGAGGAACCCCAGCCGACGCGCGGCTGGGGTTCCTCAAGGCGGTGAGTGTCGGTCAGCAGGTGGAGTCGCCCACGCCGTAGACCGCTCGTCTACGCGTCGGCGGACCGCACCCCCTCGCGATCACCGTGGATCAGGCGGGTCAGCGCTGCAGGGTGAGCAGGCCCGGCCGGTACGGCAGCGTCAGGTACTCGGTGCCGTCCGAGGAGGGGTTCCTGCCCTGGTAGAGGAGCTGCAGGTTGCAGGGGTCGACGGTCATGGTCTGGTCGGGGTTGTCGCGGACCAGGTCACCGTGGCTGATGTCGTTGGTCCAGGTGGCATTGCTGTTGGCCTTGCCGGCGAAGGGGTTGCTTTCGGTGGCGGCCTGCGGGGTCCACGAACCGTTCAGGCTGGAGGCCGTGAACGAGCGGAAGAAGCGCTGCTCGTTCACACCCCGAGCCTCGACGAGCATGAGGTACTGGTTCTGGCCCTTGACCTTGTAGACCTCCGGCGCCTCGAACAGGTTCTTCTCCGTGTCGCTCATGACCGTCGTGAACGAGGAGCCGAAGCTGCTGGGGAAGTTCCCGATCGGCATGCTCGCCCGGTAGATGCTGCCGTTGTCAGCGGCGAAGAACAGGTACATGTTCTGGTCGTCGGCGATCATGGTCGGGTCGATCGGGGCGTCCTTCCGGTTCGGATCGGGGTTCTGGGGGAGGGTGCCGGTGAACAGCGGCTGCTTGGCGGACCAGCCGTTGGGGTTGGTGGGGTCGCTGGACGTGCGGTAGTAGAGCGGCCACTGACTCCACTGGGACACCATCACCCAGACGTTCTTGGGCGCGAAGTAGAACAGTTCGGGCGCCACCGCGGCATCGGTCATCCCGGTCTGGGTGGCCGCCCCCATATCCGACCAGTTCGTGAAGGGACTGAACATCGTTGAGCCCCACGACGATCCGTTGGAGGTGGTCGCGTAGACCAGGTTCTTGCCGTTGTACTTCACGGTGGTGAAGTCCTTCAGCGCGACCTGCCCGTTCGCGGGCTGCGCCAGCGGACCGGTCGAGGTCCACCGGTATGTCGACGGAAGAGCACACGTGTTGCTCGCCCCGGACAGGCCGGTCCACTTCTGGTTGGTGCCGCCGTGGCACGACCAGATCTGCACCGCCGTGCCGTTGGTCTTACCCCAGCCCGAGACGTCCAGGCACAGCCCGGACCGCACGCCGACGATCGTGCCGTCGGAGTTCACCCGCCACTGCTGGTTGTCACTGCCGGTACACGTCCAGATCTGCACCGGGCTCCCGGACGTGGTGGCGCCGCCCCGGACATCCAGGCACTTGTTGCCGTACACGGTCAGCTGGTTGCTGTCCGTCAACGTCCACTGCTGGTTGGTTCCACCGTGGCAGTCCCAGATGTGCACGTTCGCGCCGTCGGTCTGGCTGAAGCCCTCCACATCGAGACAGCGGCCGGAATCAACACCGCGCACGTCGCTGGTGGTGGCCGCCTGAGCCGGGCCGGCGACGAGCAGCGCCGCCAACGCGGCCAAGGCCGCGACCGCGGCTGCGAGCACCGCGGACGGGCGTCTGAGGCTGAAACTACGTCTTCGCATAAGGACCTCGTCATCCTTGAGCAAGCGGCTCCGGTTTGCCCCGTCAGTGGCTGTTCGGGCGCCGGTGGTGGTGCGGCCCTGAAGCGTTCGATAAGCCGAACAAGGGTCGAAGTGTCGAGCAACTGGATAATTAGGGTTCCGGTGATCAGCGTCAATACCTCTCGCATAATTCGCGAGCCGACGAAACCGGGCGGCTTCAAGTTCCGTTCCTGTACAGCTCTTTGGCGTGAGGGGCGGGTAGCAGTGCGGGCACGGGTCGTTGCCGGCCCGAATCCGGGCGCGACGCGCCGGACACCCCGGCTCCTGACGGGCGGGAGTCTTACGGTTCACGCGCCCCCTGATCCAACCGATACGGCGGATGGACATCCGTCAGCAGCGTCGCGTACGCCACCACCCGCATCACCCAGCGATGCAGGCCCACGTCGAGGTCGTACATGCCGCGTGGACAGCGGCCGGTAAAGAACAGGGCGACGGTATCGGCCCGGACGTGTCCGATTCCTACAAGACCACGCTCCAACTGCCTGCCTACGGTGGCCGCATGACTCCACGATTCGATGCGATCGGCATGGTGGCCTCCGACATGGCCGCCTCAGTAGCCTTCTACCGCCGCCTCGGATTGTCCTTCCCCGAGGGCTCCGAGAAGCAGCCGCACGCCGAGGCCCCACTGCCGGGCGGGCTGCGCTTGATGCTCGACAGCGAGGAGACCATCCGCTCTTTCGCGCCGGAGTGGCAGCCGCCGAGCGGGGGCGGGCGCATCTCTCTGGCCCTGCTGTGCGAGAGCCCGGCCGAGGTCGACTCCGTGTACGAGGAGATGGTCGGCGCCGGGTACGACAGCGGGCTCAAACCGTGGGACGCCGAATGGGGGCAGCGGTACGCGAGCCTGCTCGACCCGGACGGCAACGACGTGGGCCTGTTCGCGCCGCTACCCGGTGCGTCCCAGTAGCTCACCCAACGGCATGCCCGCCAACTCCCGTACGTCCCGGGCCAGATGGGCCTGATCGGCGAACCCGGTCCGCGCCGCCGTGTCCGCGTAGGGCACCCCGGCGCGGGCCAGGGCGAGGGCGCGCTGCAGCCGTAGTACGCGGGCGAGGGTCTTCGGGCCGTAGCCGAAGGCGGTCAGTGAGCGGCGGTGCAACTGGCGGGCGCCGACGCCGAGTTCGTCGGCGGTCGCGGCGACGGGGCGGCCCGCGTGGAGGGCGGCCACGACCTCTCTCAGCAGCGGGTCGGGGGGTGCGGTGCCGGACGCCCACCGCAGCGCCACCTCTTCGAGGCCGCTCGCCGGGTCGTCGGCCGCGTTCACCTGCGCGGCCAGGCGCCGTACCTCGGACAGCGGCCGGAGGTCGGCCAACTCCACGCGCCGGTCGCGTAGTTCGTGCGCGGGCACGCCCAGGAGTGTGGGCGCGGTGCCGGGGTAGAAGCGGACGCCCGCCCAGGAGCGCGGCGTGTCCTCGGTGACGTATGCGTGTGTGTCGGGTCCGGCGACCAGCAGTCGTCCCTCGTTCCACAGCAAGTCCATGCAGCCGTCGGGCAGGACGGGCCCGGCGCCGGTGCCGGACGGGGTGTTCGTCCAGACGACGGCGTCCGTCAGCCGGGAGGGCCGCTCCGCGTACACGTACGTCAGGTTACGCGGTTCGGGTCCGGCGCTCCTGCGGGCTGACCCCGTACACCCGCTTGAAGGCGCTGGACAGGGCGAACGCGCTGCCGTAGCCGACCTGGCGGGCGATCGCGCCGATGGTTTCGTCGGTGTCGCGCAGCCGGTCCGCGGCGAGGGCGAGGCGCCAGCCGGTCAGATACGTCATCGGGGGCTCGCCCACGAGTTCGCTGAAGCGGCGGGCGAGCGCGGCCCGGGAGACGCCCGCCTTCGCGGCGAGCGAGGCGACCGTCCAGGGGTGCGCAGGGTCGTCCTGGAGGAGCCTGAGCACCCGGCCCACGACGGGGTCCGCGAGAGCCTGGTACCAGGCGGGCGCCTCGGCTTCCGGGCGGGAGAACCAGACCCGTAGCGCTGCGATGACCAGCAGGTCGAGCAGCCGGTCGAGGACGACCTCCTGGCCGGGCTCGTCGCGCACGATCTCCTCGGTGAGGAGCGGGGTGAGCGGGCAGGCCCATTCTTCGGAGGTCAGGCGGAGCAGCGGTGGCAGGGCGTCGAGCAGCCGGCCGTTGATCTCGCCCTGCATGGTGTACGTCCCGATCAGCACGACCGTGGAGCCGTCGAGCCGGTCGCCCCAGGTGCGGACTCCGAGGTCCATGACCCCGTTCAGGGAACGGCCGTCGGGATAGAAGCACTCGGCGCCCGGCCCGATCAGCGCCTGCGGCGGGGTGGAAGGGTCGTCGGCGCAGGTGTACGGGTCCGGGCCGCGCGCGATGGCGAGGTCGCCGGCCCGCAGGAACAGCCCCTCTCCCTCGTCCGGGGTGATCCAGGCGTCACCGCGGACCACGAGCATCACTGTGAGCGGGGCACGGTCTTCGACACGTACGCACCAGGGTGGATCGAAACACGCTCGGATCATGAAGGCGCCACGCGCGCGTGGACCCTCCAGAAGGCCTGCGAGTACGTCCATGACCTCAGAGTAGACGCGCGCTTATAGGAACGAGAGCTTCAGCGATGTTCCCTTTCCGCGCAGGGCAGTTCACTGGATTTCATGACAGAGAACACGCGGAACGAGACGCTGTTGGTGACGGGAGCCTCGGGCAGGACGGGGCGCAGGGTGGCTCAGGCGGCGCAGGCGGCGGGATTCGACGTACGGGCCGCATCGCGCGGTGGCGCGGTGCGCTTCGACTGGGCCGACTCCTCCACATGGGACGAGGCGCTGCGTGGCGCCGACGCGGCCTATGTGGCGTATCCGGGGGACATCGGTGCGCCGGGCGCCGCCGAGAGCATCGGTGCCCTCGCGCGGCGGGCGCTGGAGCTCGGCGTACGGCGGCTGGTGCTGCTGTCGGCGCGCGGTGAGGCGCAGGCGGAGCCGGCCGAGCGGGCGGTGCGCGAGTCGGGTGCCGAGTGGACGGTGGTGCAGGCGGACTGGTTCATGCAGAACTTCAGTGAGGGTCTGCTGCTGGAGGGGGTGCGCGGCGGTGAGTTCGTGTTCCCGGCGGGCGAGGTGCCGGTGCCGTTCATCGACGCGCGGGACATCGCGGACGTGGTGGTGAAGGCGCTCACCGACTCCTCGTACGTGGGGCGGACCCTGGAGATCACCGGGGCGCGGCTGCTGTCCTTCCGTGACGCCCTGGCGGAGATCTCCGCGGCGGCGGGCCGGGAGATCCGCTATGTGCCGGTGCCGGTCAAGGAGTACGGCGCCATGCTGAGCGACTTCGGGCTGCCGGCCGAGGAGGTCGCGTCCCTGCAGGAGGTCTTCGAGGCGCTGCTCGACGGCAGCAATGCGCAGACCACCGACGGGGTCGAGCAGGTGCTGGGCCGCGCTCCGCGCGACTTCACGGACTTCGCGCGGGAGCACGCGGCGCAGGGCGTGTGGAAGGTCTAGCCCCGTTCCGGCGCCGGCGGTCAGTCCTGCGTGGGCGGCTCGTCCCCGTTCTTCGGGGAGCTCTTCGCGGTCGTCCGAAGCCGTGACGTCACGTCCTCCGGGGGGAGGAAGCGGGACCAGCGCTCCGGGAACTCGGAGGGCATGTCCGGGTCGTCGGGGTCGGCGGCGGCGCGGGCTGCCGCCGCGCGGGCCACGAAGTCGGCGGCCTGCGCGGCGCGCA
This sequence comes from Streptomyces sp. NPDC048825, assembly GCF_043198355.1. Classification (NCBI taxonomy): domain Bacteria; kingdom Bacillati; phylum Actinomycetota; class Actinomycetes; order Kitasatosporales; family Streptomycetaceae; genus Streptomyces; species Streptomyces sp. NPDC048825. The sequence continues at coordinate 216,756 of NZ_JBICUR010000018.1, forward strand.
GCTGCTCGTTGACGGCGCGGGCGGCGGCCGTGGCGGCGGCCGGCCAGACCCGGTCGATGGCCGCGTTGACGGCCGCTCCGACGAGTACGGCGAAGGCGGAGACACCGATCCACAGCAGTACGGCGACGGGGGCGGCCAAGGATCCGTAGATCGTGGGCCCTTCGACGGTGTTGGTCAGGTAGATCCGCAGCAGGAAGCTGCCAAGCACCCACATGCCGAGCGCGACCAGGGCGCCGGGCACGTCCTCGATCCATGGGGAGCGCACCGGCACGGACACGTGGTAGAGCGTCGTCAGGAAGATGATGGACAGGACGATGACGACGGGCCAATACAGGATCTGCACGACGGTCGTCGACCACGACACGAGGTTCACCACGGCGTCCGGGCCCGCGACCATCAGCGGCAGCGCCACAGAACCGATCAGCAGCGCCACGAGGAACAGCAGGAACGCCATCAGCCGGGTCTTGACGATGCCGCGGACCCCGTCGAGGCCGTACATGACGGTGATGGTGTCGATGAAGACGTTCACGGCGCGCGAGCCCGACCAGAGGGCGAAGAGGAAACCGAGGGAGATGACGTCGGGTCTGCCGCCCTTCATCACGTCGTGGAGGATCGGCTGGGCGATCTCCGAGACGCCCTTGTCCGTGAGGATCGTGCGCGAGGCCTCCAGCAGGTTGGTCTCGACGCTGGCGATGGTGTCGGCGCCGGTCCAGGAGTCCACGTAGCCGAGCAGCCCCAGCATGCTCAGCAGCAGCGGCGGCACGGACAGCAGCGTGAAGAACGCGGCCTCCGCGGCGAGGCCCAGGATCCGGTACTCGATGCAGGAGTTGACAGTGTCCTTGACCAGCAGCCAGGCGGTTCTCCGCTTGGAGACATTCCGGTAGAGAGCACGGGCCCGGTGAAGCCTGCCGGGTGGGCTCTCTGGTGTTTCACTTGCTGGCTGCACGCTCCTAACCGTATCTGCCCCGACGTGCGTCCCTCACCCTCCGCACTCGAACGTGACGGCTGCCCTACCCGGGGGTAGTTTCCTCACATGGCAACCGGCACCCACGCAGTGACCAATCAGGTTCCGCCCCTTGTCGGCTATGACGTCTTCGGCGCCGACCGGGTGCTGACGGAAGCGGTCGAGCGGCATCTCGATCCGGGGCTCCTCGCCGAGGCGCGCGAGGAGCTGTCGCGGCTGGGGCGCACGGCCGGTTCCGTGCAGGTCCAGGAGTGGGGGGTGCTGGCGAACGAGAATCCGCCGAGGCTGCGTACGCATGACCGTTACGGTCACCGGATCGACGAGGTCGACTTCCATCCGTCCTGGCACCGGCTGCTGGGCAAGGGCGTCTCGGCGGGCCTGACGGCGGCGTGGACGCGGCCGGGCGGGCATCTGCGGCGGGCGGCCGGGTTCCTGGTCTGGACGCAGGTCGAGGCGGGCAACGGCTGCCCGATGTCGATGACGCACGCGGCGGTGCCCGCGCTGCGCACGGACCCGGAGCTCGCGGCCGAGTGGGAGCCGCGGCTCACCTCCACCGTCTACGACCAAGGGCTGCGGCCCGCCTCGCAGAAGGCGGGCGTTCTCTTCGGCATGGGCATGACGGAGAAGCAGGGCGGCAGCGACGTACGGGCGAACACGACGGTGGCGCGTCCGCTCGCCGAGGACGGGACGTACGAGCTGACGGGCCACAAATGGTTCTGCTCGGCGCCGATGTCGGACGGCTTTCTGGTGCTGGCGCAGGCGCCCGGCGGGCTCACGTGCTTCCTGGTGCCGCGGGTGCTGGAAGACGGCACGCGCAATGTGTTCCTGATCCAGCGGCTGAAGGACAAGCTGGGCAACCGGTCGAACGCGTCGAGCGAGATCGAGTTCGACGGGACCTGGGCGCGCCGGGTCGGGGACGAGGGGCGCGGGGTGCGCACGATCATCGAGATGGTCGCGGTGACCCGGCTGGACTGCGCGCTCGGTGCCGCCTCGCTGATGCGGCAGGCGGTCGCACAGGCCGTGCACCACAGCACCTACCGTGAGGCCTTCGGCGGCAAGCTGATCGACAAGCCGCTGATGCGCAACGTACTGGCCGATCTCGCCCTGGAGTCCGAGGCCGCGACGACGCTGTCGCTGCGGCTGGCCGCCGCGTACGACGACGGGAGCGAGCAGGAGCGGGCGTTCCTGCGGATCGCCGTGCCGGCCGCGAAGTACTGGGTGACCAAGCGCTGCACACCGCTCGTCGTCGAGGCGTCGGAGTGCCTGGGCGGCAACGGGTACGTGGAGGAGTCCGGGATGCCGCGGCTGCTGCGCGAGTCGCCGCTCAACTCCATCTGGGAGGGCGCGGGCAACGTCCAGGCGCTGGACATCCTGCGGGCCATGCAGCGCGAGCCGCACGCCCTGAACGCCTACCTGGAGGAGATCGGCCGGGCCCGTGGTGCCGACCACCGGCTGGACGGGGCGATCAAGAACCTGCTGGCCGAACTCGCCGACCTGGACGGCATCGAGGGCCGCGCCCGGCGCCTGGCCGAGCGGATCGCGCTGGTGCTCCAGGGCGCGCTGCTCGTCCAGTACGCGCCTGCGGAGGTCGCCGACGCGTTCTGTGGGTCGCGTCTCGGCGGGGACTGGGGGGCGGCGTTCGGGACGCTGCCGCACAGCCTGGACCTGGCCTCGGTGGTGGAGCGGGCGCGGCCCGTCTCCTAGTCGGGGCGTAGGCAGGCGTACGACACAAGGGGGGCGCGGCGTCGAACCGGCGCCTCCCTCTCGTACCACCTATTCCGGCGTATTCGCCCAGGCCCGGCGACACCTGACGTACCATCCCTCCCACGGCCCCCCACACTGTCGCGCCCGTGTTCAACGCACTGATCGGGAAGGGCAGTTGGCCGACGACGCGGGAGGAACCATGGCGTATCGAGGCAAGCACCGCCGCCGCAAGAAGGGGCGCGCGCTGCGCGCGAGCCTGGCCGGGACCGCTCTCGCCCTCACCGTCGCCGCGGGCCTCATCAGCACGTCACAGGCCGCGAGCAGCGACAACCCGGGCGCCCTCACCGCGCTCAGCTCCTCGTCCGAGACCGACAAGCTCGAGCTGCACGAGAACCTCGTCGGCCAGGACACCCTCGACACCCTCGCGAGCGGGATGGGCGGGAACGTCGGCGTGGACGGCGTCCTGAAGAACGCCAACCACACGATGCGCAACAGGGCGGACTGCGGCGCCTCGGAGGAGGCCGCGCTGCCCGTCGAGCCGGCCGCCACACGCGCGTACTGCTGGGCGGACAGCGACGCCCGGACCCAGAAGTGGCAGCCCCAGTCGGTGACCACCTCCGGGGACTCCGACGAGGACGGCAGGTGGGGTTCCAACCGTGTGATCCTCTCCGGCTGGACGCACGACGGTCAGGGGGCGGGCGCGCAGGAGGAGGACCAGGGCCTCGCCCGGGTCGCCTTCATCGACGCGAACGACCCGGGGAACCTGAAGTACCGCTGGGTCCTGCTGGTGGCCCCGCTGGACGGCGGCAAGAACTTCGAGGCCGTCCGCTCCCGTATCGGCGGCATGGTCTGGTACCAGGACAAGCTGATCGTCACCGCCCGGAACGGCGCCGCCGGCAACGACGCCCTGTTCGTCTTCGACATGAACCGCATCCTGCGCGCCGACGTCGTCAGCGGCGCCGTCGGCAGGGTGAAGGACGGCTGGTCGGCGCACGGCTACCGGTATGTGATGCCGGCCATGGGCTCGTACAGCCTCACCGGCGGCGCCTGCGACGCCACCACGAACGACCGCGTCCCCTGCTTCGCCTCGGTCTCCCTGGATCGCACCTCCACGCCGGACAGCCTGGTCGCCAACGAGTGGTTCCGCCCGGACAGCGGCGAGCCGGGGCGCGTGTGGCGTTACGACTACAGCAGCGCGGGCGACCGCACGGGCCTGCTCGCCACCGACGCCGGGGGACGCGTCCGCGCCGACGAGGCGTACGAGACCGACGCCGTCGGCCTGCAAGGGGTCCTCTCGCACCGGCCGAACGGCGCGAGCGAGCCGAACTGGTACACCGGGCACGCACCGGACGCGCGCGGCGAGCACGGCACGCTGTGGCGGCAGAACGAGAGCGCCGCCAAGGCCGCGAAGTGCGGCGCCGAGGAGTCGTACGCCTGCTGGGGGCGGGACACGGAGGCGATGTCGTACTGGCAGGAGACCGGCGAGCTGTGGACGCTGACCGGGCGGGCGGCGACCGCGTCGGGCCGGGCGAACGAGCTTCCGGAGCGGGCTGCGGACCGGGCCACCGCGTGGCAGCCGGGCACCGTGTCCGAACGCGTGTTGTACGCGGTTCCGCTGTCCTCGGTGGACCGCTCGTTGGAGTGAGCCGTTTTTTGAAGCCGGGCTCGCCTTCGTGGTATCGCTGACCCGCATGAGCATCGCTGTCACCACATGGTCGCTGGAGCAGACCTCTCCGGCCGACCTGCTGCCCGCGGCCGAGCCGGCCGGCGACGTCCGGATCGTCCGCTCCGAGGTGCCCTCGCCCGAGTTCAGCCGCTTCCTGTACACCTCGGTCGGCGGCGACATCCGCTGGACCGACCGGCTGGGCTGGACGTACGCCCAGTGGCAGGAGGACCTGGAGCGGCCGGGGGTCGAGACCTGGGTCGCGTACGAGCGCGGGACGCCCGCGGGATACGTACAACTGGAGGCGCAGGCGGAAGGCGTCGCGGAGATCGTCTACTTCGGGCTGATCCCGGCCTTCCGGGGCCGGCGGATCGGCGGGCATCTCCTGTCGTACGGGGCCGCGCGCGCCTGGGACCTGGCCGAGCGCTGGCCGGGCAGGCCTCCGACGAAACGGGTCTGGCTGCATACATGCAGCAAGGACGGGGACCATGCGATGGACAACTACCTGCGGCGCGGCTTCAAGCTCTTCGACACGAAGGTGGCCGAGGAGCCGGACATCGCCTCCGCCGGTCCCTGGCCCGGGGCGTCGGCCGTCTGACCTGGTCAGACCGGGAAACACAAGCCCCGTGGCAGGGCTTGTGACCAACAACACCCTTGTCTCATGATACGGGACAAGGGTGTCCGCATCGCGGACGAAGCTGGACTCTGTCCAGATCGCCATGACACGCTTCCGTCATGTCTGGAACTGGAATTGCCTTGGTGAGTCGGCGCCACGTCGACCTCGGCCGCATGTCCAGCGCCATCTGTCCGGCGAGCTGAGCAGCTGCATCCGACAGGGCCTTCCGGTCCCGGGCAGCACCGCCGCCGCACCTCTCCCCCTTGCCTCGCCTTGCGCAATGACGCGCGCGTATGCCCACATGCGCCCCCATGCGCAGGTTCCGAGTCGCTTTCCCCGTCTGTCCCGAAGGACGTAACCATGGCCGCCACCCCACAGAAGCCTGCTGCCGCCGCGCCCCGCCGCAAGGTGAGCCGTCACCGTGGCGAGGGCCAGTGGGCCGTGGGTCACTTCACCCCGCTCAACGGCAACGAACAGTTCAAGAAGGACGACGACGGTCTCAATGTACGGACACGCATTGAGACGATCTACTCCAAGCGGGGCTTCGACTCGATCGACCCCAACGACCTGCGTGGCCGGATGCGCTGGTGGGGCCTCTACACCCAGCGCAAGCCCGGGATCGACGGCGGCAAGACCGCGATCCTGGAGCCGGAGGAGCTGGACGACAAGTACTTCATGCTGCGGGTGCGGATCGACGGCGGTCGGCTCACCACCGAGCAGCTGCGGGTGATCGGCGAGATCTCGCAGGAGTTCGCGCGCGGCACCGCCGACCTCACGGACCGGCAGAACGTCCAGTACCACTGGATCCGTATCGAGGACGTCCCGGAGATCTGGGACCGCCTGGAAGCCGTCGGGCTGTCCACGACCGAGGCCTGCGGTGACACGCCCCGCGTGATCCTCGGCTCGCCGGTCGCCGGGATCGCCGAGGACGAGATCATCGACGGCACCTCCGCCATCGACGAGATCCACCGCCGGATCATCGGCAACAAGGACTTCTCGAACCTGCCCCGCAAGTTCAAGTCCGCGATCTCCGGCTCCCCGCTCCTCGACGTGGCGCACGAGATCAACGACGTCGCCTTCGTCGGTGTGAACCACCCGGAGCACGGCCCCGGCTTCGACCTCTGGGTCGGCGGCGGCCTGTCCACCAACCCCAAGATCGGCCAGCGGCTTGGCACTTGGGTGCCGCTGGACGAGGTCGCGGATGTGTACGAGGGCGTCATCTCGATCTTCCGCGACTACGGCTACCGGCGCCTTCGTACGCGCGCCCGCCTGAAGTTCCTTGTCGCCGACTGGGGCGTGGAGAAGTTCCGTCAGGTCCTCGAGGACGAGTACCTGAAGCGCAAGCTCGTCGACGGCCCGGCGCCCGACCAGCCCGTGGAGCGCTGGCGCGACCACGTCGGGGTGCACCGGCAGAAGGACGGCCGCTTCTACGTCGGTTTCGCACCGCGCGTGGGCCGGGTGGACGGCACGACCCTCACGAAGATCTCCGAGCTGGCCGAGGCACACGGCTCGGGCCGGCTGAGTACGACCGTCGAGCAGAAGATGATCGTGCTCGATGTGGAGGAGTCGAAGGTCGCCTCGCTCGTCGAGGGCCTGGAGGCGCTCGACCTCACCACCAAGCCGTCGCCGTTCCGGCGCGGCACGATGGCCTGCACCGGCATCGAGTACTGCAAGCTCGCGATCGTCGAGACCAAGGCGCGCGGGGCCTCGCTGATCGATGAACTCGAGCGCCGCATCCCCGAGTTCGACGAGCCGATCACCATCAACATCAACGGCTGCCCGAACGCCTGCGCCCGTATCCAGGTCGCGGACATCGGTCTCAAGGGCCAGTTGGTCCTGGACGACGAGGGCAACCAGGTCGAGGGCTTCCAGGTGCACCTCGGCGGCGCGCTCGGCCTGGAGGCCGGCTTCGGCCGCAAGGTCCGTGGCCTGAAGGTCACTTCGGAGGAGCTGCCGGACTACGTCGAGCGGGTCCTCAAGCGCTTCGAGGCGGAGCGCGAGGAGGGCGAGAGGTTCGCCACATGGGCGGCTCGCGCCTCTGAGGAGGCGTTGTCGTGAGCCTCCTCGTGGTCGTGGCCATGAGCGCCCTCCTGTGCGCCGGCGCGGGCGCCGTGATCGGCGCTCTCGTGGGCCGCGTACGCATGGACGCGGACGGAGGGCAGCAGCGGTGAGCGAACGAGCCGCGCCGTTCTACTGCCCTTACTGCGGCGACGAGGACCTGCGTCCGAGCGAGCAGGGACATGGCGCGTGGGAATGCGGAGCGTGCAATCGAGCCTTCCAGTTGAAGTTCCTCGGGCTGCTGTCCCGGGGGCTTCAGCGCACTGACGGTGGAGGGGAACAGATATGACGACGGTTCAGGCAGAGTCTGATATCGAGACGGATCCGGATGCGGAACTGAAGGCGCTCGCCGAGCAGGCGGGCCGTGACCTCGAGGACGCGTCCGCGCTCGAGATCCTTCAGTGGGCCGCCAGGACCTTCGGCAAGAAGTTCTGCGTGACCTCCTCCATGGAGGACGCGGTCGTCGCCCATCTCGCCGCCCGCGCCATGCCCGGCGTGGACGTCGTGTTCCTCGACACCGGCTACCACTTCCCCGAGACCATCGGCACCCGCGACGCGGTCGAGGCCGTGATGGACGTCAACGTCATCACGCTCACCCCGCGGCAGACCGTGGCCGAGCAGGACGCCGAGTACGGGCCGAAGCTGCACGACCGCAACCCCGACCTGTGCTGCGCCATGCGCAAGATCAAGCCCCTGGAAGAGGGGCTGACGAAGTACACCGCATGGGCCACGGGCCTGCGCCGCGACGAGTCCCCGACCCGGGCGAACACCCCGGTCGTCGGATGGGACGAGAAGCGCCGCAAGGTCAAGATCTCGCCGATCGCCCGCTGGACGCAGGACGACGTGGACGCGTACGTCACCGAGCACGGCGTCCTCACCAACCCGCTCCTCATGGACGGTTACCCCTCCGTGGGCTGCGCCCCCTGCACCCGCCGCGTACTCGAGGGCGAGGACTCGCGCGCCGGCCGCTGGGCGGGCCGCGCCAAGACCGAGTGCGGGCTGCACGACTGACCATGACTGTGCCTTCGACGATGCCGAGGAACCAGGAGAACCAAGTGACCGGAGCCACGATCTGGCTCACGGGTCTGCCGAGCGCCGGCAAGACCACGATCGCGTACGAGCTGGCCGACCGGCTGCGTGCGGAGGGCCACCGCGTCGAGGTGCTCGACGGCGACGAGATCCGTACGTTCCTGACGGCGGGCCTCGGCTTCAGCCGCGAGGACCGGCACACGAACGTGCAGCGCATCGGCTACCTCGCCGACCTGTTGTCCCGTAACGGCGTCAAGACGCTCGTTCCGGTGATCGCGCCGTACGCGGACAGCCGTGAGGCGGTGCGCAAGCGCCACATGGCCGGCGGCACCGCGTACCTCGAGGTGCATGTCGCCACTCCGGTCGAGGTGTGCTCCGAGCGCGATGTGAAGGGGCTGTACGCCAAGCAGGCGGCGGGCGAGATCTCCGGACTCACCGGGGTCGACGACCCGTACGAGGAGCCCGAGTCGCCCGATCTGCGCATCGAGTCGCACACCCAGACCGTGCCGGAGTCCGCGGCAGCGGTTCACGCGCTGCTCACCGAAAGGGGTCTCGCATGACGACCGTCGCCACTGTTCCTGAGGAGACGGACAGCCCGTACGCGCTCTCCCATCTGGACGCTCTGGAGTCGGAGGGTGTGCACATCTTCCGTGAGGTGGCGGGTGAGTTCGAGCGGCCGGTGATTCTTTTCTCCGGCGGCAAGGACTCGATCGTCAT
>NZ_JBICUR010000019.1:0-203713 GCF_043198355.1 Streptomyces sp. NPDC048825
ATGACGATCGAGTCCTTGCCGCCGGAGAAAAGAATCACCGGCCGCTCGAACTCACCCGCCACCTCACGGAAGATGTGCACACCCTCCGACTCCAGGGCGTCCAGATGGGAGAGCGTGTACGCACGCTCGGCGCTCACGGAGGTCATACGAGCCCCCTCTCCGCCAGCACCGCGTACACCGCGTCCGCCGACTCCTCGGGCGTCTCCCCGTGGGTCTTCAGCGCGATGGCCGGGTCCAGCGGCGGCTCGTACGGGTCGTCGACGCCGGTGAGCCCGGTCAGCTGACCCGCGGCCTGACGGGCGTACAGCCCCTTGACGTCGCGTTCGGCGCACACCTCGACCGGAGTGGCGACATGCACCTCGATGTACGGCGTCCCGCTCGCCTCGTGCCGCTTGCGCACCGCCTCGCGGCTGTCGGCGTACGGCGCGATGACCGGCACCACCGCCAGCACGCCGTTGCGTGCGAGGACTTCGGCGACCAGGCCGATGCGCTGCACGTTGGTGTTGCGGTCCTCGCGGGAGAAGCCGAGGCCCGCGGAGAGGAAGCGGCGGATCTCGTCGCCGTCGAGCACCTCCACGCGGTGGTTCTCGGAGCGCAGCCGGCCGGCGAGAATGCGGGCGATCGTGGTCTTGCCCGCGCTCGGCAGCCCGGTGAGCCAGATCGTGGCTCCCTGAGCCTTTGCCGTGTGGGTCATACGCGCAGTCCTTTCGCGGCGTCGGCGGTGCCGAGCCGTTGTTCGTGGAGTTCGGTGAACAGGGCTTCCCAGCGCGGGTGTACGGCGTCCGGGCCGTACGAGGCGGCCGTCAGCACGGCCGCGACGCCCATCTCCGAACGCAGCGACTCGTCGGCCATCAGCTTGGCCATGGCCTGGGCGAGCGCGTCCGGGTCCTCCGGCGGAACCAGCAGCCCGTCCACTCCGTGCGTCAGCACATCGGAGGGCCCGGTCGGGCAGTCGAAGCTCACCACGGGCAGCGCGTGGCTCATCGCCTCGATCATCACCATGGGCAGGCCCTCGAAGCGTGAACTGAGCACGTAGAACGAGGCCTTGGCGAGTTCGTCGTCCAGCCGGTCGGTGTGGCCCATCAGGAACACATGGTTGTAGAGGTGATGCTCCTCGATGAGGGCCCGCAGCTCGGCCTTCTTCTCACCGCTGCCGTAGATCCTCAACTGCCATTCGGGGTACGTCTCGACGAGCTTCGACCACGCCTCGATGAGCATGTCGAAGCCCTTCTGCGGGAAGAGCCGCCCGGCCGCCACGGCGATCTTCGCGTGATGGTCGGAGGGGACCTGGTCGAGCGAGTGCACGGCGTTGGGGATGCGTACGACCCTGGTGCCGGGCAGCAGTTGCTCGTACTCCTGGCGGTCCCGTTCGGTCAGGACGGCGACTGCGTCGAAGCTCGGATAGGTCTCCCGGATGCGCTGTTGCACATCACGTTTGTGCGTGCCGTGGTTCATGTGCTCCTGCGCCACACGGACCACGCCGCCCGTCGCGTGCTGCGCGGCCAGGAAGTTGAGCGCGGGCCGCGTGGTCACCAGGACGCCGTCCCGCAGTGTGGACAGGTACGCGATGAGCTGCTCCTCGACGTACCGGTTGAAGTACCGGTAGCCGAACTCGCCCGCGGGGATGTGCCTTCCGGGCCGCTCGAGCAGCCTGCCCCGGCGCCAGTCGTGCCAGCGGCCGGCGAGAGAGGACGGCGGGGTGTACTCGCCCTCCCGCAGGTCGACGACCGTGGAGACCGTCACCCGCGGATCGAGCGGGAACTGGATGTCCTTGCGGCGGCGCAGCGCACTCACCAGCTCGACGTCCCAGCCCGCCCGCACAAGGGAGTTGGCCTGGTTCATCACGGTGCGGATCGTGCCGCCGCGGCCGTACGCGTGCAAGAGCAGATAGCGGACCTTCGGGCGCTTTGGGGCCTCATGCGTCGTAAGTCGCGGCGCCTGATTCCGGACTGTCATATCGCCTCTTCCGAACGGCATTCCAGACGGCACTCCAGCGACAGGTTGTCCTTGACCGTGTAGTACGGACGGACACTCCAGCCGCTCAGCCGCTGCTCCGGGAACACCATGATCTTCTTCTTGCCGCGGATGTCGTCGAGCTGACGCCCGACGCGCAACTCCGCCTCGCCGTCGGTGAGATGGATGTCCCACTCCTCAACCTCTCCGTCGGCTTCCGCGTCACGGTCAGCGAGGTCGGAGACGGGCAGCTCGCTCTCGAAGCGATCGCCCTTCACGCGCGCGGGGTACCGCAGCCGCCGGTCGGTCCCGCGCAGCACGAGCACCATCCGCCAACCGTCGGTGCCCCCGGCGGCCCGGCCGTGGATGCGGCCCACGAGGCGGACACGGCCGTCGCGCGGCCAGACCTCTTCAACCTCGGCGTGCGGTCTCATGACACATAACCCCAGGACATACACATCGGGCGCAGCAGCTCGGGGACCTCGTCGTCCTTCGGCAGCGCACGACCGGCCTGCACCTGACCGGACTTGATCTTGTCGCGCCAGTCGCCGAGCCCCTTGACCACCTGCGAGTCGTCCTTCTTGCCGTAGTCGAGCATCGACGGCTCGAACTCGACCTCGAGGAACTCGCACAGGCTCCGCATCTCCTTCTCGGGGTCCGCGGTGATGTCCTCGTATCGCACGGTGTGGCCGCCGGTGATGCCCTTACGGGCCTTCTCCACGGCCTTCATGTAACGCAGTGCGTCGGCCGCCGCCTCGTCGTAGGTGCGCTTTTCGGGGTCGCCCTCGTGCCAGGACCGGGCGATGGACACCGGGTGGCGGAGCAGGAAGACAAAGCGGGCGTCGGGCCAGCAGTCCTGGATGCGCTGATAGACGAACGCGTTGCTCGGCGTCTTCTCGACCAGGAAGTCCTTGCCCGATTTGACCAGTTCGCGATGGAGCACCCGGTCCCACAGCAGATGCTCCAGGTCGCCGCGCTCCAGGTCGAGGGCGCTCATGGCGCGCTGCGACAGCTTGCTGCCGTAGTCGACCTCGAGCCGGCGGATGTGCGTCTCGTGCGGGGAGTGCAGCCGCGAGTGCGCGTTCAGGAGCATGCGCAGCAGGGTCGAACCGGAGCGCACGGGCGACATGATGAAGACCGGCTGCCGCAGCAGTCGGTCCGTCGTCAGGTCCTCGGCCGCGGGGCGTCGGTACACCGGCGTGGGCCGCTTGGCGGATTTCGCCGGTGCGGCCTTCGGCTGCTTGGGCGCGGCGGGGGCGTTGGGGGCCCTGTGCACCTGGAGGCCGGTGGTGGCGGTGAGCGCCCGGTTCAGATTGCGCATCAGACTCATGCGTCGCAAGCCTAGGTAAGGATTATGAGAAGAGGCTAGGAGCGGTCTGAGCGTTGCTCGCACTGACCTAAATGTGAGGCAACTCACGTCGTCCTAGGTTTTGTTCAGATTCCGGGCAACCCTGTCGGGGCTCCCCCATTCTCGGCTTCGCTCGAGCGGGGGGACCCCCACGCAAATGCGGCGCCCGCATCCCGCAACCGCTCGTGCAGTGCCCGGAAGACGGCCGCCGAGCGGGCCCCCGGCCAGTCCGGCGGCAGCAGCGCGGGCGGCAGTCCGGGATCGGCATAGGGGAGGTGGCGCCAGGAGTCCAAGGCCAGCAGATAGTCCCGGTACGCCTCCTGAGGCGGAGTGTCCGTCCGCGCCTCCCAGTCGTGCAGCACGCGCGCGTGGCGGTCCAGAAACTCCTCGTGCTGCTTGGCGATCCCGGCCAGGTCCCACCAGCGCGCGACCGCCTCGGCCGTCGCCGTGAAGCCCAGATGCGCACCGCGGAACAGCTCCACGTACGCGTCGAGACGCAGCCGTTCCAACGTATGACGGGTCTCTTCGTGGAGGCGGGCCGGCGCGAGCCACACCCCGGGGGCGGCCGTTCCGAAGCCGAGGCCCACGAGCCGGGAGCGCAGCACATGCCGCTTCTGCCGCTCGGACTCCGGCACGGAGAACACCGCGAGCACCCAGTCGTCGTCCTCCGGGGGCGCCGCCGCGTAGACCCGCCGATCGCCGTCGTCGAGCAACTGCCTTGCGTCCGGCGACAGTTCGTACCCGGCCGCACCCGTCGCCGTGCGCGCCGACAGGAGCAGCCCGCGGCGTTTGAGCCGGGACACGGACGACCGTACGGAGGGCGCGTCCACGCCGACCGCGGCCAGCAGCCGGATCAGCTCGGCGACCGGCACGGGACCGGCGGCGAAGCGGCCGTACGCGCCGTAGAAGGTGACGATGAGGGACCGGGGAGTGTGCTGCTCGGACACGTTGATCATTCTAGGTCGTCGGCGTCATGCCAGGTCACCTTGCGTGGACCGGAGATCGCTTTCCGTGCCGGCGGAACTGCTTTCCGTATGGCCCGGGTTGACGCCTGTACGCAATCGGTAGCGCTGAAGCTTCCCCGTCGCCGTACGCGGCAGCGCTTCCATGAAGACGATCCGGCGCGGGCATTTGTACGGCGCCAGCTCGGACTTGACGAAGGTGCGCAGCGCCTCGGGGTCCTGTCGCGCTCCGGCCCGCAGTACCGCGTACGCCACCACGACCTGGCCGCGTGTCTCGTCGGGCAGGCCGACAACCGCCGTCTCCACCACGTCCGGGTGACGCAGGAGCGCGTCCTCGACTTCCGGGCCGGCGATGTTGTACCCGGCGGAAATGATCATGTCGTCCGCACGTGCGACATAGCGGAAGTAGCCGTCGGCGTCACGGACATATGTGTCGCCGGTGATGTTCCAGCCGTCACGTACGTACTCCGACTGCCGTGGGTCGGCGAGATAGCGGCAGCCGACCGGTCCGCGCACGGCGAGCAGGCCGGGCTCGCCGTCGGGCACCGGTTCGCCGTTCTCGTCCTGCACGCGCGCGTGCCACCCCGGTACGGGAACGCCCGTGGTCCCCGGACGGATGTCGTCGTCGGCCGCGGAGATGAAGATGTGCAGCAGTTCGGTGGCGCCTATGCCGTTGATGAGGCGCAGGCCGGTGCGCTCGTGCCAGGACTGCCAGGTGGCGGCGGGCAGGTTCTCGCCCGCGGACACACAGCGCCTGAGCGAGGAGATGTCGTACGAGTCCAGCTCCTCCAGCATCGCGCGGTACGCGGTCGGCGCGGTGAACAGCACCGACACCCGGTGCTCGGCGATCGCGGGCAGCAACTGCTTGGGGCCCGCCTGTTCGAGCAGCAGGGCGCTGGCGCCCGCGCGCATCGGGAAGACGACCAGGCCGCCGAGTCCGAAGGTGAAGCCGAGCGGGGGACTGCCGGCGAAGACGTCGTCGGCGTGCGGTTTCAGGACGTGCTCGGAGAAGGTGTCCGCTATCGCCAGGACGTCGCGGTGGAAGTGCATACAGCCCTTGGGGCGGCCGGTGGTGCCGGACGTGAACGCGATGAGGGCGACGTCGTCGGCGGCGGTGTCCACGGCGGGGTACGGCTCGTCGGGGGTGCCGGGGTTCACCCGGCGGTCTATTCGGTTCAGGAGGTCGTCGGGAGCATCGCCGCCGTACGTCGTGATCCGCAGCCCGGGGATCTCCGCCTTCGCGAGGTCGTCCACGGACCGGATGTCGCACAGCGCGTGCCCGACCCGCGCGATCTCGCACATCGTGGCCAGCTCGTGAGGGCGCTGCTGGGCGAGCACGGTGACGGCGACCGCGCCCGCCTTCAGGACGGCCAGCCAGCACGCGGCCAGCCAGGGCGTGGTGGGCCCGCGCAGGAGGACGCGGTTGCCGGGCACCACGCCGAGGTCACGGGTCAGGACGTGCGCGATCCGGTCGGCTCGGGTGCGGAGATCGCCGTACGTCCATAGGTCGCCGGACGGCGTACGGAAGACGGGCCGGTCCGGGTCGGCATGGTCGAGGAGCTCGGCGGCGCAGTTCAGCCGTTCGGGGTAGTGAAGCCCTGGGAGGTCGAAGCGGAGCTCGGGCCACTGGCCGGGGGGTGGGAGATGGTCGCGGGCGAAGGTGTCGACGTGGGCCGAGGTCGTCGGCCGCCCGGTGTCGCTCGCGTCCCTGGAGTCCGTGGGTTCCATGGCGGTTCGCCCCCTGTGTCGTGGTGGGCTCGCGCATCGAGCGTATCGTGTTGGTGACGACAGTCAACGGTCCGCGATAGCCTTGGGGTGTGGCCCGGCAGGGGGAGAAGGGACCGGCAATGACCGCATTCTCGCTCGATCCGGAACAATCCGCCTGGTGCGCGAAGCTACGGGCCGTCGCCGCCGACTGTCTGCGCCCCCTGGCCGAGAAGGGCGAACCGGGCCACGTCAACCGCCCGCTCCTCGTGGAACTGGCTCAACTCGGCCTCCTGAAGCGCCTGTTCACCTCCGGCGCGCTCGACCTGTGTCTGATGCGCGAGTCCCTCGCCTACGCCTGTACGGAAGCGGAGACAGCCCTGGCTCTCCAGGGCCTGGGCGCCCACCCGGTCCACGCGTACGGAACCCCGGCCCAGCGCGACCGCTGGCTGCCCCGCGTCGCCGAGGGCACGGCGGTGGCGGCCTTCGCCCTGAGCGAGCCGGGCGCGGGCTCGGACGCGGCGGCGCTGAGCCTCCGGGCGGAACAGGACACCTCGCCGCAGGCCGAACCCGACGGCCCGGCCCGCTGGCGCCTCACCGGCGAGAAGTGCTGGATCTCCAACGCGCCCGAAGCCGACTTCTACACCGTCTTCGCCCGCACCACGCCCGGCGCCGGCGCCCGCGGGGTGACCGCCTTCCTGGTGCCCGCCGACCGCCCCGGACTCACCGGCACCCCCCTCGACATGCTCTCCCCGCACCCCATCGGCACCCTCGCCTTCGACGCCGTACCGGTGAACGCGGGCGACGTCCTTGGTGAACCCGACCGTGGGTTCCGCGTCGCGATGAACACCCTCAACCTGTTCCGCCCGAGCGTCGGCGCCTTCGCGGTCGGCATGGCACAGGCCGCGCTGGACGCCACCCTCACGCACACCGCGGGACGCGACGCGTTCGGCGGCAAACTGAGCGACCTGCAGACCGTGGCCCACCAGGTCGCCGAGATGGCCCAGCGGACGGAGGCGGCTCGCCTGATGGTCTACGCGGCCGCAGCGGCGTACGACGAAGGCGCCCCCGACGTCCCGAAACGCGCCGCGATGGCGAAGCTGCTCGCCACCGAGACGGCCCAGTACGTGGTCGACGCCGCCGTCCAACTGCACGGCGCCCGCGCTCTGCGCCGCGGCCACCTCCTCGAACACCTCTACCGCGAGGTACGCGCCCCACGGATCTACGAGGGGGCGAGCGAGGTCCAACGGGCGGTCATCGCAAAGGAGTTGTACAAGGAATTGGGTGACAGGGAGCCGTCCGCGGAGGAGGACCGCGCATGACCACCGAGCGCATCAACCCAGCCGAACTTTCCCCGCCCACCGGCTTCTCCCACGCAGTCACCACCACCGGCTCTCGCGTCATCTACCTCGCCGGCCAGACCGCCCTGGACACCGAGGGCAAGATCGTCGGCTCCACGCTCCCCGGCCAGTTCGAACGCGCCCTGACCAACCTCCTCACCGCTCTACGCGCCGCCGGAGGCACCCCCACCGACCTCGCCCGCGTCACCGTCTACACCACGGACGTGGCCGACTACCGCACCCACGCCCCCGAACTCGGCCGCATCTGGCGCAACTTGGCAGGCCTCGAATACCCGGCCATGGCCGTCCTCGGAGTCGTACGCCTCTGGGACACCCAGGCTTTGGTGGAACTCGACGGGGTCGCGGTCCTCCCATAGAGGCAAGGCGCGGCACAGCGCCCCTTCAGGGGCGCGGGGCTGTATCAATGTGCGGCTCCGCCGCGATGGGGGTCCCCCCGCTCGAGCGAAGTCGAGAGTGGGGGAGAAGCCGAGAGTGGGGGAGCGACCAGCCACGACGGACCCGCACCTTCGACCGCCCACCCAGCGGAGCGCTTACGCCGCGATGCTCAGGTGCTCCACCGGTACTCGGTGAGGGGCGACGACGCGGCCGTCAGGCAGGAGGGCGCCCGTGTCGTCGAAGACGATGGCGCCGTCGCACAGGAGGTACCAGCCCTGCTCGGGGTGGGCCGCGACGATGTGTGCGGTGTCGCGGCCGGAGCGGTCGGACTGCGGGCAGGAAGGCCGGTGAGTACACATGGCGTACCTCCACGTGCGACGGGTTCGGGCGACGTGGTCGCCGCCTCGTAATGAGACCATGCCCCGGCCGTGGACTGGGCGGAACCGCCGTCCGTGAAGCGTGACAACACGCGGACATGCTTCGGACGTCCCCGGAACGGACGGTACGGACTCGCCACCGAAGGGGTGACGGTCACGGCCGCGGCGACGAGCGCCGGGTACCTCTGGGAATCCCACCCGAGGAGGTAAACCGATGTTCCTACGCAAGATCCTCGGCGTGGCCGCCGGTGCGGCGCTGCTGATGCTCGCCGCCCCGTCCGCCACCGCCGTCGACGAACCGGCCGATCCCGATCCCGCCGACTCCACCACCGTCGCCGCCGGCGTGGTGACCGTCGACGAGACGGGCCGGATCGCGGCGGACGGCACCATCACCCTCTCCGGCACCTACCGCTGCTCGGACAGCTCCGGCCCGGTGCTCGTCACCTCGTCGTTGGCCGCTCAGGCAGGCAGCCAAGTGCGGTACGGCATCGGCGGCACACGCGCGGTCTGCGACGGAGCCGAGCACACCTGGACGAACACCGGCCGGACGCGGCCGGGCCGCTTCGAGCCCGGACCGGCCCATGTCGAGGCCACGGTGATGGAACTCCGCAGCGACGGCAGCCTCCCCCTCAACCTCCCCCGGCCGCATGTCCACGCGACTGAGGAACAGGACATCACGCTCGTCGAAGCCTGACGCCCCGCACAGGACGCCGACGTCCAGGACCCGACGTCCACCGGACGTCGCCCACAGAACATCCGGCCCGGAGGCACCCCGGCCTCCGGGCCAGAAGCAAGGAGCGCGGGATGCTGTCAGTCGTGGTGCCCTGCTTCAACGAGGAGCAGGTGCTCGAGGCGTTCAACGACGAACTCCACGCGCGGCTCGACGAACTCGGGGAGCCGTACGAGGTGGTGTTCGTCGACGACGGGTCCACCGACGGCACGCTGTCCCTGCTGCGCGCGTTCGCCTTCCGGGACCCTCGCGTCCGTTACCTGTCCCTGTCGCGGAACTTCGGCAAGGAGGCCGGACTGCTCGCGGGGCTGAGCGAGGCCACCGGGGACCACATCGCCATCATGGACGCCGACCTCCAGCACCCGCCCGCCCTGCTCGGCAAGATGCTCGACCTGCGGCGCGAAGGCTTCGACCAGGTCGTCGCCCGCCGCTCCCGCAACCACGACGGCCCCGTGCGAACCCTGCTGAGCCGCGCCTACTACCGGCTCCTCAACCACTGGGCCGACGTCGAACTGGTCGACGGCGCCGGGGATTTCCGCCTGCTCTCGCGCCGCGCCGTGGACGCGCTCGTTGACCTGGGCGAGCGCAACCGCTTCTCCAAGGGCCTGTTCTCGTGGATCGGCTTCAGCACCGTCTTCTTCGACTACCAGGACACCCCACGCGCCGGAGGCAACAGCAAGTGGAGCTACCCCAAGCTCCTCAACTACGCGGTGGACGGCCTGGTCTCCTTCAACAGCCGCCCCCTGCGACTGGCCCTCCACCTCGGGCTCCTGCTCTCCGGCCTGGCCCTCATCTACGCCGTCTGGACGGTCGGCGCCGTGCTCATCGGCGGCGTCACCGCACCCGGTTACGTCACCCTGCTCGTCGCGATCACCGGCTTCGGCGGTATGCAGATGGTGCTGCTCGGCCTCATCGGCGAGTACATCGGCCGGGTCTACTACGAGTGCAAGCAGCGCCCGCACTACCTGGTGAGCGAGCGCCAGCCCGCGGACGTCACCCGTCCGCCCGCCCTGCGGACCCGCTCCTCGTGAAGGGGCAACTCCTGCGGTTCGCGCTGGTCGGGGCCGTCAACACCGGGACGTATTACGCCCTTTACCGGCTGCTGTGCCTGTGGACGCCATATCTGGTCGGGCATGTCCTGGCGACCCTGCTGAGCATGATCGGCTCCTTCTTCATGAACGTCCGCTTCACCTACCGGACCAATCCGAGCTGGCAGAAGTTCGTGCTGTTCCCGCTGACGAACGCCGCGAACCTCCTGCTGACCACCGCCGGGGTCTACGCGCTGGTCTCCGGCCTCGGCATGGACGCACGGATCGCCCCGCTGATCGCCGCCGTCGGAGCGATCCCCGTCACCTTCCTGATCGCCCGCCGCATCCTGGTGCCGGCATGAAGACCCGCCTCGCCGGACCCGGCCTGGCCGCGGCGATCGCCATGGCCGCCTTCGTCATCTCGGGCGGGCTGCGCGGCACGTACCCCTTCGGGGACCGCTCGCGTGCGGTCAACGACCTCGGCAACCAGTTCGTGCCCTTCCATGCCCACCTGTGGGACCTGCTGCACGGCACCTCGTCCGGCGACCTCTTCTTCAACTGGAACAGCGCCTTCGGAGTGCCGTACTGGGCGGACTTCGTCAGCTTCCTCGGCAACCCCTTCTCGCTGCTCGTCGCGGCCTTCCCGCGGCGCCAGGTCGACCTGGGCGTGTACGTGGGGGAGTGCCTGAGCATCGGGCTCGGCGCGGCCGTCATGGCGCTGTGGCTACGGCGGCTGAAGCCCGGCCGCTGGTGGCAGGCGGGCCTGCTCGGCGCCGCGTACGGACTGTCGGGCTGGACGCTCAGCGACGGCGCGTTCGACCCGATGTGGCTGTGGGGCCTGACGGGGTTCCCGCTGATGCTGCTGGCGCTCGACCGCTGTACGCGCGAGCGTGGCTGGCTGTGGGCCGCGCCCATGGTGGGCATGGCCTGGGCCGGCAACTTCTACACCGCGTTGATGGCCGCCGTCGGCACAGCCGTCGTCGGTGTCGTGCTGCTGGCCACCCGCGAGTGGAGCCGGACAGGGCTGCTGCGGTTCCTCGGCCGTACGGCCCTCACCTTCGCGCTCGGTACGGCACTCGCCGCGCCCGTGATCTGGCCCTCGTACCTGGCCGCCGCGGGTGCCCAGCCGATTCCCGCGCTGCCCTACAGCCGTCCGCCACCCCTGGAGTATCTGCTCCAACTGCTGCCCGCACAGTGGGGGTTCGGCAGCCTGCCCCGGTTCTTCGTGGGCATGCTCGCGCTGCTGCTGGTGCTCGCCTTCCCGCTCAGCAGGCAGATCCCCGTGCGTACGCGGGTGGCGTGGTGCCTGGCGCTGCTCGCCGTCGTCGCCTCCTTCTGCTCGCTGCCCACGGTCAAGGCCTGGTACGGCCTCTCGCTGCCCAACGGCAGTCCGTACCGCGCGACGTTCGTGCTCGCCGGTCTGCTGGTCTCGGTCGCGTGGCTGTGCCTCGCCCACCGGCCACGGCCAGGACCCCTGCTCGCCGCCGGTGCGATCACCTGCGTCCTCGCCGCCGCGTCCGTACGCAACGAGAACGGCGTGAGTCACCTGACCTGGCTCGTGGTCCTCGGCTCGGGAGGGCTCACGCTCGGGCTCCTGCTGCTGCTCGCCGGGAAGCGCGGCGCCCGGCTGGTCGGCGCCGCACTCGCCGTGCTCGTCCTCGCAGAGTCCGCGGCCAGCGGTGTCGCCGTCGACCAACAGCGCCACAAGCTGGCCTTCTACACCCCCAAGCCCACCTGGGGCGCCCGTCACGACGCGGTACGCGAGGCCGTCAAGCGGGTCGCCGACTGGCCCGCTCATCGCACCGACACCGGCCCGCCCGAGATCGTCAACAACGACCCCCAGCTCCTGGGCGGCGAGGGCCCGGCCTACTACAGCAGCTACGTGCCGAAGCAGACCGCTCGCCTGCTGCGACGCCTCGGCTACTCCTGGACGATGTACGGCCGCCATCTGATCCCCCAGGACAACCCGGTCGCCGACGCGATCTTCTCCGTCGGCGCCCGCATCCGGCACACCGACGCCCCGGCACGGGTACGCGTCGAACGCTTCCCCGCGCCACCGCTGGTGACCGTCCACCCACGCGAGGCACCCCGACTCCCGCCAGGTTCCTCGGTGTTCGCCCACCAGCAGGCAGCACTGGGACACAAGGTGTACGAGCTGCCGCGGATCTCCTTCGCCGGTGCGCACGGCACGGCCCCGCTGCGCGCGTCGGGCCCGTACCGGCTGACGGCCGCAGGCGCCCCGTACCGGATCACCGCCCGATGCCGCCCCGGCAGCCGCCTGTACGTCGACGGTTCCTGGACCGACGCCATGCTCGCCGGCCCCGACGGAAGGTTCGTACGCCTGTGGGGTGAGCGCCCCGAGAAGGCGGTGGCCACCAAGCCGCTCGGCACCGTCCCGGCGGACGGCCGTGTCACGCTCACCATCGCCACGGTCTTCCAGGACACCGAACTGACCCACTCACCCCTGGCCTGCCTGGACCCCGCCGCACTACGGCGGGCCATCACGGACCTGCGAGCCCGGGGCGCCACACACGTCGCGGCGGGCGGCCACAGCGTACGAGCCACACTCCCGGCCGGTTCCACGGGCACGGCCGTCATCGCCACCGCGCGTACACCGGGCTGGCGCTGCGCGGTCGACGGCGGCCCGATGCGCGCCCCGCAGAGCCGCCTGGGCATGCTGGCGGTACCACTGCCGGACGACGCCACGGAGCACCAACTCCGTTGCTCCTTCCGGCCACCCGGCCTGCGCGCGGCCTCGGCGGCGAGCGCGGGAGCGGTGACGCTCCTGCTGTGCCTGACCGCGTTTCTCAGAAGGGCACGGCGTGAACGTGCCCGCGCCCCGGACGCCAGGCAGCGCGTACCGAGAGTGTGTGACGGAAGACGTTCCGCGGATCCCACTTCGCCTTGATCCGTTGGAGCCGCCGCGCGTGCCGCGCGTGGTTGTCCCCGAATTGAAGTGCTCTCCCGGCAAGCCGGGAGATTCCCACCTACCTTTCGGTGGCGGGCTTGACGCCACGAGTGCGCCTGACGACTGCCCTCCCGGCAGCCGGGATCGCCTGGTGGCCGATCCGATACAGGTGCAAGATGTTCCGGGCCGCGTTCCAGTCGGCGTTCGCCTGGAAGCCGCAGTCGGGGTTCTTGCAGATGAACGTGGCCTGGTCCTTCCGGCTGTCGGGCGTGGTGCAGCCACAGGCCGAACAGCGCCGGGAGGTTCCGGGAGCGGGGACCTTGTGAAGGGTGCCGCCGCGCTGTCAGGTGGCACGGACAGGAGTCGTGGCACCACCGGCAGGGTGGTGCCAGAAGCCCGATCTCAGCAGGTGCGGCGGTAAGCGGTAAGGAGCAGGGACAACAAGGGATCAGATGTCGCGGAAGATCTCGATCTGCGCCCCCACCGTGTTGAGCCGCTCCGCCAGATCCTCGTACCCCCGGTTGATGACGTACACATTCCGCAGCACCGACGTGCCCTCGGCCGCCATCATCGCCAGCAGGACGACCACGGCGGGGCGCAGCGCGGGTGGGCACATCATCTCGGCGGCGCGCCAGCGGGTCGGGCCCTCGACCAACACACGGTGAGGGTCGAGGAGTTGGAGGCGGCCGCCGAGGCGGTTGAGGTCGGTGAGGTAGATCGCGCGGTTGTCGTAGACCCAGTCGTGGATCAGCGTCTTGCCTTGTGCGGAGGCCGCGATGGCCGCGAAGAAGGGGACGTTGTCGATGTTCAGGCCCGGGAACGGCATCGGGTGGATCTTGTCGATCGGCGCTTCCAGCTTCGAGGGCCGGACCAGCAGATCGACCAGCCGCGTACGGCCGTTGTCCGCGAAGTACTCCGGCGTACGGTCGTGATCGAGGCCCATCTCCTCCAGGACCGCCAGCTCGATCTCCAGGAACTCGATCGGCACTCGACGCACCGTCAGCTCCGACTCGGTGACGACGGCGGCGGCCAGCAGGCTCATCGCCTCGACCGGGTCCTCCGAGGGCCAGTAGTCCACGTCCACGTCGATGTTCGGCACCCCGTGCACGGTCAGCGTCGTCGTACCGATGCCTTCCACCCGTACGCCCAATGCCTCCAGGAAGAAACACAGGTCCTGGACCATGTAGTTGGACGAGGCGTTGCGGATGACGGTCACGCCGTCGTGGCGCGCGGCGGCGAGCAGCGCGTTCTCGGTGACCGTGTCCCCGCGCTCGGTCAGCACGATCGGCCGGCCGGGTGTGACGGACCGGTCCACCTGCGCGTGGTAAAGCCCCTCGGTGGCAGTGATGTCCAGACCGAACCGGCGCAGCGCGATCATGTGCGGCTCGATCGTCCGGGTACCGAGGTCGCAACCGCCCGCGTACGGCAGCTTGAACTGGTCCATACGGTGCAGCAGCGGGCCGAGGAACATGATGATCGAGCGCGTACGGCGGGCCGCCTCCGCGTCGATGGTGCCCAGGTCGAGGTCCGCCGGGGGCACGATCTCCAGGTCCACCCCGTCGTTGATCCACCGGGTCCGTACGCCGATGGAGCCGAGCACCTCGAGAAGGCGGTACACCTCCTCGATGCGGGCCACCCGGCGCAGCACCGTGCGTCCCCTGTTCAGGAGGGTCGCGCACAGCAGCGCCACACACGCGTTCTTGCTCGTCTTCACGTCGATGGAGCCGGAGAGCCGCCGGCCGCCAACCACTCGTAGATGCATCGGGCCCGCGTACCCCAGCGAGACGATCTCACTGTCCAGGGCTTCACCGATGCGGGCGATCATCTCAAGACTGATGTTCTGGTTCCCGCGCTCGATGCGGTTCACGGCACTCTGACTGGTGCTGAGCGCCACGGCCAGTTGCGTCTGTGTCCAGCCCCGGTGCTGGCGGGCGTCACGGATGAGCTTGCCGATGCGTACGAGGTAATCGTCTGCCATGCCGGAAGGCTATCTCGGATATGAGATGTCACCATCCCGGGGGGTCCATTGGAGTGACGTCCCCTCAGGCGCGGCCTCCGTGACGCCTGGTGAGGGTGGCGCCACGGCGGCGCCGGGTCGCGGTACGTGTCCTGCGCCACCCGAAGGGGCCGGGCAGGTCGAACGATGTGGTCCGGCGCCCGGTGCTGCTGCGCGTGTGCCGCGGCCCGTGCCGGCCACCCGTGGTGATGGACCAGGAGCGCCGGTTGATGTTCAACCGCACCCCCGGCAGGATCCGGAAACTCTTACGGAACGTGAGGGGCATGTCTGCGTCCTTTCGTCCCAGGGTGGGTACCCCGGATCGGCAGCGGCACGCCGCGGCTGATTTCTGCCGTCGCCTTTCGCGAGGGTGGCGCACCCTCCGGGCATGACCGGGCAGCGGTCATGTACTAGAGTTATCTCGACATCGAGATATCTGCCGAGACGTACCTCAGCCGCCGGATCGGTAAGGGTTACCTAACTTAGCCTTACCTTAGCTGATCGGCCAACCGACGTGGCGGCAGGATGCGGTGGTACGCGCACATGAATGAAGGAGACTGTCGTGTCGGCGAACAGCTTCGACGCCCGCGCCACACTGAACGTGGGCGACGAGTCGTACGAGATCTTCCGGCTGGACAAGGTGGAAGGCTCGGCTCGCCTTCCGTACAGCCTGAAGGTGCTGCTGGAGAACCTGCTCCGGACCGAGGACGGCGCGAACATCACCGCCGACCACATCCGGGCCCTCGGCGGCTGGGACTCACAGGCCCAGCCGAGCCAGGAGATCCAGTTCACCCCCGCCCGTGTGATCATGCAGGACTTCACCGGCGTGCCCTGTGTCGTGGACCTCGCCACCATGCGTGAGGCCGTCAAGGAGCTCGGCGGCGACGCCGCGAAGATCAACCCCCTCGCCCCGGCCGAGCTGGTCATCGACCACTCCGTCATCGCCGACAAGTTCGGCACCAACGAGGCCTTCGCACAGAACGTCGAGCTGGAGTACGGCCGCAACCGCGAGCGCTACCAGTTCCTGCGCTGGGGCCAGACCGCCTTCGACGAGTTCAAGGTCGTCCCGCCCGGCACCGGCATCGTCCACCAGGTCAACATCGAGCACCTGGCCCGTACGGTCATGGTCCGGAACGGCCAGGCATACCCCGACACCCTCGTCGGCACCGACTCGCACACCACCATGGTCAACGGCCTCGGTGTGCTGGGCTGGGGCGTCGGCGGTATCGAGGCCGAGGCCGCGATGCTCGGCCAGCCGGTCTCGATGCTCATCCCGCGTGTCGTCGGCTTCAAGCTGACCGGTGAGCTCAAGCCCGGCACCACCGCCACCGACCTCGTGCTGACCATCACCGAGATGCTCCGCAAGCACGGCGTCGTCGGCAAGTTCGTCGAGTTCTACGGCGAGGGTGTGTCCGCGACCTCGCTCGCCAACCGCGCCACCATCGGCAACATGTCGCCGGAGTTCGGCTCCACCGCCGCGATCTTCCCGATCGACGGCGAGACCATCAAGTACCTCAAGCTCACGGGCCGCAGCGAGCAGCAGCTCGCGCTCGTCGAGGCGTACGCCAAGGAACAGGGCCTCTGGCTCGACCCGGCCGCCGAGCCCGACTTCTCCGAGAAGCTGGAGCTCGACCTCTCGACGGTCGTCCCGTCGATCGCCGGCCCGAAGCGCCCGCAGGACCGGATCGTCCTCGCGAACGCGGCCGAGCAGTTCAAGACCGACGTACGCAACTACGTCGACGACGTGGACGAGGCGGGCCAGGAGTCCTTCCCGGCCTCCGACGCCCCGGCCGTCGCCCCCAACGGCGCCCCGAGCCGCCCGACCACCGTCACCGCCCCCGACGGCTCGACGTACGAGATCGACCACGGTGCCGTGACGGTCGCGGCCATCACCTCCTGCACCAACACCTCGAACCCGTACGTCATGGTCGCCGCCGCCCTTGTGGCCAAGAAGGCGGTCGAGAAGGGCCTGACGCGCAAGCCCTGGGTCAAGACCACCCTCGCCCCCGGCTCCAAGGTCGTCACCGACTACTTCGACAAGGCGGGGCTCACCCCCTACCTCGACAAGGTCGGCTTCAACCTCGTCGGCTACGGCTGCACCACCTGCATCGGCAACTCCGGCCCGCTGCCGGAGGAGGTCTCCAAGGCGGTCAACGAGCATGATCTGGCGGTCACTTCGGTACTCTCCGGCAACCGCAACTTCGAAGGCCGGATCAACCCCGACGTCAAGATGAACTACCTGGCGTCCCCGCCGCTGGTCGTCGCGTACGCCATCGCGGGCTCCATGAAGGTGAACATCACCAAGGACGCGCTGGGAACCGACCAGGACGGCAAGCCCGTATACCTGGAGGACATCTGGCCGACCGAGGCCGAGGTCAACGACGTCGTGGCGAACGCCATCGGCGAGGACATGTTCAACAAGTCCTACGCCGACGTCTTCGCGGGCGACGCCCAGTGGCAGGCGCTGCCGATCCCGACCGGCAACACCTTCGAGTGGGACCCGCAGTCGACGTACGTCCGCAAGCCCCCGTACTTCGAGGGCATGACGATGGAGACCACGCCGGTCACCGACTTCACCGGCGCGCGCGTCCTCGCCAAGCTGGGCGACTCGGTCACCACCGACCACATCTCCCCGGCCGGTGCGATCAAGGCCGACACCCCGGCGGGCAAGTACCTCACGGAGCACGGCGTCGAGCGCCGCGACTTCAACTCCTACGGTTCCCGCCGCGGAAACCACGAGGTCATGATCCGCGGTACGTTCGCCAACATCCGCCTGCGCAACCAGATCGCGCCGGGCACGGAAGGCGGCTACACCCGCGACTTCACCGTCGACGGCGCCCCGGTCTCCTTCATCTACGACGCCTCGCGCAACTACATCGAGCAGGGCATCCCGCTGGTCGTCCTGGCCGGCAAGGAGTACGGCTCCGGCTCGTCCCGCGACTGGGCCGCCAAGGGCACCGCGCTCCTCGGCGTCAAGGCCGTCATCGCCGAGTCGTACGAGCGCATCCACCGCTCGAACCTCATCGGCATGGGCGTACTCCCGCTCCAGTTCCCGGAGGGCGCCTCGGCCGAGTCCCTGGGCCTGACCGGCGAGGAGACCTTCTCCTTCACCGGCGTGACAGAACTGAACGAGGGCCGCACGCCCCGCACGGTGAAGGTCACCACGGACACGGGCGTCGAGTTCGACGCGGTCGTCCGTATCGACACCCCCGGCGAGGCGGACTACTACCGCAACGGCGGCATCATGCAGTACGTGCTGCGCAGCCTGATCCGCAAGTAAGCGCTCAGGTACGGCAGTCGAGGGGCCGCATCCCTGAAGGACACAGGGTGCGGCCCCCTTCGCGTCATACCGTCACACCCAGCCGCGCTGCGCCGCCCGTACCCCCAGCTGGAAGCGGCTCGCCGCACCCAGCCGCTCCTGGAGATCGCTCACCCGCCGACGCAGCGTCCGCAGGCTCACTCCCAGGTGCCGGGCAACCGCCTCGTCCTTCATTCCGGCGGCGAGAAGTCGCGTCAACGCCCTTTCGCCCTCGGTGAGTTCGCCGTCGGTGACCGGCTGACCGAGCGGCGTCGCCTGCTGCCAGGCCAGCTCGAAGAGCCTCTGCAGCGCTTCGGTCACCGCCGAGTGCCGTACCACCGCCGCGCAATAGCCGCCCGCGGCGGAGGCGGTCAGCGGCAGCATCGCTCTGCGGCCGTCGACCACCAGCAGTTTGATAGGCACGGTGGGCAACACCCGGGCCTGCTCGCCGAGTTCGACCATCTTCCAGGCGTGGTACAGCACGTCCGGGTCCTCCAGGGCGGTGGCCGCGTACACCGTGCGATAGACGATGCCACGGCTGAGCAGATCCGCCTGGAGGTCCAACTGCGGGGTGCGCGGGGCGAGATACGGGGGAGTGTCGAAGACGCACACCTCGTGCTCGGCGCGCGCGTACAGCTCCTCGAGGCGCGCGGCGTTGGCGCCCTCGCCCGACACGACGTCGACCAGGCGCGACGGTTCCTCGCGCAGCAGCCCCGCCTCGTACGCCGTCGCCATCTCGTCGGCGGTGGCGGCGAGCAGCTCGGACTCGGTCTCGCGTCGCCGGATCAGGGCGCGGATCGCCACGCGCGGATCGACGGCCCGTAACCCGCCGGTGGAGTCGGGCGGTTGGAGCAGACCGAGTGTGAGCAGCCGGTCGCAGGCCTCGCGCACCCGGGCCGGAGACGCGTCGGTGAGCCGTGCCCAGCCGCCCGCGCCCGCATCGGGCTGATGGAGAATCGCCTGGTACAGCAGCTCGTCGAAAGCAGAGACCCCCACCGCGGCCCAGGGGCTCGCGGCAGGGGTCTGTCTAAGTGCCGTTTGTCTGAGTGCCGAGTCGTATGCCGTGTTCACCATGGCCCGGCACGGTAGACGGTCTTTGTTAAAGCTGTCGCACGGCTTTTGGCGGCGCTCCTACTTCAGGCCATACGCCCGCAGTACGGTCTGATCGACCTGGTTTCCGGCGCCGTCGGAGGCCTGCACGCGCAGCGACACGAACTCCGCGCCCTTCGGGTGCTTGATCTCGGCCTTGCCGTTCCGGACCTTCGCCTCCTTCCAAGACGCGCCGTCGTCGTACGAGACCCAGGCCTTGAGGGCCTTGGCCTTGACGCTCCCCTCCTGATCCCGGACGGAGAGCCCGAGCTCCGGCTTCCGCTTGGATTCGGCGCGGTTGAGGAGGTCGAGCCCGTACAGGTCATAGTCGACGGAGAGCAGGGGCAGTGCCGTCGCCTCGTCGGTGTGCGCCGAGGCGAAGGACCATTCGGTGTGGGTGCTCGTCGAGTACGGCGTCCAGCCGGCCTTGCGCTGGGTGTCGAGCACGAAGCGGTACGAGGCCTTCGCCGCCGGGACGTCGAAGGTGCCGTACCCGCCGACCGTCGAGTCCCCGACCAGCTGACCGTCCGCGTAGAGCTTGCCCTGCCCGGTGTCGTTGACGTCTCTCACATACCCGTAGTGACCGGGCGTCGAGTCGCTCAACTCAGCTACCTGGAGGGTGAGTTTGTCGCCGGTGCGCTCCGAGAGGCCGTACTCGGTGCTGGTCGCCGGGCGTACCACCTGGCGCAGCCAGTCCTCGCTCGGCTGGGTGCCCGCCTTGCCGTAGGTCCGCAAGGTGTTCCACTGGCCACCGAACGACTCCCAGGACGGGTAGACGGTGTGCCAGACGCGGGTGTCGGGGCTCACGTTGAAGTACTCGGTGCGTTCCTGGCCGAGTTGCATGTAGTCACTGGACTCGACCGCGACGAGCTGCCAGGGGCGGAACGTGTAGACGGTGTCCGCCCCCATCTCGCCTGCCCTGCCCGCGTAGTAACGGTTCTTCACCTTCGCCGTGGTGGAGCGGTCCAGGGTGTACGTCTGGTCCGGCGAGATCGCTCCGGACTGCGGGAGGGTCACGTTGTAGACGTACGGGCTGACCTCTGTGCCGCCCAGCTTGAGCGTGACCTTCTTGCCGCTCTTCAGCAGGGTGGTGAGCTTCTCGCCGTCCTCGCCGGTGGCGACCATCACCGGCATCGTCGCCCTGTCCACGGCCGTGAGCCACTGGCCGGCCTTCTTGCGGTACGCGATCAGATAACTCGCCCCCGCCTCAGCCGCGTTGGCCATCGCCTCGTCCGGCCCCCACGTGTCGGCGGGGACCCCGACCACCACTGCCTTGCCCTTGACGTCCAGTCCCTTGAAGTCGGCCGCCGTGCCGGCGCCCGCGTACACCGCCCGCACCTTCCGGTCACCGGTGATCTTCACCGGGAAGTCGTTGTACGTGTTCGCGTACTCGAGCGGCAGCGCGTACTTCTCGGGGCTGGTGACGCTCGCCGTCAACTCCTTCGCGTACAGACGGAACTTGGCGTAGAACTCAAGGGATCCCTCGGTGACCTTCTCGGTAGGCGCCACATAGACGTGGTCGGTCCAGGGGCCTTGGCTGTACGTCATCCCGAAGGAGCTCCCCGGGCCTTCGCGGTGCCACGAGGTGGTGAAGCCCTGGTGTTCGGCGTCCTCCTTGGTCTGCGGCTTGATCTCTACCGCCTTGCGGGCGTCGAGCGTGACCTCGGTGTCCCCGTCGACCTTGATCTCGGGGTTGCCGACGACCGACGTGCCGACGGCCACGCCGCCCGCGTCGGTGTCGTCGATCCAGGTGGCCATGGAGTACGTACCGGCCGGGACCTCCCAGGTCCCGGTGGCGCCCATGAAGCCGTAGGCGTTGCCGTAGGCGCCGTTCAGCTCCTGCAACACGTAGAGCGACGCCCGGGTGGTGGCCGGCTTGCCGTCGCGGCCCACGAGGGAGACCTTCAGGTCGTGCGTCTTCGGCGCCTTCTCGAAGCCGACACCCGTCGTGACCAGGATGCCGTCGGCGGTCGCGGTGATGTGGCCCGTGTACCGGCCCTGGGCTGCCGGCGCCGGGTCGACGCCGACCGGGACCGTGGCGGTGCCCTTCGCGGGCACGGTCACGGTGGTGGCCCCCAGGGTGACGTCGGCGAGGCTCGACGAGAGCTTCAACTCCACGGGCGTTTCAGTGGTGTTGGTGTAAGTGATGTCCTTGCTGTCGACCTCCGTGTCGCCGTCCTCGTACTTGCCGAAGCTGAGGGTCGAGGTCCCGAAGACGTTCTGCTTGACCGCCCGCACGGCGTCGACGCGGCCGTCTCCCTGCTCGAACACGGAGTTGTCGGCGTTCGTCTTCGCGGTACTGGCCAGCGCCTGCTTGATCTGCTCGCCCGTCCAGTCCGGATGGGCCTGCGCGACCAGCGCTGCCGCACCCGCCACGTGCGGGGTCGCCATCGAAGTGCCGTTGGCCGCCGTGTAGTTGTCGTCGAGCGGCGCGCCCATGGAGGTACCGGAGGCGCGGGCCGCCGTGATGCCCACGCCGGGTGCGGTGATCTCCGGCTTGACCGCGGAGTCGCCGAGGCGCGGGCCACGACTCGAGAATGAGGCGAGCTTGTCGGACTTGTCGACCGCGCCGACCGTGAGCGCCGAGTCGGCGATGCCCGGCGTACCGACGGTCTGCTCCCGCGGGCCCGAGTTGCCCGAGGCGATCACGAAGAGGGTGCCGGTCGACGCGGACAGCTCGTCCACCGTCTCGCTCATCGGGTCCGAGGGGCCGGAAGCCGTACCGCCGAGGGACATGGAGACGATGTCCGCGCCGGAGTCCGCTGCCCACTGCATGCCGGCGATGATCCACGACGTCTGGCCGGAGCCCGCGTTGTTGAGGACCTTGCCGACCATCAGCTCCGCGCCCGGCGCCACGCCCTTGCGCTTGCCGTCGGCGGCAGCGCCCGAGCCGGCGATCGTGGACGCGACATGGGTGCCGTGGCCGTGGCCGTCCTGCACCTCCTGATCGGGCACGAAGGTCTTCGATTCCGTGATCTTGCCCGCGAGGTCCGGGTGTCCGGTGTCCGCGCCCGTGTCCAGGACGGCGATCTTGACGCCCTTGCCGTCGTAGCCCGCCTGCCACACCTCCGGGGCGCCGATCTGCGGGACGCTGACGTCGAGGGACACCTTGACCTTGGCGTCCAGCCAGAGCCTGTCGAGGCCGCCGTCGAGCTGCCTTGCCGCCTTGGCCGTGGGCTCGGCGGCCGTGTTCTCGGCGTCGGGGGCGACGTCCGCCCAGAACTTCTCGGCGGTGGACTTCTTCGCGGTGAGCGCGGCGCCGTCGATGCTGGGCAGGGACAGCGTCCTGCGCGCGCCCTCGGGGGTGGAGTTCCCCTGGCGGTAGGTGGCGATCAGCGGGAT
This sequence comes from Streptomyces sp. NPDC048825, assembly GCF_043198355.1. Lineage (NCBI taxonomy): Bacteria > Bacillati > Actinomycetota > Actinomycetes > Kitasatosporales > Streptomycetaceae > Streptomyces > Streptomyces sp. NPDC048825. The sequence continues at coordinate 22,472 of NZ_JBICUR010000019.1, forward strand.
GGCGCCGGTCTTCGAGTCCGCGTACCCCTGCTTGACGAGCTGGGTGACGTTGAACAGGGCCGGGTCGATACGGCCCGCCTGAAGCAGCGGGATCGCGTCGTCCGGTACGACGCTGACCTCGCCCTTCTGCTCGCTCGACAGGAAGGTGGCGAACTCGCGGCCCTTGCCGCGTCGGACGTCGACGGCGGACTTGCCGTCGGCGCCGGTGGTGAGTGTGACCGTGTCGCCGGTGATGAGGGTGACGGTCTGCGTGCTCGTGGTGCCGGGCTTGGTGGCCGGCTTCGTGACCGGGGACGCGGGATCGGCCGCTGAGGGCGTGATGGCCCCCGTGAGCAGACCGCCCGCGGCTGCCACGGCCCAGAGGGCGTGGAGTCTTCGCATGTGTGGACTTCCTCCCCTGAACGCTGAACGCTCCCGCCCTGGTGAGAGGGAGCCAGTGATCAGCGTGAGCGCTGAGTGGAAAGCGACTCAAGGGAATCCTGTGGCCGAGGAGTGCCAATGCCCCCTTCGGTCAGGGGAATTGGCGCTTTCGTAGGTCTTCGTCAGGTCTGGTCGTCGAACTCCCGTCGTGCGCCCGGAGGGCGGGCCGTGCGCCCGCCGCGAGGGCGTGCGACGACGGCCCGGGCATCCCGCCCGCCCTCCTGCCCGGAGTCTTCGAACGCTTCACCCGCGCCGACACCTCCCGCCCCCGCACGGACGCGCGAGCGGGAGGGTCGGGGCTGGGATTGGCCATCGCGCGGCGATCACGTCCGCGCACGGCGGCCGTATCGAGGTACACAGCGTCCCCGGGTGTACGGAGTTCACCGTCGGCCTCCCGGCGGCGGACGATCCGACGGGAGTGCGGGCGGCCCGGAGCAGGTCGGCGTCGGTCCAGGGTTCCGGCCTCCGCGACACGGCCCGGCGGAACAGGCACTAGTCTGATGCGGCTGAACAGCCGTGCGACACGGGGGATTTACGATGGGCGAACGGCATACGCCGCTGAGCACCGGGGAATCGGAGCCCATCGGGTCCATAGGCGGCTATACGCTGCTCGACCGGCTCGGCAGCGGCGGCATGGGCGTCGTCTACCTGGCCCGCGCCGCCTCCGGGCGCCATGTCGCGGTCAAGGTCGTCCACGCGCAGTACGCGCAGGACGAGGAGTTCCGGACCCGCTTCCGCCAGGAGGTCGCGGCGGCCCGCCGGGTGAGCGGGGCGTTCACCGCCCCGGTGGTGGACGCCGATCCCGACGCCGAACTCCCGTGGATGGCCACGCTGTACGTGCCGGGCCGCACGCTGGAGGACAGCGTTGCCAAGGAAGGCGCTCTGGGCGGTGGCGAGTTGCGCACGCTGGCGCTGGGCCTTGTCGAGGCGCTGCGGGACATCCACCGGGCGGGGGTGGTGCACCGGGACCTGAAGCCGAGCAACGTCCTGATGGCCGAGGACGGCCCGCGCGTCATCGACTTCGGCATCTCGCGCGCCGCCGACAACCAGGCCCTCACCGTGACCGGACGGCTGATCGGCACCCCGCCCTTCATGTCCCCGGAGCAGTTCGCCTCGCCCCGGGACGTCACCGCCGCCTCGGACGTGTTCTCGCTGGGTTCACTGCTGGTGTACGCGGCCACGGGCAACCGTCCTTTCGACGGCGCCAGCCCGTACATGACGGGCTATCAGGTCGTTCACGAGCAACCCGCCCTGGACGGTGTGCACGAGCCGCTGCTGGGCATCGTCGAGCGTTGTCTGGACAAGGACCCGGCCGCGCGGCCCCGACTGGACGACCTGCACCAGTTGTTCATGACTCTCTCGGACACTGCGCCCGGCACCTCGGTAGCGGCGGGTCCGCCGACTGTGCCGGGAGGCCGGCGGGCCGCGCGGCGGCACGGTGCCACGACGGCCGTGGCAGGTCCCGCCCGCCGTGGAAGCCGGGCGCGTCGACTCGTCGTCCTGGCCGTGGCCCTCGCCGTGACGGTGGTCGGCGTGTCGGTGTACCACCTGGTGTCGAACGTGAAGACCACCGAGGGCACGCCCGGTGCGCGTAGGTCCGCGTCCCCCGGCCCGGCGCTTCCCACCGGTTGGCAGCCCTGGCAGGCGAGCCTCGTCCGGGCCGTGAAGGACGAGTCCGTGATCGTCAACGTGGACAGTGTGGATTCCGGTTGTGTGGCCGGGGGATCCTCGGTGTACTGCGCGGGGACCGGCTTCACGGTCGCCCGGATCGACGCCGCCTCGGGCCGCATCGCGTGGCGCTTCGGCAGCAGCCCCCAGTCCACCGATCGGCCCCTCGGCGTCCGGGACGGGATCGTGTACGGGGCCGACATGCCGGACGTGACGGAGGTGCAGTCGACCTGGCGGCTGTTCGCCCTCGACGCCGACACCGGGAAGCGGCTCTGGACACGGGCGGTCGACGCGGGCCGTACCGTCGCCCTGTTCGACGGCGGCGTTCTGGCGATGCCGGAGGGGGCAGCGGAGTTCGTCGCTGTCAACGCCCGGACGGGCAAGGACTTGTGGCGCACACCGGCGACATCGTCGGCCGGCACCGCCTGCGACGCGCTGGTCCTGGGCGGCGTCCCCTACGGCGTGTGCGCCGACGCGGACGACCCGACTCAGGGACCGACCGGCCTGGTGCGCCTCGACCCGGCCGACGGCACGCCCCAAGAACTCGACGCCCTGCCCCTGGGCGCGGTGCCGCTCGGCGTCGTCGACGGGCAGCCGCTGTTCGCGCTGCCGCAGCAGGCGGAGTGGGAGTCCAATGACGGGCGGGACGAGGCGTACAAGACTCTGCTGCGGGTGAACCCGTCCAGCGGTGCCGCCGTCCGGACCCCGCTGGCGGGTACCCCGCGCGGCACGGCCACCCTCATCGACGGCGTCGTGTACTTCGTCAGGCCCGACGGGACCGTCACCGCGAACAGGGCGACCGACGGCGCCCGGCTGTGGCAGCGGGGGACGCAGATCGAGAACCTGTCGGCGCCAGTGATGTCGACGACGTACGACCACCTCTACTTCGCCAACCGCTACGGCCGCCTCCTCGCCCTCGACCGGGAAACCGGCGCCGTACGGTAGACCACGGACAAGCTGGACGACCCGGGTACGTCGGCGCAGGACAGGATCCCGAGCGTGCTGCTCGTGAAGGACGCGATCGTGGCCGTGGCGGGCGACACGGCGTTCTCCGTACGCCCGGACCGTCCGTCGGCGTGACCCTGTTCAGCCCGTGGGCTCCGGCTGCCGCCGCACCCCCTCCGGGGTGAAGGTGAACGACTCGCGGAAGGGGCCGTCACCGAAGCGCACCGCGAGCAACGGGGACCGTTCGGCCGGGGCCGACCAGGCCTGAGGCAGGGACGGATCGACGGAACCCGCGTGGAAGACGACATCGGGGCGTCCGCGTCCGCGTCTTCGCCGAGGTAGCCGAGTGCCCTGCCGTACAGGGGGCTGGTCCCGCCGAAGAACACCGACGGCTCGCCGAACGTGGTCGTCACGTCCGCCCACGACCGGTCCGTGCCGGCCCACACCCGCACCCCGTCGCGCAGCGCCGCGTACTGTCGCCGTCCACCACCTGGTCGGGCCGCAACCAGCCCCGGCGGCGTGCGAATTCGGCGTACGGCGACGCCATGCCGTAGCCGGTGTCGCCGTCCGCCGCCCCTTGGGTGCCAGGCGTTTACAAGTCGGCCGCTCGGCGCTATCTTCACCACGAGTGAGGTGGGAGCGCTCCCATGGAGGGGCGGACCGGAACCTGCCCGAACCACCGGGGCCCTCCCACCTCACCCGCACGTCCTCACAGAACCGCAGCGACCCCACATCCGCAGCGCGAAGGGACGTACGTCATGAGCAGTTTTCGACTACTTCCATTACCGGCACCAACTCGCCTCAGAGCATGGCTCCTTGTGCTGCTCGCCCTCGTCGTCACCGTCCCCGCGCTCGGCCTCGTGGTCGCGTCCGGCGGCGAGGCGGAGGCTCACGGCACCCCCATGAAGCCCGGCAGCCGCACCTTCCTGTGCTGGCAGGACGGCCTGACCGACACCGGTGAGATCAAGCCGGTCAACCCGGCGTGCAAGGCGGCGCAGCAGGTCAGCGGCACGACGCCGTTCTACAACTGGTTCTCCGTACTCCGCTCGGACGGTGCGGGCCGCACTCGCGGCTTCGTGCCCGACGGCGAGCTGTGCAGCGGCGGCAACACCAACTTCACCGGCTTCAACACCCCGAGCGACAGCTGGCCGTTGACGCATCTGACCTCGGGCGCGACCGTCGACTTCTCGTACAACGCGTGGGCCGCGCACCCGGGTTGGTTCTACGTGTACATCACCAAGGACGGCTTCGACCCCAAGAAGGCGCTCACCTGGGACGACATGGAGGAGCAGCCGTTCCTGACCGTCGACCACCCGCCGCTCAACGGCAGCCCGGGCACGGTCGAGGCCAACTACTCCTGGTCCGGCAAGCTCCCTGACGGCAAGTCAGGACGCCACCTCATCTACATGGTGTGGCAGCGCTCCGACAGCCAGGAGACTTTCTACTCCTGCTCCGACGTCGTCTTCGACGGCGGAAACGGCGAGGTCACAGGCATCCGCGAGCCGGGCAACCCCACAGAGCCGGTGCCGGGCACCTGCACGGCCACCCGCAAGACGACGGGCAGCTGGAACGGCGGCTACCAGTCCCAGGTGACCGTCACCAACACCGGCGACGTCCCGATGCTGGGCTGGATGGTCGACTGGACGCTGCCCAGCGGTCAGAAGGTCGAGAGCCTGTGGAGCGGCAACGCGACCTACTCCGGTCAGAACGTGATGGTCCACAACGCCAACTGGAACGGCTCGCTGGATCCGGGAGAAAGCACGACGTTCGGGTACGTGGTCGAGGGCTCCGGGGGTGATGCGGCGACCGCCCTCGCGTGTCGGGTCGGCTGACGGGAGCGGCTTGTCAGAACGCGACGAGTGCGTCGAGATCGATCTCGACCGGGAACGGCATCTCGGTGACGAGCTTGTCGTGGTGCACTGGGTGCAGGGGAGCAGGGAAGTACGAGCGCGTGTCCGCGTTGAGCCAGTACTCGTGCACGGTGAGCTGCTGATCCCGGTCGAGTTCCACGCGCCAGTAGCAAGGAACCTTGGCTGTGGCGAAGAGCGCGGGCTTGCGCACCCGGTCGTCCTGGCGGGAACCGGGGGATACCACCTCGATGGCAAGGGCGAGCTTTGCCACGGGGATGCAATCAGCCTCGAAGAGGTTCAGTTTCCGGGGGTCGTAGACAATCACGTCGGGCTTGGAGACGTTCTGGTCGTCCACCATCACGCACTGCTCGGTCAGGACCCGATACGGCGATACGCGTGCCGCTTTGAGGGCGTCGCCGATGCCGTCCCGTACCTCGTTGTGCCAGACGTTGGTCTGCCCACGGGCCACGATCACTCCGTCCACAAGTTCCCAGTCGAAGGGCAGCTCCAAGTGCTTGACCTGGTCGAAGGTCCAGCCGAGGGTCGGCGGGAACATCCAGTTGTCCTCGGTGGCCCGTCCCCGCTGGGGTGTGGTCATCACTGCTCCCATGGACAAGAGTGTGGACGCCGGTGCGCGTCATGGTCTTGTGTACGACGGTAGCGTCACCCGAAGTGAGACTGCCACGGCTCGCCGTTGACGCGCGGCGGGCGCGGAGAGTTCCTCCGCGCCCGCCCTTCCCGTGGGGGATTGGACCGGCGTGCCTCAGGCCAGCAGCTCCACCTCCGCCAGCGTCGCCTCGCCGTCGAGGACCAGCCGGTAGCGCTCGTACGTCCCCGGCTTGGCGACCGAGAAGGCGCGTGTCTGCTTGTCCCAGGTGAAGGACTCGCCGGAGCGTTTGTCGAGGTCCTTCCACGTGCTGCCGTCGGGGGAGCCCTGGAGGACCCAGCCCTTGGGTGCCTTCGCGCGGTCCGAGGACGTCAGTGTGTACTGAACCGCTTTTGCCACCTTGGGAATTGGCAGATCGACGGAGGCCGCAGCCTCACCCGTCGCCGAGGTGTTGTCGAACAACGCCCCTTCCCCCTCGATGACATCGGCCCGCGGCGACGGCACCTTGTCGTCCTGCGTGATCGACGGGGGTGCCGCGTTCCTCCCCGTGCCCCACGACGACGGCTTCGACCCCATGTCGAACTCCAGAACGCCGCCGCGGGAGATCAGCGAGTGCGGAAGCGAAGTCGACGTCCACGTACGGCCGTTGACCTTCAGCCCCTGTACGTACACGTTCTTCGCGCTGTTCTTCGGGGCCTTGACCACCAGCTCCTTGCCGTTCTCCAGATGCACGGTCGCCTTGGTGAACAGCGGTGAGCCGACGGCGTATTCGCCGCTGCCCATGACCAGTGGATAGAAGCCGAGCGCCGAGAAGAGGTACCAGGCCGACTGCTCGCCGTTGTCCTCGTCGCCGTGGTAGCCCTGGCCGATCTCGCTGCCGGTGTAGAGGCGGGAGAGGACCTCGCGCACGTTCTTCTGGGTCTTCCAGGGCTGGCCGGCCGCGTCGTACATGTAGTTGACGTGGTGGGCCACCTGGTTGGAGTGCCCGTACATGCCCATCCGTACGTCCCGCGCCTCGGTCATCTCATGGATGACGCCGCTGTACGAGCCCTTGAACTCGGGCGAGGCGGTCTCGGGGGTCGCGAAGTACTCGTCGAGCTTCTCCGCGAGCTCCGACCGTCCGCCGTACAGGTTCGCGAGGCCGCGCGAGTCCTGGGGCGCGGTGAAGGCGTACCCCCAGCCGTTCGTCTCGGTGTAGTCGTAGCCCCACACGCGGGGGTCGTACTTGGACGACTCGACCCGCCAGTCGCCCTTCTCGTCGCGGCCCTGGAAGAAGCCGGCCTTCGAGTCGAAGAGGCTGACGTAGTCCTGAGCCCGGTCGAGGAAGTACTCGGACTCCTCCTTGTAGCGCTTCTCGCCCGTCTTCTTGTAGAGGGCCTGGCCCATCTTCGCGATGCCGTAGTCGTTGAGGTAGCCCTCGAGGGCCCAGGACAGGCCCTCGTGCGTCTCGGTGCTCGTGTAGCCGAGGAAGGGGGAGGTCGTCATGCCCTTGCGGCCGACGCCCGAGGACGGCGGGACGACGGTTGCGTTCTTCAGGGCCGCGTCGTACGCCGACTTGGCGTCGAAGCCGACACCCTTCACGTACGCGTCCGCGAACGCCACGTCCGAGGAGGTGCCGGTCATCAGGTCCGCGTACCCGGGCGAGGACCAGCGCGAGGTCCAGCCGCCGTCCTTGTACTGCTGCACGAAACCGTCGACCATCTCACCCGCCTGGCGAGGGGTGAGCAGCGAGTACGCCGGCCAGGTCGTCCGGTAGGTGTCCCAGAAGCCGTTGTTGACGTACACCTTGCCGTCGACGATCTTCGCCCCGGTGTGCGTGGGCGTGTCGGGGCCGGGCATCGGCGAGAACGGCGAGGCGTACTGGTACTTCGAACCGACCTTCTCGAAGCCGGAGTTGGGGTAGAGGTACAGCCGGTAGAGGCTGGAGTACAGCGTCGTGAGCTGGTCCGGTGTGGCGCCCTCGACCTCGACCTTGCCGAGGATCCGGTCCCATTGCTTCTGGGCGCGCGACTTGACGGTGTCGAAGGACGTGCCGTCCGGGATCTCCTGGCGGAGGTTGTCCTTGGCCTGGTCGACGCTGATGAGGGAGGTCGCCAGGCGCAGGGTGACGGTGCGGTCGGCGCCCGCGTCGAAGCGCAGGTGGCCCTTGACGCCGGAGGAGCTCCCGTCGGTCACCGGCGCGTCGAAGACCCCGTACACGAAGAGCCGCGTCGCGCCCGTCGACAGTCCGGACTTCACGTCCGAGTAGCCCGTGACGACCCCGTTCTCCTTGTCCAGTGTCAGCCCGGCCTGGTCGGTGACGTTGTCGAAGAGCACGCTCGCGTCGTCACCGGGATACGTGAAGCGGAGGGCCGCCGCATGGTCCGTCGGCGCCATCTCCGCCTTGAGGCCGTTCTCGAAGCGGACCCCGTAGTAGTACGGGCGCGCCGTCTCGTTCTCGTGTTTGAAGGCGAGCGCGCGGGCCGTGCGGTCGATGTCCGGCGTGCCGGAGGCGGCCGAGGGCATCACCTGGAACGTCTGCCGGTCACCCATCCATGGACTGGGCTCGTGGCTGGCGCTGAAGGCCTGGATGGTCGGCAGGTTGTCCGCGTTGTTCGCACGCGCGTAGTCGTACAGCCAGCTGAGTGAGCCCGCGTTGGTGACCGGAGTCCAGAAGTTGAAGCCGTGCGGCACGGCCGTCGCGGGGAAGTTGTTGCCACGCGAGAAGCCGTTGCTGGAGTTGGTGCCGCGCGTGGTCGAGGCGTAGTCCGACAGATGCGCTTTGGGCTTCTCCGGCTTCTTGACGCTCAGCGCGACGTCGTCCAGCCAGCTGCGGAACTTCGCGGGGCCCTTCGGGGAGTCGTACGCGACCAGGATCCGGTCGACCGTCCGGCCGGCCGCGACGGAGCCGATGCGGGAGACGACGTTGTTCCACTGGTTGACGTACAGGACTTTGGCGGCGCCCTGCCCCTGCGGCGTCAGCGCGAACCCGTGCTGGTCGGTGGCGCGCAGGTCACTCAGATAGGTGCCGTCCGTGAAGGCCAGGTCCACGGACACGTTCGTGGCGTCGTAGTCGCGGTCGCCGTCCGCCATCGACGGGAAGATCCGGTATGCCAGCTCCGTGTCACGCCCGACCGCGACGTTCACGTCGAAGACCTTGTTGTACGAGTAGGCGCGGCCGTCCGCCTTGTGCGCCCCCGCGTACCGCAGGGCCCGCTTGCCGGTGAAGCCCGCGCCCGCCTTGGCGGTCGGGGAGCCGTTCGGCCCCTTGTCCACGAGGGAGAGCATGTCCCTGGGAGCGGGCTCTTCGCCGCCGCCGGTGGAGAACTGCACGTCGGCGAGCTGTACGGCGTCGGGGGCGCCGTTGTTCTTGGTGATGTCGAGCCGGAAGTGCTGGTACTCGGCCGGGGCGGCGAGGTCGTACGACTTCGTCTCGAACCGTTTGCCGAAGGACTCGCCCGTGCGACTGTCGAGGGTCTTCCAGTCCTTGCCGTCCGTGGAGCCCTTCAGGGTCCAGTCCACGGGGTCGCGCTCGTCGTGGTCGTTGGCCGACGTCAGCGCGTAGGTGACGAGCTTGACCGGGGCGTCCAGATCGAACTCCACCCAGCCGGTGGGGGCGAAAGTCAGCCACTTGGTGCTCGACTCGACGTCGACGAGGTTCTCCTTGACCTCGCCGCCGCCCGTGTTCTCGCCGCTCGCCCGGACGTCGGTGACGTGTTCGGTGACATTGCCGGGGATGCCGGTGCTGTAGCCGCCGTCCACGCCCGAGGAGCGTTTCGTGCCGTCAGGTGCCGTATCGACCGTATTGAGCCAGTCGGGGGCCGGATCGTCCGCCTCGAATGAGGAGGCGAACTCCCGGTCGGCCGCCGCCGCTTGGCCCGGCCGGGCGACGGCGGCGCCCTGTGAGGCCACCACCAGGGCTAATGCCGTAGCGCCGAGAAATGCCGTGGAACCCCATCTGTGCCGAGATCTGTGCTGCATCTACCAGAATCCCTCGCGAAGTGGACAACGTTGTCAATCCGCTGTGCGGGGTCCAGTAGGGCGTCAAGTGGTCAGCGGTGTCAAGAGTGTTGAAGAGGCGTATGCGATGTCAGGAGCCGCGAGTTGCCGGCATCACTCAATTGGCCGAGGTCAGGAGAGGTTCAAAGAGTCCATGGGGAATCCAAGGGCGTGTCATATATCCGCGAGATCTCAACTCGGGAAAGACTGCCGACCGAACCTGCATTCGATCTTGCCCCCGCATCGGGAAGTGGACTATACCTGTCAGCGTCCGCAAGGTCGCTCCTCCATCCGTGGGTGGCGCCGCCCGACCCGAGTTCAACCGAAACCCCTCGCAGGGGCGCACCAAGTACGTCGTCCTACCCGGCCTCAGGGCCGGGAGTCCGGCCCGTGACGCAGTCGCTTTTCGGCCATGCGTCGCTGGGAAAACGCAGCACATCATCGCGGTGCCCGGGAGGATCCGGTTCACCGCCTGAGTCCTGGAGAAGGCGAGGACTTGAGCATGGGATCCACTTCCGCCCACAGCGGCCATGAAGGTTTGGGCCGGCGTGATCTGATCAAGCGGTCCGCCGCACTCGGCCTGATCGCCGTGCCCACGATGAGCTTCCTGTCCGCGTGCGCCAGCGGTGGTGACAGCGACAGCGAGGAGAAGGTCGACAAGGGCAAGAAGACCGCGGAGAACCCGCTCGCCGTCAACGAGAGCGCTCCGCTGGAGATCGTCATCTTCGACGGCGGTTTCGGTACGAAGTACGCCGAGGACGCCAAGGCGGTCTACGAGCAGAAGTTCCCGGACGCGAAGGTCAAGTTCTCCGCCACCCAGAAGATCCAGTCGGTTCTCCAGCCGCGCTTCAACCAGGGCTCCCCGCCGGACCTGATCGACAACTCCGGTGCCGAGCAGATGGACATGGGCGTCCTCGTCGGCAAGAAGCAGCTCGCCGACCTCACGCCGCTGCTGGACGCGCCGTCCGTCGACGACCCGAACAAGAAGGTCCGCGACACGCTGCGGCCCGGCATCGTCGAGATGGGGCAGTTCGACGGCGACCCGGTCTGGATCATGTACTACGCGTACACCGTGTACGGCGTGTGGTACTCCCAGAAGGCCCTGGACTCGCTGGACGCCACGTACCCGGAGACCTGGGACGACATGCTCGCGGTCTGCGCGAAGGCGAAGAAGAAGGGCATGGCGGGCTGGACGTACGCGGGCAAGCACCCGTACTACCTCCCCTTCTCGCTCTACCCGATGATCGCCAAGGTCGGCGGCCGGGAGACGCTCGACGCCATCGACAACCTTGAGCCGAACGCCTGGAAGCACCCCGCGGTCAAGACCTGCTTCGAGGCCTACTACGAGCTCTACAAGAAGGGCTACATCCTCCAGGGCACGCCGGGCCTGGACCACATCCAGTCGCAGACGGCCTGGACCGAGGGCAAGGCGCTCTTCATCCCGAACGGCTCGTGGGTGGAGAACGAGGCGGCGAAGACCATGCCGAAGGACTTCGACCTCGCGGTGTCCGCGCCCACCGGCATCGACAGCTCGGACAAGATGCCCTTCGGCACCATCTGGGCGTCGGGCGGCGAGCCCTTCATCGTCCCCGCGAAGTCCAAGAACCCCGATGGCGGCATGGAGCAGCTGCGCATCATGCTCAGCGAGGAGTCGTCGAAGAACTTCACCACGTCCGTCAAGTCGCTGTCCGCGTTCAACGGCGGCACCGACGGTATCGAGCTGACCCCGGGTCTGAAGTCCGGTGTCGCGGCCCTGGAGAAGGCCGGCGAGAACGTGGTCAACCCGCGCCTCCAGGACTGGTACGTGTCGTTGCAGAAGGAGAAGATCGGCGTTGGTGGCCTCGGCGAGATGATGGCCGGGCGGCTCACCCCGGCCGAGGCGATCAAGAAGATCCAGGGTTACGCCGACGAGGCGGCCAAGGACGACTCCATCCAGCACTACAAGCACCAGTGAGCGCGGCGGGGGGCTCCGGGACGTGACCGGGGTCCCCCGCTCTCGATGCGTGGTGTCGGCGGCGGCGCGGGAAGATCGGGTCGGTAGGAATGCAGCACGGTAAGTACCGTTTCATCGTGGGGTTCTTGTCGGCCCCCCTGGCGATTTACATCCTTTTTGTCATCTGGCCCTTCATCCAGTCCATCTACTATTCGTTCACGGACTGGAGCGGTCTGAGCCCCGAGTTCAAGATGGTGGGCTTCGCCAACTTCACGAGAATGCTGGACGACGAGGTTTTCTGGAAGTCGTTCCAGCACAGCGTGATGTTCGTGGTGCTGCTGCCGCTGGTGACGCTGACACTGGCGCTGTTCTTCGCCTTCATGCTGAATGTGGGCGGACGGCGCAGGAAGAACGCCGCGATCGCGGGCGTACGCGGTTCGGCCTTCTACAAGGTCGTCTACTTCTTCCCGCAGGTGCTGTCGATCGCGATCGTCGCGCTGTTGTTCCAGTTCGCGTACAACCCCAACAGCGGTGCGCTCAACTCCGCGCTCAAGGCGGTCGGTCTGGACAATGTCCAGCCCAACTGGCTGGGCGATCCCGATCTCGCACTGTGGTGTGTCTTCGCTGTTCTCGTCTGGTGCACCGTCGGATTCTTCGTGGTGCTCTTCTCCGCCGGAATGGCGTCCATTCCCAAGGACTATTACGAGGCGGCACTCCTCGACGGCGCGAACCGCATCACCACGTTCTTCAAGATCACCCTGCCGCTGCTCTGGGACACCGTGCAGTCCGGCTGGGCGTACATGGGCATCCTGGCGCTGGGCGCCGAGTCCTTCGCGGTGGTGCAGATCATGACCGTGGGGCCGAACGGCGGCGGCCCCGACTATTCGACGACGGTTCTGCCGCTGTACGTCTACCAGAAGGCGTTCCGTGACGGCCAGGCCGCCTATGCGACGACGATCGGTGTTGCCCTGCTCATCGTGACGCTGCTGTTCGTGGCGGTCGTGATGAGGCTGGGCCGGCGCGAGCGGTTGGAGTACTGACTATGAAGACGACCGACACCCCTCCCGCCGACGTCACCCCGGACGAGCGGCCGCCCGTCGCCAAGACGACGGCCGTGCCCGGGCCGCTGGACAAGCCGTCCGAGGGCAGGACCCTCAACTTCTTCTCGCACGGCATGCTCATCCTCTGGGCGTTCATGGTCGTGATGCCGCTGCTGTGGGCGGTGATGACCTCGTTCAAGACGGACCGGGACATCTTCAGTTCGCCCTGGGCGCTGCCGGACTCGTTGCACTTCGAGAACTGGTCGCGGGCCTGGACCGAGGCGCACATGAGCGACTACTTCCTCAACACGGTGATCGTGGTGGGGTTCTCGCTCGTCGGCACGATGCTGCTCGGTTCGATGGCGGCGTACGTCCTCGCGCGTTTCGAGTTTCCCGGGAACCGTCTCATCTACTTCCTCTTCATCGGAGGGATGAGCTTCCCGATCATCCTGGCGCTGGTTCCGCTCTTCTACGTCCTGCAGAACCTTTCGCTGCTGAACACACTGCCCGGGCTGATCCTGGTCTACATCGCGTACTCGCTGCCGTTCACCGTGTTCTTCATGACGGCCTTCTTCCGTACGCTGCCGACCTCGGTGGCCGAGGCGGCGTTCGTGGACGGCGCCTCGCACACGCGGACGTTCTTCCAGGTGATGCTGCCGATGGCCAAGCCCGGCCTGATCAGCATCAGCATCTTCAACTTCCTGGGACAGTGGAACCAGTACATGCTGCCGACAGTTCTGAACACCGATGAGGACCGCAAGGTCCTCACGCAGGGCCTCGTGCAGCTCGCCGTCAGCCAGGGCTACAAGGGCGACTGGTCCGGACTCTTCGCAGGCCTGGTCATGGCCATGCTCCCGGTCCTCGCCGCGTACATCATCTTCCAGCGCCAGGTGGTCGCGGGTCTGACGGCGGGCGCACTGAAGTAGCGGGTTCGGCCGCCAGGTCGCTTTGCAAGGGTGGTCCCGGATTGGTCCGGGGCCGCCCTTGCGCGTGCGGGGGGCCGGCATGCGCCCCTCCGCTCAACCTCTTGACGGGAGGCAGCCCAAACAGCTCAGCTTAGAGTTCACTAGTTGCACATAGACGGGGTCCTGCCGAGGCGACCCCGTATGCAGGAGGTCGTCGTGGAGACTCCGGGGTCGCAGTCGTCGCTGCACCGAGCCAATCTCGAGCGGGTCGTACGCGCCGTGCGCCTGGCCGGATCGCTCACCCAGGCGGAGATCGCGAGGACGACGGGCCTGTCCGCGGCGACGGTCTCCAACATCGTCCGCGAGCTCAAGGAAGGCGGAACGGTCGAGGTCACGCCCACATCGGCGGGCGGACGGCGGGCCCGCAGCGTCAGCCTGAGCGGCGACGCCGGCATCGTCATAGGGGTCGACTTCGGGCACACGCATTTGCGCGTCGCAGTCGGGAACCTCGCGCATCAGGTGCTCGCCGAGGAGTCCGAACCCCTCGATGTGGACGCCTCCGCCGCGCAGGGCCTCGACCGGGCCGAACAGCTGGTCAGCAGGCTGATCGCGGCCACCGGCGTCGACCGCAGCAAGATCGCGGGCGTGGGCCTCGGTGTGCCGGGGCCGATCGACGTGGAGTCCGGCACCCTCGGCTCGACCGCGATCCTGCCGGGCTGGACCGGTACCAAGCCCGCCGAGGAGCTGCGGGGGCGGCTCGGCGTACCGGTGCACGTGGACAACGACGCCAACCTCGGCGCCCTCGGTGAGCTCGTCTGGGGCAGCGGCCGGGGGGTGCGGGACCTGGCGTACATCAAGGTCGCCAGCGGTGTCGGCGCCGGCCTGGTGATCAGCGGACGTATTTACCGCGGACCGGGTGGCACGGCGGGAGAAATCGGTCATATTACTCTTGATGAGTCCGGCCCCGTCTGCCGCTGCGGAAACCGGGGCTGCCTGGAGACCTTCGCGGCCGCGCGCTATGTACTGCCGCTGCTCCAGTCCAGTCACGGCACGGATCTGACCATGGAAGGCGTCGTACGGCTGGCGCGGGACGGCGACCCTGGCTGCCGTCGCGTGATCGCCGACGTCGGCCGACACATCGGCAGTGGAGTCGCCAATCTCTGCAACTTGCTCAACCCGAGCCGGGTCGTCCTCGGCGGTGATCTCGCCGAGGCCGGTGAGCTGGTGCTCGGGCCCATAAGGGAGTCGGTCGGCCGTTACGCGATCCCCAGCGCAGCGCGTCAACTGTCCGTTCTTCCAGGGGCACTTGGTGGCCGGGCGGAGGTCCTTGGGGCTCTCGCTCTCGCACTCAGCGAGATGGGGGATTCAACCCTTTTGGATGGAACCCTCCCCACGGCGACTCCCGCCTTCACTTAGAGGACGGATGGCACCGTTGTCATCTCGTTAAGGATTTACTTCTTGACGTCGCACTAATGGCCGAGTTGACTGCCAGCCACCTCGGCCGCACTGTCGCGGCCTCGTCAGGGAGGTATCTGAAGTGAATACGCGTATGCGTCGTGCCGCTGTTGCCGTTGCCGCAGGTGCGATGGCCATCTCGCTGGCTGCCTGTGGCAGCGCCGAGGAAGCCGGCGGCGACAACGACGAAGCCGCCACGAACAAGGGCGACGCGATCAAGGTCGGTCTCCTTCTTCCGGAGAACCAGACGGCGCGTTACGAGAAGTTCGACAAGCCCCTGATCGAGAAGAAGGTCAAGGAGCTCACGAACAACAAGGGCGAGATCGTCTACGCCAACGCCAAGCAGGACGCCACCACCCAGAACCAGCAGGTCGACACGATGATCACCAACAAGGTGGACGTGCTGATCGTGGACGCGGTGGACTCCAAGGCCATCGAGAACTCCGTCAACAGGGCCAAGGAGGCGGACATCCCGGTCGTCGCGTACGACCGTCTTGCCCAGGGCGACATCGACGGCTACGTCTCGTTCGACAACGAAGAGGTCGGCCGAGTCCAGGGCAAGGCGCTCCTGGAGGCCCTCGGCGACAAGGCCACGCCCTCCGCCAAGATCGTCATGATGAACGGCGCGGTCACCGACCCGAACGCAGCCCTCTTCAAGAAGGGCGCGCTCTCCCAGCTCGAGGGCAAGGTCGCCATCGCCAAGTCGTACGACACCAAGGAGTGGAAGCCGGAGAACGCCAACGCCAACATGGAAGGTGCGATCTCCGCGATCGGCAAGAACAACATCGTCGGCGTCTACTCCGCCAACGACGGCATGGCGGGCGGCATCATCACCGCCCTGAAGGCCGCCGGTGTCAACCCGATCCCGCCGGTCACCGGCCAGGACGCCGAGCTCGCCGGTGTGCAGCGCATCGTCGCGGGTGAGCAGTACATGAGCGTCTACAAGCCCTACCCGCAGGAGGCGGACATCGCGGCGGAGATGGCCGTCGCCCTCGCCAAGGGTGAGAAGCTCGACTCCATCGCCAAGACCGAGGTCGACAGCCCGACCACCAAGGGCGTCCCCTCGGTCCTCGTCCCGGTCATCTCGCTGACCAAGGACAACATCAACGACACGGTCATCAAGGACGGCATCTACACGGTCGACGAGATCTGCACGGCCAAGTTCAAGGCCGCCTGCGACCAGATCGGCCTCAAGTAGTAGGTCCGCAAAGCCCCTCCGGCGCCCCGCCACCAACAGCCCCGCAAGCTCGCGCGGGGCGCCGGACGGAACAGCTTCCCAAACTTCTGTACTACCTCTCCGCCGGGTCAGGCGGCGAAGGAGATGGTTTACGTGTCCGCTACGCCTGTGCTGGCGTTGCGCGGGGTCTCCAAGCGGTTCGGTGCCGTCCAGGCGCTCACCGACGTAGAGCTCGAGGTCCACGCCGGTGAGGTGGTCGCCCTGGTCGGCGACAACGGTGCCGGAAAATCCACGCTGGTCAAGACGATCGCCGGCGTCCACCCCATCGATGAGGGCTTCATCGAGTGGGACGGCAGGTCCGTCCAGATCAACAAGCCGCACGACGCCCAGAACCTGGGCATCGCGACCGTCTACCAGGACCTCGCGCTGTGCGACAACATCGACGTCGTGGGCAACCTCTATCTGGGCCGCGAGCTCAAGAGGCGCGGCGTGCTCGACGAGGTCGAGATGGAGCGCCGCTCCCGCGAGCTGCTGCAGACGCTGTCGATCCGCATCCCCAGTGTGCGCATCCCGATCGCCTCACTTTCCGGTGGCCAGCGGCAGACCGTGGCCATCGCCCGCTCCATGCTCGGCGAGCCCAAGCTGGTCATCCTCGACGAGCCCACCGCGGCCCTCGGTGTCGAGCAGACCGCGCAGGTCCTCGACCTGGTGGAGCGGCTGCGCGAACGCGGCCACGCGGTGCTCCTCATCAGCCACAACATGGCCGATGTGAAGGCCGTCGCCGACAAGGTCGCCGTACTGCGCCTCGGCCGCAACAACGGCGTGTTCGAGGTCAAGTCCACCTCGCAGGAGGAGATCATCTCCGCCATCACGGGCGCCACGGACAACGCCGTGACCCGTCGCGCGGCGCGCGGCAACGGGGAGGTATAGAAGTGAGTATCGACAAGACACAGGACACCGCCCCGGCGACCACCGGCGTAGTGGTCGAGAACCCGGAGGCCGCCGCCGGCGCGGACGTCGCCGTCGACCCACGGCTGCTCGTGCGTGAACGCGGCTTCGCCGGCTACGTCATCGAGTTCAAGCGCAAGATCCGCGGCGGTGACCTGGGCTCGCTCCCGGTCGTCATCGGCCTGATCGCCATCGCCGTCATCTTCCAGAGCCTGAACTCGAACTTCCTGTCCGCCGAGAACCTCAACAACATCGCCGTGGCGATGGTCGCCACCGGCATGATGTCCGTCGGCATCATCTTCGTGCTGCTGCTCGGTGAGATCGACCTCTCGGTCGGCTCCGTCAGCGGTGTCGCGGGTGCCATCGCGGCCGTACTCAGCGTCACGCACGGCATGAACGAGTGGCTGGCCGTGCTCATGGCCCTCGGCGGCGGCGCGGTCGCGGGCGCGCTCCACGGCTTCTTCTTCGCGAGGATCGGTGCGCCCGCGTTCGCTGTCACCCTGGCCGGCCTGCTGTTCTGGCTCGGCTTCATGCTCCAGCTCCTGGGCGAGAACGGCACGATCAACCTCGACGGCGACGGTGTGATCGGCAAGCTGACGACGTACTACTTCTCGGACGTCGCGGCCGCATACGGGCTCGCCACGGTCGCGGTCGCCGTCTTCTTCGTCACGTCGTTCCTGGACAGCCGCCGTCGCGAGGCCGCGGGCGTCCCGTCCCGGCCGCTCGTCGACATCGTGCTGCGCACGGGCCTGCTGGCGGTCGTCGCGTTCGCCGCCGCGATCATGTTCAACCAGTACAAGGGCCTGCCGCTGGCGCTGCTGCTGTTCCTCCTGGTCCTGGTGCTGACGGACTTCGTGCTGCGCCGCACGGGCTACGGCCGCAAGATCTTCGCACTCGGCGGCAGCGTCGAGGCCTCCCGGCGTGCGGGAATCAACGTCACGGGGGTACGGATCTCGGTGTTCGCCCTCGCGGGTTTCTTCGCGGCGGTGGGCGGTCTGTTCTGGGCCTCGAAGATCGCGGCGGCCAACCAGAGCGCGGGTGCCGGTGACCTTCTGATGAACGTCATCGCGGCGGCCGTCATCGGCGGCACCAGCCTCTTCGGCGGTCGCGGCCGTACATGGAACGCGCTGCTCGGTGTCATGGTGATCACCTCGATCCAGTACGGGCTCGCCCTCGAGGGCATCGCCACACCGATCCAGTACATGATCACGGGCAGCGTCCTGCTGGCCACGGTCGTGATCGACTCCGTCACGCGGAAGACTCAGCGGACCGCCGGTCGCGCGTAGTCCCCTACAAGCAAGAGCCCGGCACCAACGGCGGTGCCGGGCTCTTCCCTGTGCGTGGGCGACATTTACACTCGACGAGCCCGGCAAAGCTCGAACAGCTCTACAGCAAGGAGGCACGGGTGCCGCTGCTGACCCGTATCACGGGACCGCGCGATCTGGACCGGCTCAGTCTGGAGCAGCTGGACCAGCTGGCCGAGGAGATCCGGACCTTCCTCGTCGACGCGGTCTCCAAGACCGGCGGCCACCTCGGCCCCAACCTCGGCGTCGTCGAGCTCACCATCGCTCTGCACCGTGTCTTCGACTCCCCGAAGGACAAGGTGCTGTGGGACACGGGCCACCAGTCCTACGTCCACAAACTGCTCACCGGCCGTCAGGACTTCTCCAGACTGAAGATGAAGGGCGGCCTGTCCGGCTACCCGTCGCAGGCCGAGTCCGAGCACGACGTCATCGAGAACTCGCACGCCTCCACGGTCCTCGGCTGGGCCGACGGCCTGGCGAAGGCGAACCAGGTCCTGAAGAAGGACGATCACGTCGTCGCGGTCATCGGCGACGGCGCCCTCACCGGCGGCATGGCCTGGGAGGCGCTCAACAACATCGCCGACGCCAAGGACCGCCCCCTGGTCATCGTCGTCAACGACAACGAGCGCTCATACGCCCCCACCATCGGCGGCCTCGCCAACCACCTCGCCACTCTGCGCACCACGGACGGTTACGAGCGCTTCCTGGCCCGGGGGAAGGACCTGCTGGAGCGCACGCCCGTCGTCGGCAGGCCCCTCTACGAGACCCTGCACGGCGCCAAGAAGGGCCTCAAGGACTTCATCGCCCCGCAGGGCATGTTCGAGGACCTCGGCCTGAAGTACGTCGGCCCCATCGACGGCCACGACATCGAGGCCCTGGAGTCCGCGCTGGCCCGAGCCAAGCGCTTCGGCGGCCCGGTCATCGTGCACTGCCTCACCGAGAAGGGCCGCGGCTACCAGCCCGCCCTCCAGGACGAGGCCGACCGCTTCCACGCCGTCGGCAAGATCCACCCCGACACCGGCCTGCCGATCGCCTCCTCCGGCGCCGACTGGACCTCCGTCTTCGGCGAGGAGATGGTCAAGCTCGGCAAGGAGCGCGAGGACATCGTCGCGATCACGGCCGCCATGCTCCAGCCGGTCGGCCTCGAGAAGTTCGCCAAGACGTACCCCGACCGCGTCTACGACGTCGGCATCGCCGAGCAGCACGGCGCCGTCTCCGCCGCAGGCCTGGCGACCGGTGGCCTGCACCCCGTCTTCGCCGTGTACGCGACGTTCCTCAACCGTGCCTTCGACCAGGTCCTGATGGACGTGGCCCTGCACAAGTGCGGTGTCACCTTCGTCCTCGACCGCGCCGGCATCACCGGCACCGACGGCGCCTCCCACAACGGCATGTGGGACATGTCGATCCTGCAGGTCGTACCCGGCCTCAGGCTCGCCGCGCCCCGCGACGCCGACCAGGTCCGCGCCCAGCTCCGCGAGGCCGTCGACGTCGACGACGCGCCGACCGTGGTCCGCTTCTCCAAGGGCGCGGTGGGTCCCGCCGTACCCGCCGTGGGCCGCATCGGCGGCATGGACGTACTGCGCGCGCCCGGCACCGACGCCCCGGACGTCCTCCTCGTCTCCATCGGCGCGCTCGCGCCCATGTGCCTGGAGATCGCCGGCCTGCTCGACAAGCAGGGCATCTCCACGACCGTCGTCGACCCGCGCTGGGTCAAGCCCGTCGACGAGGCCATGGCCCCGCTCGCCGAGCAGCACCGGGTGGTCGTCACCGTCGAGGACAACTCCCGCGTCGGCGGCGTCGGTTCGACGATCGCGCAGGCCCTGCGCGACGCGGGCGTCGACATCCCGCTGCGCGACTTCGGCATCCCGCCGCGTTTCCTCGACCACGCCTCCCGCAAGGAGGTCCTGGCGGAGATCGGCCTGACCGCCCCGGACATCGCCCGCCAGGTCACCGGCCTGGTCGCCAAGCTCGACGGGCCCACCGAGCGCACGACCGCCGGCATCGACTCGGCGGAGCCGGCCCGCGACTGACGGCTACATGACGGCTCCGAATGGGCCGGTCTCACCCATCCGTTACGGTGGTGAAACCGGCCCATTTGCGTGAAACCCCCCGCGCCGGGGCATACGCACCACGCCCCCTCTCGATCATGTCGAGGATGCCAAGCGTGGGAGGTAAGACCGTGAGCGGCACACTCTTCAGGACCAAGAAGGTCGAGCAGTCCATCCTCGATACCGAGGAGCCGGAGCACGCGCTCAAGAAATCCTTGTCCGCGCTGGATCTGACCGTCTTCGGCGTCGGTGTCATCATCGGCACCGGCATCTTCGTCCTCACCGGCACGGTGGCCAGGAACAACGCCGGCCCCTCCGTCGCCCTGGCCTTCGCCGCGGCCGGCGTCGTCTGCGCGCTCGCCGCGCTCTGTTACGCAGAGTTCGCCTCCACCGTCCCGGTGGCGGGCTCCGCCTACACCTTCTCGTACGCCTCCCTCGGTGAACTGCCCGCCTGGATCATCGGCTGGGACCTGGTCCTGGAGTTCGCGCTGGGCACGGCGGTGGTCGCCGTCGGCTGGTCGGGCTATGTCCAGTCGCTCATGGACAACGCGGGCTGGGAGATGCCCGCGGCGCTGGGCAGCAGAGAGGGCGCCGGCGACTTCGGCTTCGACATCCTCGCCGCCGCCCTGGTTCTGGTGCTCACCGGCATCCTCGTCCTCGGCATGAAGCTTTCCGCGCGGATCACCTCGCTCGTCGTCGCCATCAAGGTGACGGTCGTCCTCGTCGTGATCATCGCGGGCGCCTTCTTCATCAAGGGCGACAACTACGACCCGTTCATCCCGAAGGCGCAGGACGTGCCGCCGGGGGAGAGCCTCCAAGCCCCGCTGATCCAGCTGATGTTCGGCTGGGCGCCCTCCAACTTCGGCGTGATGGGCATCTTCACCGCCGCCTCCGTCGTCTTCTTCGCCTTCATCGGCTTCGACGTCGTGGCCACGGCCGCAGAGGAGACCAGGAACCCGCAGCGTGACATGCCGCGCGGCATCCTCGGCTCCCTCTTCATCTGCACGGCCCTGTACGTCGCCGTGTCGATCGTCGTGACCGGCATGCAGCACTACAGCCAACTGTCCGTCGACGCCCCGCTCGCCGACGCGTTCAAGGCCACCGGGCACCCCTGGTACGCGGGCTTCATCAGCTTCGGCGCCGCGGTCGGCCTGACGACGGTCTGCATGATCCTTCTCCTGGGCCAGACCCGTGTCTTCTTCGCGATGAGCCGCGACGGACTGCTGCCCCGCTTCTTCTCGCGCGTCCACCCCCGGTTCAAGACCCCGCACCGGCCGACCATCCTGCTCGGCGTGGTCATCGCGATCCTCGCGGGCTTCACCCCGCTGAACGAACTGGCCGCGCTGGTCAACATCGGCACGCTCTTCGCGTTCGTGGTCGTCGCGATCGGCGTGCTCATCCTCCGCAGGACGCGCCCCGACCTGCACCGGGCCTTCCGCACCCCGTGGGTGCCGTTCATCCCGATCCTGTCGGTGTGCGCCTCGCTGTGGCTGATGCTGAACCTGCCCGCCGAGACCTGGGTGCGGTTCGGCATCTGGATGGCGGCCGGCTTCTTCGTCTACTTCTTCTACGGCCGTACGCGCAGCCGCCTCGGTAAGGAGAGGGAGACCACGGTCGACGACGTGCTCAAGCCGCCGCCGGGCGGCGAGACTCCGTAGAGCGCCTGCCGCAGACGTGCCCGGCGGCGAACGGCGGGTCAGGGGCGGACGGTTCGCGGGCCGGTGACCTCCGCCCCCAACGCGCCCACTCTGTCCCGCAGTTCGCGGTCGGCCGTGACCACCAGACAGCGGCGCCCCGCAGCCTCGGCGGCCAGCTCCACGATGCGGTCGTCGCCGCTGCCGGGCGCCGAGTCGACCCGTACGCCCGCAACGGATGACAGCCCGCGGGCGGCTCCCTCGACCACGAGCACCATCTCCAGGGGCCCCGGGAAGCCGGGCACCCCGTCGTCGGCGTACGGCACCAGCATGTCCCGTAGCCGCGCGGCCGCTCCGCGGCGGTCCCGCCACCAACCGTCGGGGACCGAACCGACCACATTGGCGGCGTCGACGATCATGAGGAGAGGGGCGCTCATGAGGCCAGGGTCGCACGGGGCGGTCCTGGGGGCCCGACTAGAGTGGGGGAGTGTCGATGGTCCGTACAGTGAACGGTTCCTGGCTCATACGCGGCCGGGACGGTCGGCTCAGCGCTTACGCTCCGCGGGACGAGGCGGTGTGGTGCTGGGCTCAGCGAACCCCGGGCGGTTCGTGGATCGCGCCCCGTACGGTGGGCGGCGACCAGCGTCTGCATCCCGTGCTCGCCGTGGGCCAGGGAACCGACGGTTACGCCCACCTGGTGGCCTGGCGTCCCACCGGCCCGCAGGAGGCGGGACTCGTCCACACCACGCACTTCCGCCCGCATCTCGCCGCCCTCGACTGGAACCGGCTCGGGCACCCCAACAAGGCGGGTGCGCAGACCGGCGTTCCGGCCGTCGCGGTCGACGCGGAGGGCCGCGCCCATGTCTTCGTGCCCAACGCGGGCGGCGGCGTCAGTATGCGCGGCCAGAAGGAGCGCGGAGGCTGGGGCCCCTGGCGTGACCTGAAGGGCCGCGAGGTGGAGGGCGAACTGGCCGCCGTGACAAGGTTGTCGGGCCGCGTCGAGCTGTACGCGACCTCGCCGGCAGGGATCCTGCGCTGGACGCAGGCGGGTCCCGGCCACATACCCGCGCTCGACGACGAGCCCCTCAAGGCGTCGGCCCGCCCCGGCACGCTGCTTGCCCTCGCCACCTCCGAAGAGCACGTGACCCTCTTCTTCACGGACGAGTCGGACACCCTGTGCGCCTGGCGCCCCGGCGCCGAGCCCATCGCGCTCCTGCCCTGCGCAGGCCCCGGACCCGTCTCCGCCATACGCTTCACCCTCGACGGAGTCGACTGCACCCTCCTCGCCCAACGGTCCAGAAGCGGCCGCGTCGCCTTCGCCGCCTACCCGACCGAGCAGGAGTCCGCGGGCGCCTGGTGGACCGAGTCGGGCCCCCAACTCCCCCCGGACACCCAGGTATCGCTGAGCAAGGACCACCAGGGCGACCTCGTGGCGGCAACGCTCCAGCCGGCCAAGGGGGCCAAGGGGGAGTTGCTGATGACCCGCAGGAAGGCCGAACCGGGGCTGGCGCTGGAGGCGTGGCGTCCCATCGTCCCGCAGTAACGCCGGGCGGTAACGCCGATGCCCGGCACACCAGTTGGTGGGCCGGGCATCAGTGTCGTACGAGCTCGTACGGGTCTCGTCCGTGCCTTACGCGGGAACGCTTGCCACGCCAGGCTCCAGGAACGGCTTCCCGTTCACGCGCTCGGAGACGCCCTCGCGGTCCAGGTACGGGGTGATGCCGCCCAGGTGGAAGGGCCAGCCGGCGCCCGTGATCAGGCACAGGTCGATGTCCTGGGCCTCGGCGACGACGCCCTCGTCGAGCATCAGGCCGATCTCCTGGGCCACCGCGTCCAGGACACGGGCGCGGACCTGGTCCTCCGTCAGGACGGTGTCGCCCTGCTTCAGCAGCGCGGCGACCTCCGGGTCCAGCTCCGGCTTCCCGGAGTCGTACACGTAGAAGCCGCGCTTGCCCGCCTCGACGACCGCCTTGAGGTTCGGGGAGACCGTGAAGCGGTCCGGGAACGCCTTGTTGAGCGTCTCGGAGACGTGCAGGCCGATCGCCGGGCCGACCAGCTCAAGGAGGACCAGCGGTGACATCGGCAGACCGAGCGGCTCGACGGCCTTCTCGGCCACCTCGACCGGGGTGCCTTCGTCGATGACGTTCTGGATCTCGCCCATGAAGCGGGTGAGGATGCGGTTCACGACGAACGCCGGGGCGTCCTTGACCAGAACCGCCGTCTTCTTCAGCTTCTTGGCGACGGCGAATGCCGTGGCCAGCGAGGCGTCGTCCGTCTGCTCGCCGCGCACGATCTCCAGGAGCGGCAGGACCGCGACCGGGTTGAAGAAGTGGAAGCCCACGACCCGCTCGGGGTTCTTGAGCTTCGACGCCATCTCCGACACGGACAGCGAGGAGGTGTTGGTGGCGAGGATCGCGTGCGCCGGAGCGACCGCCTCGACCTCCGCGAACACCTGCTGCTTGACGCCGATCTCCTCGAAGACGGCCTCGATGACGAAGTCCGCGTCCGAGAAGCCCTCGGCCTTGTCGAGGACACCGGTGACCAGGGCCTTCAGGCGGTTGGCCTTGTCCTGGTTGATACGGCCCTTGCCGAGCAGCTTGTCGATCTCGGCGTGGACGTAACCGACGCCCTTGTCGATGCGCTCCTGGTCGATGTCGGTCAGCACGACCGGCACCTCCAGGCGGCGCAGGAACAGCAGGGCGAGCTGCGAGGCCATGAGGCCCGCGCCCACGACGCCCACCTTGGTGACCGGACGCGCCAGGTTCTTGTCCGGGGCGCCGGCCGGGCGCTTGCCGCGCTTCTGGACGAGGTTGAACGCGTAGATACCGGCGCGCAGTTCGCCGCCCATGATCAGGTCGGCGAGGGCCACGTCCTCGGCGTCGTACCCCTGCTGGAGGTCGCCGTTCTTGGCCGCGGCGATGATGTCCAGCGCGCGGTACGCGGCCGGAGCCGCACCGTGCACCTTGCCGTCCGCGATGAAGCGGCCCTTGGCGACAGCCTGGTCCCAGGCCTCGCCGCGGTCGATCACCGGACGGTCCACGACGATCTCGCCCTTGAGGACGGAGGCCGTCCACAGCAGCGACTGCTCCAGGAAGTCCGCGTCCTCGAAGATCGCGTCCGCGATGCCGAGGTCGTAGACCTGCTGGCCCTTGAGCTGCTTGTTCTGGTTGAGCGAGTTCTCGATGATCACCGAGACGGCCTTGTCCGCGCCGATGAGGTTCGGCAGCAGCGTGCAGCCGCCCCAGCCGGGGACCAGGCCCAGGAAGACCTCGGGCAGCGAGAACGCCGGGAGCGCCTTCGACACCGTGCGGTACTGGCAGTGCAGGCCGACCTCGACGCCGCCGCCCATCGCCGCGCCGTTGTAGTACGCGAAGGTCGGGACCGCCAGCGCGGCCAGGCGCTTGAAGACCTCGTGGCCGCCCTTGCCGATGGCCAGCGCGTCCTCGTGCTTCTTGAGCAGCTCGACGCCCTTGAGGTCGGCGCCGACCGCGAAGATGAACGGCTTGCCGGTGATGCCGACACCGACGATCTCGCCGGCCGTGGCCTCCCGCTCGACCTGGTCGATGGCGGTGTCCAGGTTCGCCAGCGACTGCGGTCCGAAAGTGGTGGGCTTGGTGTGGTCCAGGCCGTTGTCCAGCGTGATGAGCGCGAAACGGCCCGCGCCTGCGGGCAGGTCGAAGTGGCGTACGTGCGCCTGCGTGACGACCTCGTCGGGGAACAGCTCGGCCGCGCCCTTCAAAAGCTCAGCGGTGGTGCTCACTTGTCCCCCTCGAAGTTCGGGTTCTCCCAGATGACCGTCGCGCCCATGCCGAAGCCGACGCACATGGTGGTCAGGCCGTAGCGGACGTGCGGCTGCTCCTCGAACTGCCGGGCCAGCTGCGTCATCAGGCGGACGCCGGAGGAGGCCAGCGGGTGGCCGTACGCGATGGCGCCGCCGTACTGGTTGACGCGCGCGTTGTCGTCCGCGATGCCGTAGTGGTCCAGGAAGGCCAGGACCTGGACGGCGAAGGCCTCGTTGATCTCGAAGAGGTTGATGTCCTCGATCGACAGGCCCGCCTTGGCGAGGGCCTTCTCGGTCGCCGGGATCGGGCCGTAACCCATCACCTCGGGCTCGACACCCGCGAAGGCGTACGAGACCAGGCGCATCTTGACCGGCAGGTTGTTCTCGCGGGCGAAGTCCTCGGACGCGATGATCGAGGCGGTGGCGCCGTCGTTCAGACCTGCCGCGTTACCGGCCGTGACCCGGCCGTGCACACGGAACGGCGTCTTCAGACCGGCCAGGTTCTCCAGGGTGGTCCCCGGACGCATCGGCTCGTCGGCGGTGACCAGGCCCCAGCCCGTCTCACCCGCCTCCTCATTGGTCCGGCGCACGGAGATCGGCACCAGGTCGGCCTGGATCTTGCCGTTCGCGTACGCCTTCGCAGCCTTCTCCTGCGAGCGCACGGCGTACTCGTCGGCGCGCTGCTTGGTGATGTGCGGGTAGCGGTCGTGCAGGTTCTCCGCGGTCATGCCCATGAAAAGGGCCGACTCGTCGACCAGCTTCTCGCTCACGAACCGCGGGTTCGGGTCCACGCCCTCACCCATCGGGTGGCGGCCCATGTGCTCGACACCACCGGCGATGACGGCGTCGTAGGCGCCGAAGGCGATGGAGCCCGCGGTCGTGGTGACGGCGGTCAGGGCACCGGCACACATACGGTCGATCGAGTAACCGGGGACGGACTGCGGCAGCCCGGCCAGGATGCCCGCCGTGCGGCCGATGGTGAGGCCCTGGTCGCCGATCTGCGTGGTCGCGGCGATGGCGACCTCGTCGACCTTCTTCGGGTCGAGACCGGGGTTGCGGCGCAGCAGCTCCCGGATCGCCTTCACGACGAGGTCGTCGGCACGGGTCTCGTGGTAGATGCCCTTCGGGCCCGCCTTGCCGAACGGTGTACGGACGCCGTCGACAAAGACGACGTCCCTGACGGTACGAGGCACGATGGCTCTCCTCCAGATGCGGGGTAGGCACTGCTGCGCGGCACACACGCCTGAGCGCGCGCTCACCCCCATGCTACTTGCGGGTAACCGTGCTGCCCAGTCCAAGACACGGGAGCGGTGAAGGTCACACGGCTACTTTTACGCGTCAGGGTGAACACGCCCCCGTGAGGGGCGCGGGGCTGTGTCGATTTGCGGCTCCGCCGCGGGGCGCGATCAGCCACAACGCACCCGCACTGTTCATACGGCAGTCAGCTCATCCGGGGTTCCGGTGACGCGATATGTGGTCTGCAGTACGGGGCAGCTCGTGCGGCATCGGCCGGTCAAGTTGGCTGGTTCTGTTGCTTCGGGGCGCAGGCGCCGGGAGGAGGCGTCCTTTGAGGGAGTTGAAGCGCTCAAGGAAGCCCGCCCGATGCCCAAGCCGCGTAGCGGCACAGCACCGAGCGAGCAGGCCAGAGTCTCCCTCCTTCAGGAGGAAGAGCAAGTCAAATCCGCAACGGCTTCACTCGCTCGACTCGGGGCGCGACGAAGTGAGCGCCGGCAGCAGGACCGGGGTCACCTGCTCGACCTGCCACGGCCGCGCCCCGTACCCGGCGAGCGCGGCCGCGACGGACTCGGCGTTCACTTCGGCAGGCGGCTCCCAGCACAAGCGGCGCACCGTGTCCGGGGTGATCAGGTTCTCCTGAGGCATGGTCAGGGTCTCCGCCAGCGCCGACACCGCCGCCCGTGCTGCGACCAGCCGGGCCGCGGCCACCGGGTCCTTCTCGGCCCAGGCGCGCGGCGGCGGAGGCCCGGTCACCGGCTGTCCTGGCTGCGGCAGTTCATGGTCCGGCAGCGCCTTCGCGCGGTCCACGGCCGACTGCCACTGCTCCAGCTGACGCCTGCCCATGCGGTGCCCGAAGCCGTTCAGTGCGGCGAGGGCCTGCACATTGGCCGGCAGGGCAAGGGCGGCCTCGACGATCGCCGCGTCGCCGAGCACCTTGCCCGGCGAGATGTCACGGCGCCGCGCGACCTTGTCCCTGGCCTGCCACAACTCCCGTACGACCGCCATCTGCCGCCGTCGGCGCACCTTGTGCATTCCGGACGTACGCCGCCACGGATCCTTGCGCGGCTCGGGTGCGGGCGCCGAGGCGATCGCGTCGAACTCCTGCCGGGCCCACTCCAGCTTGCCCTGCCGGTCGAGCTCCTTCTCCAGCGCGTCCCTGAGGTCCACGAGCAGCTCCACGTCGAGCGCGGCGTAACGCAGCCACGGCTCGGGCAGCGGACGCGTCGACCAGTCGACCGCGGAGTGCCCCTTCTCGAGTACGAAGCCCAGGACGCCCTCGACCATCGCGCCGAGGCCGACGCGCGGGAACCCGGCGAGCCGTCCGGCCAGCTCGGTGTCGAAGAGGCGGCTGGGGATCATGCCTATTTCGCGGAGACACGGCAGATCCTGCGTGGCAGCGTGCAGTACCCACTCCACACCGGCCAGCGCCTCGCCGAGACCCGACAGATCCGGACACGCGACGGGGTCGATGAGCGCGCTGCCCGCACCCTCGCGGCGCAACTGCACGAGATACGCCCGCTGGCCGTACCGGTAACCGGAAGCACGCTCGGCGTCAACGGCCACGGGACCGCTGCCCGCGGCGAACGCGGCGATCACCTCGGCGAGCGACGCATCGTCGGCGATCACGGGCGGAATACCGTCCCGGGGCTCCAGCAACGGAATCGGCACCTCTGCTTCAGAGGATCCGCCGTCGTCCGGAGGGGCGCCTCCGGTGGTTCGCAGTGATGTGTCTGCTGCGGTCTCTTGGGCGTCGGTCACATGTCAAGCGTATCTGCCCGGCCCCGCGCCTGACCCGCACTGTCGATCGGCGCGGGCTCTGACCGGCCAGAATCGGTCTCCGTGTGGCGCAGTCCCGCGATGAGGAGCTCGACCAGCCGGCGTGCGTCGTAGTCGGGGTCGCTGTCCGCGCCGATGCAGAGGTTCCCGACGCCGCGCATGAGCTCGTAGGCCTCCAGGTCGGAGCGGATCTCGCCGGCTTCGGCCGCTGCTTCGAGCAGCCCGGTGCAGACGGGCACGAGGCGGTCGAGGAAGTAGGCGTGCAGCGCCTCGAAGCCGGCGTTGTCGGACTGCAGCACGGCGGCGAGTCCGTGCTTGGTGACCAGGAAGTCGACGAACTGGTTGATCCACTGGCCCAGCGCGGCGTGCGGAGTCGCACTCGTCGCGAGCAGGGCCGGACCAGCCTCGGCGCAGGCGTCGACCTGGTGCCGGTAGACGGCGAGGATGAGATCCGCCCGCGTCGGGAAGTGGCGGTAGATCGTGCCGAGGCCGACGCCGGCTTTGGCTGCGATGTCGCGTACGGGCGCCTCCACGCCCGACGTGACGAAGACGGAGGCTGCCGCGTCGAGCAGGGCTTCCTTGTTGCGCCGGGCGTCCTTCCGCCTGGGCTGGGCCGCCTTGTGCCCCGAGCCCTCGTCGCTGTCGTTCACCGCGCCGCTCCCTCCACTGCCGTGCATGGCGTGCCTGCCGTGCATGCCGAGCTTGTCAAACGGAACAATGTTCCGTATCGTTCCTGTCGTTACGGAACGCCGTTCCGTTTACTTATGATGCCAGAGCCATGGAGGAACACGGTCATGCAGTACCGCACCTTGGGCCGCACCGGTGTGCAGGTCAGCTCCCTCGCGCTCGGCGCGATGAACTTCGGCAAGATCGGCCGCACTACCCAGGACGAGTCCACCGCCCTCGTCGACGCCGCACTCGAAGGCGGGATCAACCTCATCGACACCGCCGACATGTACAGCGACGGCGAATCCGAAGAGATGGTCGGCAAGGCCATCGCCGGCCGCCGCGACGACATCGTGCTGGCCACGAAGGCGACCATGCCGATGGGCGACGAGCGCAACCACCGGGGCAGCTCGCGCCGCTGGCTGGTCACCGCGCTGGACAACAGCCTGCGCCGCCTCGGCGTCGACCACGTCGATCTCTTCCAGATCCACCGCTGGGACCCGAGCACCACCGACGAGGAGACCCTGTCGGCCCTGACCGACCTGCAGCGCGCGGGGAAGATCCGCTACTTCGGTTCCTCGACCTTCCCCGCCTACCGCATCGTGCAGGCGCAGTGGGCCGCCCGCGAGCATCACCTGAGCCGTTACGTCACCGAACAGCCCAGCTACTCGATCCTCCAGCGCGGCATCGAGACCCACGTACTGCCCGTGACCGAGGAGTACGGGCTCGGTGTGCTGGTGTGGAGCCCGCTGGCCTCGGGCTGGCTGTCGGGCGCGATCCGCGAGGGCCGGGACATCACCACCAGCCGCTCGACGTTCATGCCCGACCGCTTCGACACCGGCATCCCCGCCAACCGGGCCAGGCTCGACGCGGTCGAGCAGCTGGCGAAGGTCGCCGACGAGGCCGGCCTGACCATGATCCAGCTCGCACTCGGTTTCGTGACCGCGCACCCGGCCGTGACCGGCGCGCTCATCGGCCCCCGCACGCTCGACCACCTGCACGCGCAGCTCGCCGCCGCAGACACCGTGCTCTCCGCCGACGTGCTCGACGCGATCGACACCATCGTCGCCCCCGGCACCGACCTGGCCCCGCACGAGAAGTACGACACTCCGCCCGCGCTGCTCGACCCGTCACTGCGACGCCGCTGATCGCCCAAGGGGCGACGTCGTCGTGAGATGTACAACGCCCGTCGACGGAACGTTCCGTCGACGGGCGTCTGGTATGTGTACAGCAGTCGGGTCAGTGGATGATGCCGGTGCGCAGGGCCACCGCCACCATGCCGGCGCGGTCGCCCGTGCCGAGCTTGCGGGCGATACGGGCGAGGTGGCTCTTGACGGTCAGGGCGGAAAGACCCATCGAGACGCCGATGGCCTTGTTCGACTGGCCCTCCGCCACCAGCCGGAGCACCTCGACCTCGCGGCCGGACAGTTCGCGGTAGCCGCCCGGGTGGCTCGGGGCACCCGGGGGGCGGCGGTGCATACGGGCGGCGGCGGCCGAGCCGATGGGGGCGACGCCGGGGCGGGTGGGGAGGCCGATGTTCGTACGCGTACCGGTGACGACGTATCCCTTTACGCCACCCGCCAGGGCGTTGCGTACGGCGCCGATGTCGTCGGCGGCGGAGAGGGCGAGGCCGTTGGGCCAGCCCGCGGCTCGGGTTTCGGAGAGGAGGGTGAGGCCGGAGCCATCCGGCAGATGGACTTCCGCGACGCAGATGTCACGGGGGTTGCCGATGCGAGGACGAGCCTCCGCGACGGACGAGGCCTCGATCACATCGCGTACTCCGAGGGCCCACAGGTGGCGGGTGACGGTGGAGCGCACGCGCTGGTCGGCCACGACCACCATCGCGGTGGGCTTGTTCGGGCGGTAGGCGACCAGGCTTGCGGGCTGCTCGAGGAGAACGGACACCAGGCCTCCTGGGGGTGGGGGGTGTGGGACGGGGCCGGCTCTGGGGAGGGAACCGGGGGGAACCGTGCTTTCAAGGTCACAGAGGTCTTCGGCATCAAACGTGTCTGCCTTTAGAGAATGATCACGATTTGGTGAGTAACAATCCGTGCAATTCGGACGGATGGTCGATCACCCGAAGATCGAACGAGTCCACTCCGCTTCGTTGCGCGGCTGAAAGTGGTCGTATCGACAAAGAGATTGCTGCTTGTGGGTGAGGGGCCGGGCGGCAAACCCGAAGGGGCTGATCAGAAGAGGCGATCAGGGGTGATCGGGCGGAGCGGGGTTGGGCTCAGCGGGCCTGGGGGCCGCGTCGCTGAGGGAGCGTCACGACCGATGGGTCACCCGGAGTCGCCGGGGGCAGGCCGGCGATCTGGCTCAGCAGGTCGCACCAGGCGGCGAGATGGGAGGCCGTGTCCGGGACGCCGCCCAGGCCCTCGCGGGGGGTCCAGGAGGCGCGGATCTCGATCTGGGAGGCGGGGCGGCGTTCCGACAGGCCGCCGAAGTAGTGGGAGCTGGCGCGGGTGACGGTGCCGCTGGGTTCGCCGTACGACAGGCCGCGGGCCTGGAGGGCGCCGGTCAGCCAGGACCAGCAGACGTCGGGGAACAGCGGGTCGGCGGCGATCTCCGGTTCCAGTTCCGCGCGTACGAGCGTGACCAGACGGAACGACCCCTGCCAGGCCTCATGCCCGGCGGGGTCGTGGAGGAGGATGAGCCGGCCGTCCGCCAGATCCTCGTCGCCGTCGACGACCGCGGCCTCCAGCGCGTACGCGAACGGGGCGAGCCGCTGCGGCGGCTTGGTCGGGTCGATCTCGATCTCCGGCCGCAGCCGTGCCGTGCCGAGCGCGTCGACGGCCGTGCGGAAGGGCAGCGGAGTCGCGTCCGCACCCTGTACTGCTTCCTTGTCGTCCCTGGCTTCCTTTGCGTCGTCCATTCCGCCAGCGCCGTCCGACAGTCGTCCTTGAGCCGCAGCCATGCGGGGAAGATTAAGGGGAACGGCGCCTTCGTGCAGGGAGAGACACCCGTGCCTCCGGCGGTTGGGCGGGGAACGGTTCGGTTTCGTTGGGTTTGTGGGCGTGACTGGGTGTGGGGGTGGGCGGGTTCGTCGGGGGTGGTTCGGGCGTGTGGCGGGTGCGGGTTGTCGTGGGTTGCTCGCGCGCACACGGCGGAGCCGCAAATCGATACAGCCCCGCGCCCCGCGCCCCTATGGGGCGCTCGCTGCCCCCCGAGGCTTTCTGTCCGTACGGCGTGCGAGACTTTCGGCGTGAGTGCCAATGACCGCCCGACGGGCCAGCCGACAGCCACGTACGAATCCGCCTTCATGAAGGCGTGCAGGCGCGAGAGCGTGCCGCATACACCGGTGTGGTTCATGCGGCAGGCCGGGCGGTCGCTGCCCGAGTACCGCAAG
This sequence comes from Streptomyces sp. NPDC048825, assembly GCF_043198355.1. Lineage (NCBI taxonomy): Bacteria > Bacillati > Actinomycetota > Actinomycetes > Kitasatosporales > Streptomycetaceae > Streptomyces > Streptomyces sp. NPDC048825. Next base: position 55,192 of record NZ_JBICUR010000019.1, read on the forward strand.
GTGCGCGAGGGCATCCCCATGCTCGAGTCGTGCATGCGGCCCGAGCTCGTCGCCGAGATCACGCTCCAACCGGTGCGCAGGCACAACGTGGACGCGGCGATCTACTTCAGCGACATCGTCGTCCCCCTCAAGGCCATCGGTGTCGACCTCGACATCAAGCCGGGCGTCGGCCCGGTCGTCGAGAAGCCGATCCGCTCCCGCGCGGACCTCGCGCAGCTGCGCGACCTGACGCCCGAGGACGTCGCGTACGTCACCGAGGCCATCGGTCTGCTCACCGCCGAACTCGGCGAGACCCCGCTCATCGGCTTCGCCGGCGCGCCGTTCACGCTCGCCAGCTACCTCGTGGAGGGCGGCCCGTCCCGCAACCACGAGCACACCAAGGCGCTCATGTACGGCGACCCGCAGCTGTGGGCCGAACTGCTCGACCGGCTCGCGGAGATCACGGCCGCCTTCCTGAAGGTGCAGATCGAGGCGGGCGCCTCGGCCGTGCAGCTCTTCGACTCATGGGTCGGCGCGCTGGCGCCGGCCGACTACCGGCGCTCCGTCATGCCCGCCTCCACGAAGGTCTTCGAGGCAGTGAAGTCGTACGGCGTCCCGCGCATCCACTTCGGGGTCGGCACCGGTGAACTGCTGGGCCTGATGGGCGAGGCGGGCGCGGACGTCGTCGGCGTCGACTGGCGCGTCCCGCTCGACGAGGCCGCGCGCCGCGTCGGCCCGGGCAAGGCGCTGCAGGGCAACCTCGACCCGGCAGTCCTCTTCTCCACCACCGAGGCCGTCGAGACCAAGACGCAGGAGATCCTCGACGCCGCCGCGGGCCTGGAGGGCCACATCTTCAACCTCGGCCATGGCGTCCTGCCGAGCACGGAACCGGACGCGCTGACCCGGCTCGTCGAGTACGTCCACACACGCACCGCCCGCTAGCCAGGTCTCCAGGTCTGCCGCGGCCGGGCCTGCCTGCCCCACAGCAGGCCGCGCGGCTCCGGTGGCGGCGGGGTGCCCGGGCGCAGGGGCCAGGCGAGGAGCATGCCTGCCACGAAGCCGGCCACATGGGCCAGGTAGGCGACGGTGCCTGCTTCGGAGACGCCGGCGCCGGACGAGTACACCGCCTGGAGGCCGAACCAGAAGCCCAGTACGAGCCAGGCGGGCAGTCGCAGCGGCAGGAAGATCAGGAACGGTACGAGGACCCAGACCCGGGCCTTCGGATAGAGAACCAGGTATGCGCCCAGGACACCGGCGATCGCACCGGACGCGCCGATCAGCGGGTCGCCGGAGGTGGCGTTGACGAGGGCGAAGGCATACGCCGCCGCGTAGCCGCAGACCACGTAGAACAGCAGGTAGCGCACGTGGCCGAGGCGGTCCTCGATGTTGTTGCCGAAGATCAGCAGGAAGAGCATGTTGCCGAGCAGGTGCAGCCAGCTGCCGTGCAGGAACATCGCGGTGAGCACCGACAGCGGGGGCGACTTGTCGTAGTCGGGCGGACCCACCACGCAGCCCGGACCCTGTGGGCCCACGGCCACATCGCCGGTGGGCACGACGGTCGGCGTCCGGTCGTGGAGCATCTCGCGCGGCACCGCCGCCCACTGGTCCAGGAACGCCTGGAGCTGGCACAGCTGCGTGAGGCTGCTCTCGCCGACCAGCGAGGCGGCCACGCCCGGGGTGGCCAGGAAGACAAGGACGTTGGCGCCGATCAGCGCGTACGTCACGAACGGTGTGCGGCGTGCCGGGTTCACATCATGGACGGGGATGACCACAAGGAACTTCTGCCCGCGACCGGGCCGCTCTGAACGGGTGTGAACGGGAGCGCGGGCGTCTGCGTATGTTTCGGCAACCGCCGTGATCCCAGCAACACGTGAGGAACAGGTCAATGAACGACCGAGTCACTCCGACTATGACCGCCACGCCGGACGGCGAGGCGGAAGTAGCCCTCGTGCTCAGACTGTCGTGGGAGGACGTGGCCGCGCTCGGCCAGGAAGCGGGTCGGCTTGCCGCGAGCATGCAGCGTCCCGTGACCCTCGACGAGGCGGCCAGCCACCGGCTGCGCAGCCGTCAGCCCGGTTCGCATGCGCGGCCCCAGGCGGCGCCGCAGCCGCCGCAGGTGTCGCCGGTCTCGTCGTTGCCGCGGTCTCCTGGCGAACAGGCCCGGCAGGCCATAGAGAAGATCAACGGAACCACTCCCGGAGCGGCTCAGGGCGCCTGAGACGTCGTCAGGGCCCCGGGCCTCTGGCTCCGGGGCCCGACGTCCCCCAGGCGTCTTCGGCGCCCTGGGCCGTGAGCGCGTACGCGTGGCCGGCGCGGAGGGCCACGCGTACGCTCCGCTGGTTGAGCAGGGGGTTCGCTTGGGTTTTGGTTGCGTTTTCAGGTGTGGGTTCGCATTGGCCAAGCTGTAGAGGTCGTTTGTCGGCTGCAGGCTTGTTGTGGCTGGTCGCGCCCATGCGGCGGAGCCGCATGTGTCACAGCCCCGCGCCCCTACGGGGCGCGCCTGCACTGAGCCCAAGTCAGGCAGTCACCGTCGGCCGAACACCGCCCCCACCGCCTTGCGTGCCGCCACCTGTACCGGGTCCCAGACCGGGGAGAACGGGGGCGCGTAGCCCAGGTCCAGAGCTGTCAGCTGCTCTACCGTCATGCCTGCCGTCAGGGCCACCGCTGCGATGTCCACTCGTTTGCCCGCGCCCTCGCGGCCTACGATCTGGACGCCCAGCAGGCGCCCGGTGCGTCGTTCCGCGAGCATCTTCACCGTCATCGGGGCGGCGCCCGGGTAGTACCCGGAGCGGCTGGTGGACTCGATGGTGACCTTCTCGTACTGGAGCCCTGCCCTGCGTGCGTCCTTCTCGCGGAGGCCGGTGCGGGCGATCTCCAGGTCGCAGACCTTGCTGACCGCCGTGCCTACGACGCCGGGGAACGTGGCGTAGCCGCCGCCGGCGTTCGCGCCGATCACCTGGCCGTGTTTGTTGGCGTGCGTGCCCAGGGCGATATGCCGTTCGCGACCGGAGACCAGGTCGAGGACCTCCACGCAGTCGCCGCCGGCCCAGATGTTCTCGTAGCCGCGTACGCGCATGGCCTGGTCGGTCAGCAGCCCCTCGTGGTCGCCCAGCGGCAGCCCTGCCGCCTGCGCGAGCGTCGTCTCCGGGCGTACGCCGATGCCGAGCACCACCACGTCCGCCGGGTACTCGGCGTCCTCCGTGGCGACCGCGCGGACCCGGCCGTCCTCGCCGGTGAGGATCTTGGTGACCTCGGCGTCGTTCACCATCGTGATGCCCAGGCCCTCCATGGCCTGGTGCACCAGCCGGCCCATGTCGGGGTCGAGCGTGGACATCGGCTCCTTGCCGCGGTTGACCACCGTCACCTCGTACCCGCGGTTCACCAGCGCCTCGGCCATCTCCACGCCGATGTAGCCGGCGCCGACCACCACCGCGCGCCGGCCGGACGTACGGGCCAGCGTGTCGATCAGGGCCTGGCCGTCGTCGAGGGTCTGCACGCCGTGCACCCCCGGGGCGTCGATGCCGGGCAGCGGCGGACGGATCGGCCGGGCGCCCGTCGCGATCACGAGCTTGTCGTACGACGTCCACGCCTCGGCCCCGGACTCCAGGTCACGGGCGCGGACCCGGCCGGCCGCGACATCCAGCGCCGTCACCTCCGTACGCATCCGCAGGTCGATCCCGCGCTCCCGGTGCTCCTCGGGGCTGCGCGCGATCAACTGGTCCCGGTCCGCGACGTCGCCGCCCACCCAGTACGGGATGCCGCATGCGGAGTACGAGCTGAAGTGGCCGCGCTCGAACGCGATGATCTCCAGTTCGTCGGGACCCTTCATACGGCGCGCCTGGGACGCGGCGGCCATGCCCGCCGCGTCCCCTCCGACGACCACCAGGCGTTCTCTCGTACGGCTCATGCTCATACGAACACGCTACGGGGGTGCGGCATTTCAGTCCTGCCGGCCCTCCTCTCCCGGCACCGGCGGGGCGACCGGCAGGGACATGCCCGCAGTCGCCGTACCCGCGCCCGCGCCCGCCGTTGCCGGGCGGCGCGGCAGCCGGGGGCGCAGGAAACGCACCCACAGCAGCAGGAGCAGCGCCGCGCCCACCATGAAGGGGAGTACTGCGGCGAGGGCCATCGCGATCCAGCGGAACGTGGCGACGAACGCGTTCCAGCCACCCGAGAGCGCGTCCGCCAGCCCCGGGTCCTCGTCCTCCGCCGCCTTCACCGGCGTCTCGGACAGCGACAGGGTGATCGTGGCAAGGCTCGTACGGTCCTTCAGGGACGCCTGCTGGGCCAGCAGGGACTCCAGATCGGCCTGACGGGTGCTCAACTCGCCTTCCAGCGTGACCACATCGCTGAGCTTGGTCGCCTGGTCCATCAGCTCGCGGATCCGGATCACGCTGGCGCGCTGCGTCTTGATGCGGCTCTCCACGTCGACGACCTGGTCCGTGACGTCCTCCGCCTTCGCCGCCCGGTGGATCAGCTTGCCGGACCCCTCCAGGTCCGCGAGCACCTCCTCGTACCGGTCCGTGGGCACCCGCAGGACGACCCGCGAGTGCTCGCGGCCCTTGGAGTCGCGGTCGGTGGTCTCGTTGCCGACGATGCCGCCGGCGTTCTCGACGGCGGTACGGGCCTCGGCGAGAGCCTTGGGTACGTCCTTGACCTGCACGGTCAGGGAAGCGGTACGGATGATGTGGGTGGCGCTCAGCTTCGGTGGCGCGGTGGCCTGCTCGCTCCTGCCCTTGCCATCCGCGTCGCCGACCGCGGCGGCGCCCTTCTCGTTGCTCTGTGCGGCGTCCCTGCCGCCGTCGCCCGCACCCGAGTCCGAAGCGCCGCCCCTCACGCCGCTGCACCCCGCGAGGGCGAGGGCGGCGGCCAGCAGCAGCGCCGACAGGGTCTGGGCAGGTCGTACGGATCGGTGCCTGGATGTGGTGCCACGCGTCTGCATGTCGGCGTACCCCCGAGGGTGTCGTGATGACGGACGCTCCTTCGACGCCGGAGGTGGGCGGAACGTTGGGCGGATCCGGTCCCGATGCGGTCACGGTCCGGACTCGTCACGGACACCGAGGCTCCGCGGGGGTCATTGGGGCCCTGCGGAGGTGTCAGTGGGGCCCTGGGGAGGTGTCAGTGGGGTCTGGGACAGTGGAGACATGCACGCAGAGACACGTACGGACGCGGGTCATGTCGTCGTCATCGGGGGCGGCATCGCCGGTCTGGCCGCCGCCCACCGGCTGCTGGACAGCGGCGCGCGCGTGACCGTCCTGGAGGCCTCGGACCGGCTCGGCGGCAAGCTGCTCCCCGGCGAGATCGCGGGTGCGCGGGTCGACTTCGGGGCCGAGTCGATGCTGGCCCGGCGCCCCGAGGCGGTGGCGCTCGCCCGCGAGGTGGGCCTCGACGCCCGGCTGCGGCCGCCCGCGACGGCGAGCGCGTCGATCTGGACGCGGGGGGCGCTGCGACCCATGCCCAAGGGCCACGTCATGGGTGTGCCCGGCACCGCGTCGGCCCTCGCCGGACTGCTCTCCGCGGAGGGCGTGCAGCGCATCGAGCGCGACGCCGACCTGCCGCGCACGGAGATCGGCGAGGACGTGGCAGTGGGGGAGTATGTGGCGGCCCGCCTCGGCCACGAGGTGGTGGACCGCCTGATAGAGCCGCTCCTGGGCGGTGTCTACGCGGGCGACGCCTACCGCATCTCCATGCGCTCGGCCGTCCCCCAGCTCTTCGAGGCGGCTCGTACGCACACGTCGTTGACGGAGGCGGTCCGCGGCATCCAGGCCCGGGCGGCTGCCGCACAGCAGACCGGCCCCGTCTTCATGGGCATAGAAGGCGGCGTCGGCCAACTGCCGCTCGCGGTGGCCGAGTCGGTGCGGGCGCGCGGCGGCGAGATCGTCACAGGGGCGCAGGTGACAGAGCTGCGCAGGTCGGCGGGGGAGGCGGCTGGGCGATCTGGTGGACTGGCCTGGCGCGTCGTCGCCGGAGGGCGCGTGCTGCACGCCGACGGCGTGGTCGTCGCCGTTCCCGCTGTGGCGGCTGCCGCGTTGCTGCGCGACGAAGCGCCCGCTGCCGCTGCTGAGCTCGCCGGTGTCGAGTACGCCTCCATGGCGCTCATCACGCTCGCCTACCGGCGCGGTGACATCCGCCTCCCTGAAGGGAGCGGTTTTCTGGTGCCGCCTGTGGACGGGCGGACCATCAAGGCGTCGACGTTCGCCTCCCAGAAGTGGGGGTGGATCGACGAGGAGAACCCGGACGTGATGGTCCTGAGGACGTCCGTGGGGCGGTTCGCCGAGACCGAGATCCTCGGACGCGAGGACGGCGAGCTCGTCGACGTCTCGCGCCACGACCTGCGCGAAGCCACCGGCCTCGCCGCCACGCCCATAGCGGCCGGCGTCACGCGCTGGACCGACGGCCTGCCCCAGTACCCCGTCGGGCACCACGCGCGCGTGGCCCGCATCCGGGAGCACGTCGGCAAGCTGCCGGGCCTCGCCGTGTGCGGAGCGGCGTACGACGGAGTCGGGATCCCGGCGTGCATCGCGAGCGCGTACGCCGCCGTGGACCAGCTGAAGGGCGACCGCGGCGGACTGGACGAGCTGATCATGAACCCGGTGCAGAGCCTGCACGGCGGAGCGGGAGAATAGCCCCATGAGTGACGACGCCCCCACCACCGACCCCGCCAAGATCCCGAACAAGGGCAAGCTGGCCAAGGACCTGAACGAGGTCATCCGCTACACCCTGTGGTCCGTCTTCAAGCTGCGAGACGTCCTCCCCGAGGACCGCGCCGGCTACGCGGACGAGGTCCAGGAGCTCTTCGACCAGCTCGCCGCCAAGGACGTCACGATCCGCGGCACGTACGACGTGTCCGGGCTGCGCGCCGACGCCGACCTCATGATCTGGTGGCACGCGGAGACCTCCGACCAGCTCCAGGAGGCGTACAACCTCTTCCGCCGTACGAAGCTGGGGCGCGCTCTGGAGCCCGTCTGGTCGAACATGGCGCTGCACCGCCCCGCGGAGTTCAACCGCTCTCACATCCCGGCATTCCTCGCCGACGAGACGCCGCGCAACTACATCAGCGTCTACCCGTTCGTGCGCTCCTACGACTGGTACCTGCTGCCCGACGAGGACCGCCGCCGCATGCTCGCCGACCACGGCAAGATGGCCCGCGGCTACCCGGACGTGCGCGCCAACACGGTCGCCTCGTTCTCGCTGGGCGACTACGAGTGGATCCTCGCCTTCGAGGCCGACGAGCTGTACCGCATCGTCGACCTCATGCGCCACCTGCGCGCCTCCGAGGCCCGGATGCACGTCCGCGAGGAGGTCCCGTTCTACACCGGGCGCCGTAAGGACATCGGCGAGCTGGTCGCCGGCCTGGCCTGAGCAGCCGCCTCAACGCCTCAGCAGAACCCGTCGCGTGGCCCGCGCCAGCCGGGCCGCCGGGCGTCGCGACAGCGGGGCGGGGCCCGAGCGCTCCAGCCACCAGTCGCTCAACTCCCGCTGCACGTGGGCGCCTTCGAGGCGGCCGTGCAGAAGCAGGTGTTCGGCGAAGGCCAGCGCGTCGTGCCGGTAGCCATCCGTCATCGGGTGGCCCTGCGCGTACGCCAGGAACTCCGGCCGGTACGCCCCCGCCAGGATCTCCGGCAGTTCCGGAGCGACCTTGGCGACGACGTCTGCCCGCTTCGAGGCGAGCGCCCGCGCCTGCACGACCAGCCGCGTCCGGTCGAAGCCCTCGGGTGCGGGGGTTCCGGCGACGAGCGCGGAGAGCAGGGCGGCCTGGGCGAGGGCGAGGCGCTGACGGGCGGCTTCGGTGCCTGTGGGGTCCTGCGGGGCGCCCCCGTCCCGTACGCCTGAAGGCTTGCCGTTTGCGTTCGGAGCCTTCGCCTTCTCCACCGTTTCCCTGATCGCCGCCAACTCCCGCTCCAGCTCGGCCGGTTCGGGGAAGTTCTCGTCCCGCTCCAGGAGTACGCCCGGTGGGCGCACCCGGGACGCCAGGTCCGCGAGGATGTCGAGGACCGCCGGGGGCACGGCGTGGGCGTGGCTGTCGTGCCAGACGCCGTCGCGCTCGAAGCCGCCGGCGACGTGGACGTAGGCGATGGCCTCGACGGGCAGTTCGTCGAGGGCCTTGGCGGGGTCCTCGCCGCGGTTGACGTGGTTGGTGTGGAGGTTGGCCACGTCGATGAGAAGACGTACGCCGGTACGGTCGACCAGTTCGTACAGGAACTGCCCCTCGGTCATCTCCTCGCCCGGCCAGGAGAACAGCGCCGCGATGTTCTCGACGGCGAGCGGCACGGGAAGGGCGGCCTGCGCGATACGGATGTTCTCGCACAGGACGTCGAGGGCGTCCCGGGTGCGCGGCACGGGCAGCAGGTGCCCGGCCTCCAGTCGTGGCGAGGCGGTGAGGAGGCCGCCCGCGCGAACGAACGCGATGTGCTCCGTGACGAGCGGTGCGGCGAGCGCCTCGGCGCGCTCGGCGAGGACGGTGAGGCGGTCCTCGTCGGGCCGTTCCGCGCCGCCGAGGCCGAGTGAGACGCCGTGCGGTATGACCGTGACGCCGCGGTCGCGCAGGCGCCGCAGTGACTCCGGGATGTGTCCCGGGCACACGTTTTCCGCGACGGCCTCGACCCAGTCGATGCCGGGCATGCGCTCGACGGCCTCGGCGATTTCTGGCCGCCATCCGATTCCCGTACCCAGTCGCTGCATCGTCCCCTCCTTCACCACGGTTTCACCAGGACCTGTGCGTCGTCTCCTTCGACGGACCTGTGTTCCGGCGTAACCGGGTCATGGCCCCGGCAAGCGGGGCCGAACCCATCGGCGGGGACGTTCAGAGCAACATTTGAGGTTCCGACGGTCCGCTGAGGTTCCGACGGTCCGCCATGGTTGCGTCGGCGTGTACCTGTGCCCGGCCGGGATCCCGTAATAGGCCAGTGCCATGAAATACGGACGGGATGATCCTTGTGTTCAGCCCTTGACGGCCGCTGTTCCGATGGGATCCGGCCATGCCTCGGGCGAGCGCCCCAGCAGCCGCAGTGTCTCGTCGAGCGGGTCCGCACCGCCGGGCACGTCGAGCGCCGGTGCGAACGCGGAACCCGTCCCGCGACTCGCCGGGTCGGCCGGCACCCGGCGGGCGACGGCAAGTCCCGCGGCGAGTACCTCGTCCGGCAGCCGAAGACCGATCCCCACCTCGGCGGCGACGTCCCACGCGTGCACCACGTAGTCGATGCAGTGGAACCCGACCGCGGAGGCGATGTCGACGGTACGGCGAAGCACCAGCTGCCTGGTGCGGTTGCCCCGTTCGACCCTGCCGTGTCATCGCCGGCTCCCGGTCACTGTCAAGGTCGTACGCCGGGCAGCCTGTCCGTCCACCTGTCCGTCGCACCTCGTCACGGGCTCAGCCGGTAGAAGCGCCACAGGTCGTGCTCGATGTCCAGCACCTGCACCGAGCCGTATCCGGCATCGTGGGCGTACGCACGTACCGTGGCGGGCCGCAGGACCGTGCCCGCCTCCACCTTCGCGCCCTCCGCACGGGTGGCGGGCAGGCAGTGCAGCAGGCTGAAGGCGTAGTTGAGCCGGTCGAGTTCCGGGCCCGGAGCGGTGAACTCCTCGCTCACCTTCTCGTCCCCGATCAGCACAGCGCCCGAGGGAGAAAGCAGTCCGCGTACCGAGGCGAGCACCCCGATCGGGTCCGCCATGTCGTGCAGTGCCTCGAAGACGGTGACGAGGTCCACGGCTCCGTCGAGGCCTGCTCCCGCGGCGTCGGTGCGTACGAAGGCGATGCGCTCACCGAGACCGGCCTCCTCGGCGTTGCGCCTGGCCTGCTCGATGGAGGCGGCATCCAGGTCGATGCCGGTCAGCCGGGCCTCGGGGAAGGCGCGGGCGAGGGCGATCGTCGACCAGCCCAGGCCGCAGCCCAGGTCGAGCACCTGCGCGCCCGGAGCCTCGGAGAGCCGCCGGTGGACGTCCGGCAGGGCCGCGACCCAGGAGTGGAGCGTCACCGGCTGGAACATGGGCCGGTTCAGGCCCGCGATGCCCTCGCGGGTGCCCTCGCCGTAGCGCTCGTACGGTACGCCGCCGCCCGTGCCGAAGGCCTCCAGCACCTCGGGCAGGGCCTCGGCGATCGAGGCGATGAACTGCGGGCCCGTCGCCAGATAGAACGGGTCGTCGCGGTCCAGCAGCACTCGCCGGTGTTCGGCGGGCAGCTCGTAGCGCCGCTCGTAATCGTCGTGGACGGGTCCGGAAGCGGCGGGTCCGGAGGCGATCAGCACGCCGGCGACGGCCTGCTGCTCCAGCCACTCGCGGGCGTATCGTGCATGGATGCCCGCCGTCTTGGACAAGTCGCGGGGTGTCATGGGGCCGTGCGCGGCCAGGGCCTCGTACAGGCCGCGGCGGACGCCGATGTCGACGGCGAGGATCTCGAGGGCCGAGCGCAGCCCGGTGAAGATCTCCTCGGCCAGCCGTTCGGCGTTCGGGACGGGGGCGGATGCGACGTCGTTCATGGTCGTGACCTCCTGCGTCGGTGGTCCGGCCGGTGGCCCGGCACTGCCCACCGTCCCACACGGGCGTGTGCCGCGGCAGGTCGTGACTACGTCAGCAGGGGCACACAGGGCGCACAGCTCGCCTCGAAATCGTCACTCGGCGTGTTTCTCGGAGTGTCCTCCAGTTCGAAGACGCTGAGGCTGGGGTCGTGGTCGGAGGGCCCGATGTCGTACATCGGCGTCATCCAGTGGTAAAAGTTGTCACCGCGCTCGCGCAGCCGGTCGTACAGCCGGCGGGCGGTGCCGGAACGGGGACTGGCCGGTGAGCAGGCCGGCCAGTGCCGGAGTGCAGATCGCGGTCGGGGTGTAGAAGCGGTCGAAGCGGGTGCCGGTGGCCGCGAGCCGGTCGAGGTTCGGGGTGTCCACATGCGGATTGCCGTAGCAGCCCAGGGTGTCGACCCGGTGCTGATCGGTCATCAGGAAAAGGAGGTTCACCTGGCGAGCGTACGTATCTCCGTCAGCCCAAGGGCGTCCGTGGCGTGGGGGCCGGCAGCGGGGCCAGCAGGGGCGGGTACGCCGTCCGCGCCTGCTCCCTGGTCAGGGCGGCGGTGATCCTGCGGGCCAGGAGCGGGTCGGCCGGGAGTACGTGTGAGGCGAACCAGCGGGCCGCCGAAGGGGCGGGGGACGGTTCGGCGAACTCCGAGCCCGCGTAGTCGTCGAGCGGGGGATCGTAGATGTATCCGGCGACCACACCGTGATTCACCAGGCGTTCCACGAGGGCGTCGCGGTCGTGGACCAGGAGGGGAACCCGGAAGACGGGAGGAGGCCCCTCCTGGGTGGCTCGGTCGCGCAGCGCCGGGGAGGCCCAGACGGTGCCCGACAGCAGGGAGGTGCCGACCCTGCGGTGGGCGAGGTTTGCGTCGAGGCCCGCCATGCGGAGCTTCAACTGGCCGCGGACCAGGACTCCGTGGCGGGAGCGGAAGTCGTGAAGGTCGACGCGTACCCATGGCTCGTATGCCTTCAGGCTGGGCGCCTCGCGAGCGCTACGGGCCAGCCGGGGCGCGTGCAGGGGCATGCGGAAGTCGTCGCGTTCCAGCAGACCGAGGCGCTGCATGGTGCGCCACGCGGGACGCACCAGATGGAGACTGCGTACGGCGGAACGCGCCAGCGGACGCAGTGCCGCGGCCAGGTCGGTGCGCAGGCGGGCCGGTTCGAGGAGATCGTCGCGCAGCAGCTCCAGCTCCCGCCGGGTGCGCGCGTCCTCGACGGCGAGGAAACCGCCGGCCATCGCCGCCACATGCTTGGACAGGCTGAATGCCGCCGCCTTCCCGAACGTCCCGATCGGCTGCCCGTCCACATGCGTGCCGATCGCGTGTGCCGCGTCCTCGAGCAGGGGGATCCCCAACTCCTCGCAGCGGCGCTGCAGTTCGACGACGCGGTCCGGCAACCCGTACAGGTTCGTGGTCAGAACGGCGTCCACGTTCCGCCAGGTCGACTCGGGTACTGCGGCGGGGTCGATATTGCCGTCCCACATGGACACCGGGGCCTGCACCGGGCGCAGCCCGGCCGCGAGGACCACGAAGAGGATCACGTCGTCGTTCACCGGCGACATCAGCACGCGTGCGCCTGGCCGGCACCAGCGTCGTAGTGCCAGATACAGCGCCAGCCGTGCCGAGGGTGTGTAGACGCATTCGCGTCCGAGCCGCCGTGTCATCGTCGCGGCGAGCCGCGATCCGTACGGCATGGTCACCTCTTCTTGTCGAAGGGCCGTCGAAGGGCCGTCGAGGGGGTCGTTCGCGGGGGCGTACGGGGGCGTACCGGGGCGTGCAAGGGTGTCTTTCGCAGGGCGAGTGCTCTCGCGTGCGCGTCGATCAGCCCGCTCCGTCATCGGAAGGCCCCGGGGGAGGGGAGAAGCCCGCTCAGTGTGGGCGGGGTACGCCGCTGCCGGAGCCCGTCCGGCCCGACGTCCGTAAGGTGCCGACCGTCTTGAGCAGCCGGTCGGCCGGTTCGCGCAGGGCGGGATGGGCCAGGACCGTGTTCCGCAGGCCGCGCACCGGTCTGCGCCACAGCCGGTGCGCGGTCGCCACCGGGTGCGAACGGGTCGCGAAGCCCTCGGCGACGCGCAGCTCGCGGGTCTTGAGCCAGTCCTTGTACTCCTTGTCGCCGCGGCCCATGTCCATCAGCCGTACGCCGTCCCGGGCCGCCGCCTCGGCCATCCGCAGGTGCATGATCAGGCCGGGCGAGTAGTAGCGGAAGTCGGGGTCGTACGCGGTGAACCAGGCCGCGAACACCGTGCGCGATCTCGGCCCGAAGTGTGCGGCCACCGGGCGGTCGCCCGCGTACACCACGGACAGCACACCGGTGAAGTGCTCCTCGCGCACCTGGAACAGATGGTCCACCAGGTCCACGATCCACGGCCGCGCGAACCGGTCCATCCGTCCCGTCCTGCGGTACTGCGCGGACTTCCACCGCATGAGCGTGCGCAGCACCCGCGGGTCGCGCTCGTCGAAGACGAACCGCATCTCGCCCAGGTCACGCCCCAGGCGGCGTTCCTTCTTCAGCGTCGTCTTGGCGATCCCCGGGTACGCGGCCCGCAGCCACTGGGCGTAGTCGCCGTCGCCGGGCTTCAGGTCGAGCACCGGTGAGGGGAACGTCCCCGTGACGTGCCTGCCGAACGGCTTCTGCTCCGCGACTAGATGGTCGAACTCGAAAACGGACAGCCCGCAGGCGCGCAGCAGTTGCTCGGTGTCCCAGGTGATCCCCTGGCGGTGCACGAGGGCCTGGCAGTCGGAGAGGCCGAGACCTATGGCCCGGCCGACGCCGAAGGAGTTGCGTTCGTACGGGAAGAAGCCGACGGGTTCGCCTCTCTCGTGCAGGACCGCTATCCGCGCGCCACCGCGGCAACCGCCGATCCCGGCCGCGAACTCCGGTGCCAGGAAGGGGTTGGCGTAGTCGGGCGACTCGTCCATCGCCTTGTGCCAGGCCCGGCTGAGCGAGGCGTCGAGATGCTCGGCTCTGTGGATGGTGATGTCTGTGATGTCGCCATCACTGCTGATCGATCGCATGGGCGACCGCCCCCCGTTTCCCCCACACGCGTTCTCCGCGTCCGTCCTGCCTTGTCCTGCTACTCGGCAGAGCTCAAACGTGGCGAAACAGCCCGCAGGCTGTCAAGGGTGTCCGTTGCAATGAAATGCTATAGATCGGGTGGCAAGGTCTGTTCAGGGATATCCTTCGCAACTCCCGGCAACTTGCGGCGACTTACAGTAACTCCCGACCCCTTCAGCTCTTCAGCAGCAGGGGTGCTGCCGCGTGCTGTGGAACCCGCGCGTACTCCGCCCGCGTCCGAGCGCACAGTGAGGTGCGTATTCTGCGCCTGCCGGACATCATGGACGGGACAGACATCCGGGGGGCGAGGCCCTCCGGCGGGGTCAGGGGGGCCCATGGCACAGCCGTTGGAAAGCAGCGACCCGCGGCAGGTGGGGCCGTACCGCATCATGGGCCGCCTCGGAGCGGGCGGGATGGGGCGCGTCTACCTGGGGCGGTCGCCGGGCGGGCGCGCGGTCGCCGTCAAGACGATCCGGCCCGAACTCACCGACGACCCCGAGTTCCGGCAGCGGTTCGCGCGGGAGGCGGCCGCCGCCCGCGCTGTCAGCGGGGCGTTCACGGCCGCGGTCGTCGACGCGGATCCGTACGGAGACCCGCCGTGGCTCGCCACCGTCCATGTCGCGGGTATCTCGCTCGACGCCACCATCGCGCGGCACGGTCCGCTGCCCGAATCCTCGGTGCTCGCGCTGGGCGCCGGGCTGAGCGAGGCGCTCCAGGCCATCCATGCGGCGGGACTCGTCCACCGGGATCTGAAGCCCTCCAATGTGCTGCTGGCTCCCGACGGGCCCAAGGTGATCGACTTCGGCATCGCGATCAGTGCCGGTTCGAGTTCGCTGACCCGCAGCGGAGTCGTCGTCGGCACGCCCGCGTTCATGTCGCCCGAGCAGCTGACGGGTGGGCGCGCCGGTACGCCCTCCGATGTGTTCGCCCTCGGGAGCGTGCTTGTTTTCGCCGCTTGTGGCGAAGCGCCCTTCAGCTCCGGCCCTGCGGCCGGGATCGGCTTCGGCGTGGTCCATGACGAGCCCGACCTGTCCGCGGTACCGGAAGGGCTGCGCCCGCTCCTCGCCCACTGCCTCGAGAAGGATCCGGCACGCCGGCCCACGGTCGCGGAGCTGCTCGCGGAGTTCGCCCGTCGCATCCTTCCGTCACCCACGGCGGCGTACGGCCAGTACGGCCAGTACGGAAAGGACACAGTCACCTTCGCCCTGCACGGCGGGGCCTGGCTGCCCGCGCCGGTGGCCGCCTCGGTGCGGCGGGCCGAGGAGGCCGGCATGGGCCGCGAGGTGTCACCGACGGGCCCGCGGCCCGCGACGGCCGGGGTCGCGGGAGCCGGGGCCGCGGTGGATCCCCGCCTGCCGCAGGAGCCGTCCGGGCAATCCGCGGGGGCACCCGAGGCCCTCCGGACACCGACGGTCGCCTCGCCCGAGGGCCCGCGGTACTCCGGTCCGGGCGCCTTCGGCCCCGTACCCCCGAGTGGTCCGCCCACCTGGACGGACGCGCGACTGCGACCGCAGCCGTCACCACCCGCGCCGTCGGGCGATCCATCACCCGGGCCGTCGGGCAGCGGACCGCTTCCGACCGGCGGAGCGCTTCCGGGTGGCGGGGGAGACCGCGATCCCGATACGCCCACCCGTCGCCGCGTGCTGATCGCGCTCGCCGGAGCAGGCACCGTCGCCGCCGTCGGCGCGGGCACCTACTGGCTGGGGCTCGGCGACCAGGACGACCCCGACGAGAGCGCGGGCAACGACCCCCTGAACGACCCGGGGACCGCCCCCGCCCCGGGGGACCGGAGATGGACGTACAGCACCGGCGGCCCGGTGGCGCCCGCCCTTCTCGCCGCGGGCGGGCTGGTGTTCGCCGGCAGCAAGGACGGGAGCATGTACGCCCTGGACGCCGAAACCGGCGAGCGACGCTGGGCGTTCAGCACCGGCAACGGCGTCTACACCTGTCCCGCCGTGGCCGGGGGCCTCGCCTACTTCGGCAGCGCGGACTACCACCTCTATGCCGTCGACGTGAAGACCGGCGACCAGCGCTGGCAGTTCAGCGCTCGTGGAGAGGTCAACTCCTCACCTGTGGTCGCCGGGGGAGTGGTCTACGCGGGCAGCGACGACGGCGGGCTGTACGCCGTGGGCGCCCGTTCCGGCGACCGGAAGTGGGCGTTCGCCGCCGAGGGCCGGATCCGTTCCTCCCCGGTGGTCGCTTGGGGCAAGATCTTCGTCGGCAGCGAGGACTCCCGGCTGTACGGCATCGACGCGGCGACCGGAGAGCGCGCCTGGGCCTTCGACACGGACGGCGACGTCAAGTCCTCACCGGCGATCGCCGATCGCGTCGTCTACGCGGGCAGCTACGACGGCAACCTCTACGCCGTCAACTGCGATACCGGCAAACGCCTTTGGACCTTCACCACACGGGGCGGCGTGGGCTCCTCGCCCGCGGTGTCCGGCGGAGTCGTCTACGTGGGGAGCGACGACGGCAATCTGTACGCGGTCGACGCCCTCACCGGGAAGCAGAGGTGGAAGTTCACCATCGGCAGCATCGTCTACTCCTCGCCGACGGTCCTGGGCAAGGCCGTGTATGTCGGCAGCAAGAACGGCAACCTCTATGCCGTACACACGGGCACGGGCAAGCAACTGTGGACTCACCGGACCGGCGCGGACATCCGCTCCTCACCCGCGGCGACCGGCGGCACGGTCTATGTGGGCAATGACAGCGGCACGGTCTTCGCGGTCAATCGCTGAACAACCCGGGGGAGTTGGGGCCCTGTGAGTCCCCGTAGCAAGCGATTTCGTTCAAGCGATTGACCGTGTTCCGTCAGGTCGCGATTCTGAGACGGCCCCCCACTCTTGGAGACTCGATGCGACCGACCAGCAAGCGCAGAACCCACAGAACCCGCAGAGCGCTGACCACGGGCACGGCTCTGTCCCTGACCGGGCTGTTACTCGCGAGCCTCACCGGACTCGTTCCTGCCCAGGCCGACACCGCAACTCCCGCCGCTGCGAGGGCAGTTGATGGCGTACCGACATCCGTCACCACCCTCACCACCGGGCTGACCATCCCTTGGGGCGTCGACTGGCTGCCCGACGGCTCAGGCGCCCTGGTCACCGAGCGCGACGACTTCCGGGTCTGGACGGTCGCCCCCGACGGCGCGAAGACCCAGGTCGGGACCGTCCCCGAGAGCCAGACCACCGACGGCGAGGGTGGACTCATGGGCGTCGCCGTCGACCCCGACTGGGCCACCAACCACCACGTGTACTTCATGCACACCGCCGCCGAGGGCAACCGCATCGCCCGTATGACGTACGACGGCACCTCGCTCAGCGGCTACACGGTGATCCTCCGTGGCATCGGCAAGGCCCGCTACCACAACGGCGGACGGCTCGCCTTCGGCCCCGACGGCTATCTGTACGCCTCGACCGGCGACGCCCAGAACACCGCGCTGGCCCAGGACCGGAACTCCCTCAACGGCAAGATCCTGCGCCTGACCACCTCCGGGGACCCGGCCCCCGGCAACCCCTTCGGCACCCACGTCTACAGCCTCGGCCACCGCAACCCGCAGGGGCTCGCCTTCGACCGCAACGGGCGGCTGTGGTCGGCCGAGTTCGGCAACACCCGCTTCGACGAACTCAACCTGATCAAGCCCGGCGCCAACTACGGCTGGCCCACCTGCGAGGGCACCTGCTCGGTCGCCGGGATGACCAACCCGAAGGCGACCTGGACCACCGGCGAGGCCTCGCCCAGCGCCATCGCCATCGCCGACAACGTCGTCTACATGGCCGCACTACGCGGCCAGCGCCTCTGGCGCATCCCCATCGAGGGCGACACGGAGAACGTGGGCACGGCGACGGCGTACTACGTCGGTACGTACGGCCGGCTCCGTACGGTGCTCAAGGTGCCCGGCAGCGAGCAGCTGTGGCTGACAACCACCAACGCCGACGCCCCCGGAGGCCAGCCGGACGGCGCGGACCGCATCCTGCGCGTCACCCTGGGCTAGCCCTGGACTAGAAGGAGGGCTTGCTGCCAGCGGCGGCTCGCAGCAAGCCCTTTGCTCAGCGCCAGGTGGCCGGTCGGCGCACGCCTTCCGGCAGGGCGTCGGCCCGGTCGTACCCCTCGACTGCGACCGTCAGCCCGGGCGCGATCTCCGTGAAACCCGCGTCGCGTACCAACGGGAGTCCGCTCGTGGTGAGTTGGGCCCACAGGGCGGGAGGCGAAGTGCGGACCGAGAGGGGGAAGCCGGCGTCGCGCCAGGCTTTGCGGGCCTCGTCGGGGAGTTCCCACCAGGCGAGTTGGGCGCCGTGACCGGCCTGGGCCATGGCCTTGCCGGCCGACATGTCGACCTCGGGGCTCATCCAGAGCACGGGGGCTGTCGCGTCGGCGTCCCCCGGTGCTTCCGGGTCGTCGAGGTCCGTGCCGGAGACCTGGAGGCGGGCCAGGTCCTTGGGCCAGCCGTCGAGGGGGACCGGCGGGAAGACGCGTACCTCGGCAGACCTGCCCATGACCGTGATGCCCGGCAAGGCCTCGGCCCGCCGCCACTCGGCGCCGCGCGCCCGCCGCACCACCTTGCGGATCCGGGCGTCCTGCCAGTCCCGCATGGCCTGCGCCCACTCGCCGTCCCCTTGCGACCGCTCGTCGCTGAGCATCACCAGGACGGCGCGGGCAGCGGTTTCGAGTGCGTCCGTACGCGTCGGGGGCTCGTTCCGCTCGATACGGACGACCAACGGCAGTACGAACTGGGGCACTTTGTCGCGGGCGGTCGACTCATGGCGGAAGGGGGTGTCCTCAGTGCCGGCCTGGCCGCCCGGGGTGGTCGTCTGGTCGCTGCTCACGCCCTCCAGTCTGCCAGGCGGAAGATCGGTTCCTCTGCGCGAGGCCGAACGTACGCGTGAGGATGGTCCGCATGGAACGGGAGCTACTGCTGGCGGGAGTTGGCCGCCGTTACGGCCTCGGCGGTCCCTGGGTGCTGCGCGGTATCGATCTGACATTGGCCCCAGGCACACTGGTCCGCGTCGAGGGAGCCAACGGCACCGGCAAGTCGACCCTGCTGCGTCTGCTCGCCGGAATCGACGCCCCCACAGAGGGCCGTATCACCGGTCGCCCCCGCACGGCATATGTCCCCGAACGCTTCCCGTCCGCCCTCCCCTTCACCGCGACCGGCTATCTGACCCACCTCGGCCGCATCCACGGACTGTCCCGTGCGGCGGCCGGCCGCGCCGCCGACGAGTGGCTGGAGCGTTTCGGCGCCGCCGCGTACGCCCGTACGCCGATGCCGGAACTCTCCAAGGGCAGCAGCCAGAAGGTCGCGGTCGCCCAGGCGCTGCTCGCTGAGCCGGAGTTGCTGGTCCTCGACGAGGCGTGGACCGGCCTCGACTCCGCCGCCCGGGCGGAGTTGGAACGGGCCGTGGTGGAGCGTACGGCCGCGGGTGGGACGGCCGTGTTCGTCGATCACGACCCGCGGCGGTTGGCGGGGGTGGCGGACGCGACGTACGCCGTTGTTGAGGGGACTCTGAAGCTCCGTACGGATCAAGGCGGTTCAGTCCCACAGGGACCGCAGGTCGTCGTCGTGGTTCAGGGCGCGCCGGGTGCCCAGCTGCCGCCGGACGCGGCGCGGCTCGTCACGTCCGTCGAGGAGACGAGGGCGGGCGGGCTCCGCCTCACCGTGGCCGAAGCCCACTCGGACGTACTCCTGCGGACCTTGCTGACAGCTCGGCCGCCATGGCACGTGGTGACGGTGGCGGAGGATGTCGTACGGCACTCGCACACCCGCCGGCTCCGATCCGAAGGTCGCCCATGACCGCCCTCCTCCGCTATCAGCCCGCCCTTCTGTTGCGCTCGCAGCGCTGGCTGCCGCCGGTCATCCTGTACGCGGTGTTCCTGGCCGTCGGCGTCCAGGCGGGGCAGCCGGTGCTGGACTCGCTCGGCTACGGGGCCGCCGCGGTGCTGCCCGTCGCCGCGTGGCTCGTACGGGTCTGCGCGACCAACGAGCCGCCCGCGGCGCGCGGTTGTGTGGGCGCGGCGGTCGGGCCCGCGAGGGCGCATCTGGCCTGTCTGCTGGTCGCGTTCGGCGCGGCGGCGCTGTTGGGTGTGGTGGCGACGGTGGTCGTGACAGTGATCAGTGACCCGGCGAGTACGGATCACCAGACGCGCGTGCCCGTCGTCCCGGCGGGCGGTGCCGGGCTGCTCGCCGCCCTGGTGTGCGCCCTCCTCGGCACAACTGTCGGCGCGCTCACGACGTGGCCGCTGCTGCGGTCGCCCGGCCGGGCGGTACCGGCGATGCTGCTCGCGGCACTCCTCGCGCTGGTGGTGGCGGGGTCACCGGCCCGTACAGCCATTACGGCTCTGGTGGACGGCTCGCAGTCGGGGACGGTACCGGCGCCGGTCCTGCCCCTGGCTGCGTCCGCGATGGTTGCGATCGCGGCGACGGCGGTGGCGTGCGCGCTCACAGCGCGCCGCAGTTGATCAGCCGGAGCAGGCGGTGCGCTGCGCCTCCTGCCACTCGCAGACGGGGCACAGCGTGATCCCCTTGTACGACTCCGGGTACTCCGTGGGCTTCCGGCACAGCACGCACTCGGCGAATGGCGGGCCCTCGGCCTTCGCCGGAGCTTCCGGGGCCTCCCGGGCGGCCTCGGAGCCACCGGTGCCGCAGTAGTCGCTCATGGCTCCAGCGTAGGCCGAGGCCGGACCCGGTGCGACCGATGCCCGCACCGGTGAACCCGCCTCCTCCGCGCTCCTCGTCAGCTCGTCACGCCGCGTCGAGTCGGGTCAGCTCCTCGGCGGACAGCTTCAGCTCCGTCGCGGCGACCGAGTCGCGGATGGTCTCGGGGCGTGAGGAACCCGGAATCGGGATCACCACCGGCGCCTTCGCGAGCAGCCACGCCAGGCACACCTGCTGCGGGCTCACTCCGTGCGCCTGCGCCACGTCCGCGAACACGGCGAACCGCGAGCCCAGTTCACCGGCCTGTGCGATCCCGCCCAGCGGGCTCCACGGCAGGAACGCGATGCCCAGTTCCGCGCAGAGCTCCAACTCCGGTTCGCTGGAGCGGAATTTGGGCGAGAACTGGTTCTGCACACTCACCAGCCGGCCGCCGAGGATCTCGCCTGCCTGCCGGATCTGATCGGGATCAGCGTTCGAGACGCCCGCGAAGCGGATCTTTCCCGCGTCCAGCAGATCGCGGATCGCCCCGACCGACTCCGCGTAGGGGACCCTCGGGTCCGGCCGGTGGAACTGGTAGAGCCCGATGGCCTCGACGCCGAGCCGCTCGAGCGACGCGTCGCATGCCTTCTTCAAGTACTCCGGCGAGCCGTTCAGCGTCCACGAGCCGTCGCCCGGCCGCAGATGACCGCCCTTCGTCGCGATCAGCACGTCAGAGGTGTCTCCGCCGTACTCGGCCACCGCACGGGCGATCAGGGACTCGTTGTGGCCGACCTCGTGGGCGCCCAGGTGATAGGCGTCCGCGGTGTCGATCAGGGTCACACCGGCCTCCAGCGCGGCGTGGATCGTCGCGACCGAACGCCGCTCGTCGGGGCGCCCCTCGATGGACATCGGCATACCGCCCAGACCGATCGCGCCGACCTGGACCTCGCCGATGGTGCGTGTCTGCATGGAGGTTCCTCCTGGGGGAGTCATTCGGTACGCCCAGCCTCCCCCTCGACGTTTTTTCCGTCCAACACGAGAATCCGATCGCTTTGAGCAGCAGTGGTGATGAATCGAAAAGCACCCGGTGAGCGTCACCCGGCGAGCAGGTCGGCGACCTCCTCGCGGATTGACGGCATGGCGGTGTACACCGTGCCGGGGCAGTCGGTATCCGCCCAATGGCGGTGCCCGCCGATGGCCGGCGCGGGTCGGCTGACTCCGCTGACGGGATTGCGGTAGACCACCTTGCCCAACGGGGCGATCGCGTGCCGCTCGGCGAGCTCGGCCAGGAGCTGGACCAGCGTGCTGCGTGCGGCGGGCGACGGGGGCGTGTCGGTCAGCGTGCCCAGAAGGGCTATGCCGATATTGCCGGAGTTGTATCCCTCAATATGTGCCCCGGTGACGAGCCGCCCCGCAGCATCATGCGCGGCCGTGCCATCGGTGCCGGACCAGCGACCCTCGTACACACGGCCGTTCTTGTCGATCAGGTAGTTGTAGCCGATGTCGCCATAGCCGTCGACGAGCACGTCGGTGCGGTAGATCCCGCGAATCACCGCGGCCGGGTCCGGGTCGGTGCTGCGGTCGTCGGTGTGGTGAACGCTGAGTGTCTGGACGGGGAAGTACTGCGGCGGCCAGAGTTCAGTGCCGTCGGCGGCGAAGCGCAGTGATTCGTCCGCGCCCCAGTCCGCACGGGTCAGCAGGGTGTACGCGTCGGGCGTGGCAGCCGCTGCCGAGGGTGGGCGGGGCACCGCACTCAACGCCGCAGCGGCTCCGAGGGCTGTCAGGAACGTGCGTCGAGGTAACGGGGAAACCGCCTGTCCTGCGCTCCGGGAGCCAGAGAAGTACGCGAGTCTCATCGTGGGGTTCTTCCTGTCGGGTTGCGGCTAGAGGTCGCAGTCGGGCTTGGGGGTGTAGAGCCGGGACCACGTGCTGGGACCGACGATGCCGTCCGCACCGCCCGTGGTGGCGTTGCAGGTCTGCACCCAGTGGACGGCCTCCAGGGTGTACGAGCCGTAACCCCCGTCCTCTTCCAGCCAGTTGGGGTAGCCGCTGTAGTAGTTGATGAGGCACTGCACCTGGCGAACCGCATCTCCCGTGTCACCAGGGCTGACCGTGGGCCGGGCGGAGTCGTCGATGTAATTGCAGTTGGCCTCGGCCGCCGCAGCGCTCGCCGTGGGGGTACCGGCGAGGAGTCCTCCGGTGGCCACTACGGCGGTGCCGCAGACGAGGGCCAAGCGGTGGGTGCGCGTGCGCATGGTGTCTCTCCCAAGATGGGTGGCGGTCATAGGGAAAAGAAGGGTGCTCGCGAGCGCGACCACGGGGCCAGGACTTTCGACCGGGCGAAGTGCTCTCGCACAGAGTTGCCAGTTGGCCGCACACATGCGGGCGATGGGCCCGGCCGCCACGTTCGGGCGGCGGCGGGGCCCATCTGTTCAAGCTCAGCCGCAAATGTCGGCATTGGTGTACGCGAAGCGTCCGACGCCGCTGCCGTACCACATGCCGGAGGTGGTCCTGTATATGCTGCCCAGGTCCCGGACTTTTCCGTTGTAGCGGATCTCGATCTCGTCCCAGTAGAGGTTGTTGTCCGCTCTGCCGAACGTCGCCGGGCCTACGATCCCGTCATCATCGAGGCCGCGGTCGTCCTGCCATTTCATCGTTGCTGCTCGCGTCTGGCTTCCAAAATGGCAGTCGACGCCGGATTCCGGCAGGTATCCGTCAGCCCACAAGACCCATTGCCAGAGGCCAACCACGCTGTTGTGCGAGTTCCTCGTGGTGGAGAGCGGCCCTTCGTCCCCCCAGTCGTCCGTCACCACTCCGGAGCCGTACACGCCTCCCTGGGATACGCTCGCGTGCGCTGACGACGGCAAACTCACTCCTGCCAAGACGACCGCCGCGACGGTGACCGCGGTCCGCCGTGCCCACATGCCGAAAACGGATGAACTTCTCACAAGTTCCCTCCCTGTTGAACCCTGTTGGCGGTGCTGTGAGCCAGCCCGTGAATGGGTTTCGAGAGCACCTTGTCAGTTCCCCGGCGGCATCGACATACTTTTGCGCCTGAGTGCAAAAGCCCTGGTGAATGAGGGGAATTGAATGCTCCGCATCCACTTCACGGATTCCGATCTCGCGCGCGTCCAAGTCGCGTCCAGACCGGATCCGCTCTGGGAGGTCTTCTTCAGCCTGCTCCGCTTCCAAAGCCGCCGAGGTCTATGGTCGTACGCCGACTGGCATCGGACTTCTCGCGCGGATCTGCACGACAAGGGCCTTGCACCCGCCGTCCGCGACGTGTTGCTGCCCCTCTATCCGAGGGGCACCTATTTCCCGGATTTCCTCACGCCGGGCGAAGCATCCGAAGGCCTGGACGCCGGCCTGGAAGCGATCCTCGGCACCCCCCGCCGACGGGTGCTGCGTGAACTGAGCATCCTGGACCGGGTGAGCGGTGCTCCTGCCTGGGCCCTGGGATTAGCCGACAACGGGAAACGCAACGAATTCGTCCAAGTGATCCGGACCTACTACGACGTTGCCATTCTTCCCCACAGTGATCACATACAGGCACATATCGACGCCGACCGCTCCGCCCGGGCCCGAGCCCTGCTGGACGGCGGCACCGACGGGCTCCTGGCCGGGCTGGGGCCGTATATGCGCTGGCGGCGTCCCACACTGGAGGTCGACTACGCCGAGGACCGCGATCTGTATCTGCAGGGGCGCGGCCTTACGCTCGTGCCCTCGTACTTCTGCTGGGGCTCCCCGGTGTCGCTGGCCGACTCCGGCCTCCCGCCCGTCCTCGCATACCCGCTGCGCTCCGCGGCCCCTCGCATCGACGATGACGGCGCCCAGCAGCCACGGGCCCCGCTCTCCGCGCTCCTCGGCGCGACACGCGCCGTCATTCTCCAGGCAACCGCGGTGGGTGCCACGACCGGCGAACTGGCCCGCGCCGCGGGCGTCTCCGCGGCGTCCGCCACCCGCCACACTGCCGTCCTGCGCGATGCGGGCCTTCTCATCAGCAGCCGCCACGGGCCGGCCGTCCTGCACACCCTGACTCCCACGGGAGCCGCACTGCTGCGGTCCAGCGGACAAGAACATCGAACGCGCCCGGCCTGACGCCGCGTCCACGGTCCGGCAGCTCGTCGTTGAAGCCGCCGACGGCCCGCGCTCGGCACCGCGCGGAGGGACTACCTACGCCAGGGCCCCGTCACCGCGAACGTCGTCCCGGGCCGATAGCAGTTCACGTACATCGTCTTGCCGTCCGGGGAGAAGGTGACGCCCGCGAACTCGCCCCATTCGGGTTGCTCGGGCGTACCGATGTTCTGGCGGTTGCGGGCCATCGCGTACACCTCACCTCGCCGCGTCACGCCGTACACGTGCTGGGCGCCCTCGCCGTCCTCGCAGACCATCAGGCCGCCGGTGGGAGCGAGGGCGATGTTGTCGGGGGACTCGCCGGGGAGTTGTACGTCGGTGTCGGGGCCGAAGACGATCACCAGAGTGAGGCGGCGGGCGGCGGGGTCGTAGCGCCAGATCTGGCCGTAGTGGTCGGCGGCGGAGCCCTCGGCGCTGTGGGCGAAGGACGAGACGAAGTACACGCTCCGTCCGCCCCAGTAGCAGCCCTCCAGTTTCTGGGCGTGGGTGATGCCCTTGGGGCCGAAGTCCTGCAGGCGGATGGGGGTTTGGGCGGCGAGCGGGTCCGGTACGTCCGCCCACTCGATGCCGTCGAACGTGGCGCCCGTCTCCTGGATCGTGGACAGGTCCGGGACGCCCGGCACGCGCATCGCCTGGAGCCGGCCGCCCGCGCGGAGTGAACTCCTGCCGCCCTCCGGCTTGTTGGGCAGGAAGCGGTAGAAGAGGCCGAAGGGCTTCTCGAAGGCGTCCTCGGTCTCGTAGACGATGCCGCGCTTCGGGTCGACGGCGATCGCCTCGTGCTGGAAGCGGCCCATCGCGGTGAGCGGCACGGCACCCGTGCGGTACGGATCCGCCGGGTCGACCTCGAAGATGAAGCCGTGGTCCTTGGTGTAGCCGTTCGTGCCGGCCTTGTCCTCGTTCTCCTCGCAGGTCAGCCAGGTGCCCCAAGGGGTCGGCCCGCCCGCGCAGTTGACGGCGGTACCGGCGATGGCGACCCGTTCCCCGAGCACCTTTCCGTGCTCGTCGAGCGTCAGCGTCGTACAGCCGCCCTTGCCCATCGGGTCGTACGTCAGCCCCTTGACCGTCGGGACGGCGAGCGTCGCGGTGTTGCGGTTCTCATGGTTGCGGACCAGGTGGACGCGGCCTGAGTGCCTGCCCGCGGAACGTCCGGCGAAGGCGGCCATGCCGTCGTGGTTGCCCGGCACCTTGCCCTCGCCGGAGCGGAGTTCGTCGCCCTCGCGGGACAGCACGCGATAGCGGAAACCTTCCGGCAGGTCGAGCAGGCCCTTGGGGTCGGGGACGAGGGGGCCGTATCCGGAGTGGCCGAGCGCGGTGGCCGTACCGGCGAAGAGTTCGGACAGGGCACCGGAGAACGCGATGCCCGCTCCCAGGGCACCGGTGCGGGCGAGTACTTGCCGTCGTGTGGCGGACATGGGGCGGCCTTCCTGTTGGCGGACAGGACTGTGACCGCACGTGTGTACCACGCGGTTGGGGCCGCGTGAACCACGCGCGTAGCGTGGCGTCTCACTGATCGTCGCGCGACACGGGTGGTGACAGGTCGTCAGGCGGCCCGGGTGGCGGGGGAGTCGGGGCAGTCGGCGGAGCCATGGGCTCTCCCCGGTCGTCGAGGGCTGGAGAGGCCTGGGGCTGCTGCGCCCGCTCCAGGAACCGCAGCAGCTCCACCGGGAACGGCAGCACCAGCGTCGAGTTCTTCTCGGCGGCGACCGCCACGACCGTTTGCAGCAGTCGGAGTTGGAGTGCGGCGGGTTGCTCGGCCATCACCCCGGCGGCCTGCGACAGCTTCTTCGAGGCCTGGAGTTCCGCGTCGGCGTTGATGATCCGGGCCCGGCGTTCCCGGTCGGCCTCGGCCTGCCGGGCCATCGACCGCTTCATTGTTTCCGGCAGGGACACGTCCTTGATCTCGACCCGGTCGACCTGCACGCCCCAGCCCACCGCCGGGCTGTCGATCATCAGCTCCAGGCCCTGGTTGAGCTTCTCGCGGTTCGACAGGAGGTCGTCGAGGTCGCTCTTGCCGATGATCGAACGCAGTGAGGTCTGCGCCATCTGCGAGACCGCGAAGCGGTAGTCCTCGACCCGGATGATCGCGTTGGCCGCGTCGATGACCTTGAAGTAGACCACCGCGTCGACCCGCACCGTCACGTTGTCCCGCGTGATGCCCTCCTGGGCGGGCACGGGCATCGTCACGATCTGCATGTTCACCTTGTGCAGCTTGTCGACCGCGGGGACGATCATGGTGAACCCGGGCGGTCGAGGCTCACCGCGCAGCCGCCCGAGCCGCAGGACGACACCCCGCTCGTACTGCCTGACGATCCGTGCCGCCGCCGCGAGGTACACCAGCCCCGCGCTCCCGGCCGCCACGCCCGCGGCCAGCAACTCCTCAAGCATGATGACGACCCCCTGCCGGTCGAGGCCCTGTCGTTCGAGGCGTCGCTTACGTAGTCTTATGTCGCTCTTTTCACAATATGCCTGGTCTGAGGCTCCGGTCGAGCCTCGGACCAGGTCTGCTCGCGGGGTGTTAAGGGTCGGCTACGGTGCGTTGACCTTCACCGGCTCGGTTCCGGTCGCGCTGTGCCGCTCGGCCCAGTTCTCCAGGGCCGTACGGCAGGCGTGGTCCAAGTGGTGCAGTCCGGACAGGTCCAGCTCCACCGGCCGGTCCTGGGGCAGCGCCTCCAGGTTGTCGAGGATCTTCGGCAGCCGCAGGAAGGTGGCGTTGCCGGACAGGTACGCCTGGACCGGACCCGCTCCCTTGTCGATGACCTCCAGCTTGATGTGCGAGGCCTCCCAGGCCGTCTTGGCGACGGCCAGGCCGAGCCCGATCAGGACGCCCTCGAACATGTTCACCGCGACGATCGACACGGCCGTGACGCACAGGATCAGGGCCTCGCCCCGGTGATCACGCCACATCGACGCGATCCCCCGCAGCGGGATGAGCTTCCAGCCCGCGTGCACCAGGATGCCCGCGAGCGCCGGCAGCGGAATGTAGGCGAGCACCGCGGGCAGCAGCGCCGCGAACAGCAGCAGCCACACGCCGTGCAGCACACGGGACGCCTTCGTCCGCGCGCCCGCCTGGACGTTCGCCGAGCTGCGCACGATCACCGCGGTCATCGGCAGCGCGCCGAGCACACCGCAGACGGTGTTGCCCGCGCCCTGCGCCATCAGTTCCTTGTCGTACTCGGTGCGCGGTCCGTCGTGCAGCCGGTCCACGGCGGCGGCGCTGAACAGCGACTCCGCCGAGGCGATCAGCACGAAGGCCACGACTGTGCCGAGCAGGCCCACGCTCGCCAGCTCACCGAAGGCGTCGAGCCCAGGCGGCTGGATCGAGTCGAGCAGGCCCTGGACCTCGACGGTCGCGACGGGCAGCGAGAACACCAGCGCCACGATCGTGGCGAGCGCGACCGCGCCGAGCGCCCCGGGCACCGTGCGCACCTGCTTCGGCAGGTGCTTCCACAGGACGAGTACGGCGATCGTGCCGGCCCCGAGACCGAGCGAGGCCAGCGCCTCGGCGGATCCGGTGGAGTCGGCGAGCAGCCCCGGCAGTCCGGCCAGCTTGGCCAGACCGGAGGCCGGGGCCTCCACGCCCGCCGCCGAGTAGAGCTGCCCGGCGATCAGGACGAGCCCGATGCCGGCCAGCATGCCCTCGACGACGGCCACCGAGATGGCCCGGAAGTAACGCCCCAACTTCAGGGCGCCCATGAGGAGCTGGATCAGTCCGGTGGCCAGCACGATGACACCGAGCACGGGCAGCCCGAACTCGCGTACGGCCTCGAAGACCAGCACGGTCAGACCGGCGGCCGGACCCGAGACCTGCAGGCTGCTGCCGGGCAGGAATCCGGTGACGAGCCCGCCCACGATGCCGGTGACCAGGCCGAGTTCGGCCGGTACGCCGGAGGCGACGGCGACGCCCACGCACAGTGGCAGGGCGACGAGGAAGACGACGAGGGAGGCGGCGAAATCCTGCCGCAGATAGGGGTACTTGTTGCGCATGGTGGCCCTCAGAGCTCCGTGAAGAGGTCGGACTGGGCGTCGTGGGTCAGTACGGAGCCGGTGTGGATCTCGTAGAACCAGCCGTGCAGGCGTAGTTGACCCGCTGTCAGGCGTCGCTCCACACACGGGTACGAGCGGAGGCGCAGCAGCTGGGTGAGTACGTGGCCCTGAACGGCGTCGGTGACGGTCGGGTCCTCAACCGTGCCTGTCGGCTTGGGTGTTGCGTGCGCGAGCCAGTCGCGGACGGCGGGTACGGCGGTCAGGTCCTCGTCGCGGACCAGGGCGCCGACGGCACCGCAGTGGGAGTGGCCGCAGACGACGATGTCGTCGACTCCGAGGACCTCCACCGCGTACTCGATGGTGGCCGCCTCGCTGGTGGGCTGCTCGGAGGCGTACGGGGGCACGATGTTGCCCGCGGTGCGCAGCTCGAAGAGTTCACCGGGCCGGGCTCCGGTGATCAGGGCCGGGACGACCCGCGAGTCGGAGCAGGTGATGAACAGCACCTGCGGGGACTGGCCTTCGGCAAGGCGGGCGAACTCCTCCGGGCGCTCAGCCGACTGCTTGCGGAAGGAGCGTGCGTGATCGATGAGGGGCTGCATGTGTCAGTTCCTCCTGGCGCGCCATGAGGGCGCGTCGGTGTGTACCTGGCGTGCCGTGACGGCACGTCGGTTGACGAGACAGAGCGCATGCGGGCACGTCGGCACGACCCCCACGTCGCGCGCTCGGCAGACGTGGCGTGGTGAGGGTGGGTCGTGAACGGTTCGTTCCCGGCGGTCAGATCAGCAACGGAAGACCTGAAGTACCGCCGTGGAGTGGGCTCTTGACGATCTGCTCGTACGGAGCGACTCGGCGGCCACGGCGTGTGCCGTGTTCCCGTGCTCGGCCGCGGGATTCCGGGCGCACAGGGCGCGCGCCGGATTCTCCTGGGCGGAGTCCGCGGAGCGCTGCCGGTCGCGGACCCTCAGGGGTGGCGTCTCGGCGTTGAGATGCTTGCCCTCGCCGCAGCCGAAGGCTTTGGCGTCGGCCGCGGTTTCGGTCCTCGGGTGTGCGGACGCGACGGAGACGGTGGGAGCAAAGAGCTGCAGGGCCAGTAGGACGGCGGCGAGTACGCAGTACAGCGTTCGGGCCGTCGTGCCTCGTAACATGCGCCCCCTCTCAGCCGCTCTCCGGTCAAGGCTTCTCACGTCAACAACCAAGCTAACGCGTGAAGTTGTTTGCAGGGTTAACTTAGCGTTTCACCCTGAAGAGAACCTGAAGGGGCCGGTGAGAGTTCCCAGGAGTCAGCTCTCCACCAACGGCTTCGCGTCGCGGGCCAGCGCGGTGAGCCGGGAAATGGCCCGGAAGTACTTCTTCCTGTAACCGCCCTTCAGCATCTCCTCGCTGAACAACTGGTCGAAGGGCGACCCGGAAGCGAGGACCGGCACTTCGCGGTCGTACAGCCGGTCGGCGAAGACGACGAGCCGCAGCGCGGTCGACTGATCCGGGACCGGCCCCACATCCGTGAGGCACACCGCCTTCAGGCCGTCGGTCAGTGCGCCGTACCGGCTGGGGTGCACTCGGGCGAGGTGCGCCAGCAGGTGCGGGAAGTCGTCGAGCGCGGCGCCCTCAGTGGCGTACGCCGCTTTGGTGACCTGTTCGTCGGAGAACGGCGCCGGGGCCTCGGGCAGCCCGCGGTGGCGGTAGTCCTCGCCGTCGATGCGCAGCGCGCGGAAGTGCGCGGAAAGCCCCTGGATCTCCCGCAGGAAGTCGGCCGACGCGAACCGGCCCTCGCCGAGTTTGCCGGGCAGCGTGTTGGACGTGGCCGCGAGCGCTACGCCCGCCTCGACCAGCTTGCCCAGCAGCGTGGACACGAGGACGGTGTCGCCGGGGTCGTCCAGCTCGAACTCGTCGATGCACAGCAGACGGTGACCGGACAGCGTCTTCACGGTCTGCTGGAAGCCGAGCGCGCCGACCAGGTTCGTCAGCTCCACGAACGTGCCGAAGGCCTTGAGCGTGGGCTCCGCCGGGGTCGCGTGCCACAGCGAGGCGAGCAGGTGCGTCTTGCCGACGCCGTAGCCGCCATCGAGGTAGACACCGCGAGGGCCGGCAGGCCGGGCCTCCGGCTTGCGGGAGAACCAGCGGCGCCTGCCCGCACCACTGGTGTGCGCCCCGCCGAGCCCGGTCGCGAAGCCGTCGAGCACCCTGACGGCCTCGCTCTGGCTGGGCTGGTTCGGATCCGGGATGTACGTACTGAAGCGGACCGAGTCGAAACGCGGCGGCGGCACCATCTCGGCGACCAGCCGGTCCGCGGGGACGTGCGGCTCGCGGGCGCACAGGGACAGCGGGGTCGCATCGGCGCTCGGGCCGGTCCCGGAGGCTGCGGTGGAAGTGGACACGCTTACTCACTCTACGGGGCGTGCCACACTGCCGATATGCGACGCCTGTTCCCTGTGACCGACGAGACAGCGCCCTCCGGGGGCGACGCGGACCGCGAGTGGAGCCTGGCCGAGCTGGCCGCGGCCTATGCGTATCCCGAGCACGGTCCTGGTGGCCGTGAGCCCTGGCTGCGGGCCAACATGGTCTCCACGCTCGACGGCGCCGCCCAGCACGACGGCCGCTCACAGCCCATCTCCAGCGCCACCGACATGCGGATCTTCGGCACATTGCGGGGGCTCGCGGATGTGGTGCTGGTCGGTGCGGAGACGGTACGGAAGGAGGGGTACCGGCCCGCACGCGCGCGTGAGGACTTCGCCGCGCTCCGCGAAGCGGCAGGCCAGGGCCCGGCGCCCGCGATCGCGGTGGTGAGCGCAAGCCTCGAACTGGACTTCACGCTGCCGCTGTTCACCTCGCCGCTGGTGCCCACGCTGCTGCTCACGGGAGCCGCGGCGGCTCCCGACCGGATCGCGACCGCCGAGAAGGCCGGCGTCCAGGTGGTGATCGCCGGGGACGGCATGGGTGTGGACCCCGCCCGGGCCGTACGCGCCCTGGGTGAGCGCGGTCTGCACCGGCTGCTGACCGAAGGCGGGCCGCGGCTGCTCGGTCAGCTGGTCGCGGCGGGGGTACTCGACGAGCTGTGCCTCGCGGTCTCGCCGATGCTCACGGCGGGGGACGCGCAGCGCATCGCCGGAGGGCCTCGGGTGGCGGTGCCCAGGCGGTTCGAGCTGACGTCCCTGCTGGAGGAGGCCGGCTTCCTGTTCAGTCGATACCGTCGGGCGTGACGCACCGGAGTTGATCGTTCCGGTTCTGCTTGCGAGGGCACACTAGTTCCCGCGGTATCCGTACGGGTACGGGGCAGGATGATTTTCGCGGGCCTGGAAACGGGTCCACGGAGGAGGCAGGGCCAACGACGGCCCTCGGAGGAGAAGGGGCGTCTGTCGTGTTCACAAGCGTTTTGATGATCGAGAAGGCCCTCACGTCCGCCGACGTGGAGTTCGTCACCGGTTTGCACGGGGACGAGGAGGTGGCCTTCCATGTGCTGCTCCAGCCCCGCGGCGAGCAGGCGGCCCGGCTGCTGCGAGCCATCGACGACGTGGCGCTCGGCTCGCTGGACGAGGCGGCGCGCGAGCTGGAGGCTCCCGCCGGTGAGCAGGCGGTCAGTGAGGGGCAGCGAGCCCTCGACGTCTCGCTGGTTGCCCTGCGGGCGGCGGGGGCGCAGGCGGTGGGGCGGTTGATCGAGCACCATCCACTGGATTCGCTCAAGTCCCTTGTCGAGGAGGCCGACGCCGATGAGGTGATCGTGCTCACCGATCCCCACTACGTGGAGGAGTTCTTCCACCGCGACTGGGCCTCGCGGGCTCGGCACAAGGTGGGGGTGCCGGTGCTGAAGCTGTTCTCGCACAGCAAGGTGTAACGCCGGCGCTGGGCTGGGGATGGGAGCGCCGTGGGGGCCGGGTTCGTGTTTTGACTGCGAGCCCGTCGTGGCTGGTCGCGCCCCGCGGCGGAGCCGCTGCTGTCACAGCCCCGCGCCCCTTGGGTGGGTGGTGGGTGCGGGGCCGTGGGCCGGTGCGTCAGCCCGTCGCAGGGTGGGCATACGGCCCGGTGTTGGTACACAGGGCGGGTTACCTGAGACAGAACCTGCGCGACGGGCATATGACGCACCGGCCCACGTCCCCTCCCGCCGGTGGGCAAGTGCGGCACAGAATAGGCTGGGGCCGCGCGCCCGAGAGTGGGCGCGAACCGTTGTCGTACCGCACCTTTGGGAGAAACACGCATGGCAGCCGGCCTTCCTACCGCCATGGACCGACCGCACTTCATCGGGATCGGTGGGGCCGGGATGTCGGGGATCGCGAAGATTCTCGCTCAGCGTGGGGCCAAGGTGGCGGGGAGTGATGCCAAGGAGTCCGCGACGGCTGAGGCGCTGCGGGCGCTGGGCGCGACCGTGCACATTGGGCACGCTGCCGAGCACCTTGCCGATGACGCCACGTGCGTGGTCGTGTCCTCCGCGATCCGTGCGGACAATCCGGAGCTGGCCAGGGCCGCCGAGCTCGGGATCCCGGTGGTCCACCGGTCGGACGCCCTCGCCTCGCTGATGGAGGGACTGCGGCCCCTCGCGGTGGCGGGTACGCACGGCAAGACGACGACCACGTCCATGCTGGCGGTGTCGCTGTCGGAACTCGGCCTGGCTCCCTCGTACGCGATCGGCGGGGACCTCGACGCCCCCGGCTCGAACGCGCTGCACGGCGACGGCGAGATCTTTGTCGCCGAGGCCGACGAAAGCGACCGCAGCTTCCACAAGTACGCGCCCGAGGTGGCCATCGTGCTGAACGTGGAGCTGGACCACCACGCCAACTACGCCTCGATGGACGAGATCTACGAGTCCTTCGAGACGTTCGCGGGCCGTATCGTGCCCGGCGGCACACTGGTGATCTCGGCGGACCACGAGGGCGCGCGGGAACTGACGTCGCGAGTTTCCGGTGGGCCCAGGGTCGTGACGTACGGCGAGGCCGAGGACGCGGACGTACGCATCGTCTCGATCGTGCCGCACGGCCTCAAGAGCGAGGTCACGGTCCTGCTGGACGGCGAGGAGCTGACCTTCACGGTCTCGGTCCCCGGCCGGCACTACGCGGGCAACGCGGTGGCCGCGCTGGCGGCGGGCGTCGCGCTCGGCGTCCCCGCGGCGGAACTGGCGGGGGCGCTCGGCGCGTACACCGGAGTCAAGCGCCGTCTCCAGCTCAAGGGCGAGGCGGCGGGCGTGCAGGTCATCGACTCGTACGCGCACCACCCGACGGAGATGACCGCCGACCTGGAGGCCATGCGGGCGGGCGCCTCCGGCCGCATCCTCGTCGTCTTCCAGCCGCACCTCTTCTCCCGCACCCAGGAACTGGGCCGGGAGATGGGCCAGGCCCTGTCCCTGGCCGACGCGTCGATCGTCCTCGACATCTATCCGGCGCGTGAGGACCCGATCCCCGGCGTGACGAGCGAGCTGATCGTCGACGCGGCACGGGCGGCGGGCGCGGAGGTGACGCCGGTGCACGACAAGGCGGACGCCCCCACCGTGGTCGCGGGAATGGCCGTGCCGGGCGATCTCGTTCTCACCATGGGCGCGGGTGACGTGACCGACCTGGGCCCGCGGATCCTGGACCGCCTCCAGTCGAAGTGAGGGACTGAGCTTCATGTCGTACGACATCGAAAAGCCGGACGAGCAGTGGCGGGCCGAGCTGACCCCGGCCGAGTACACGGTCCTGCGCCAGGCCGGCACGGAGCCCGCGTTCACCGGCGAGTACACCGACACCAAGACGAAGGGCGTCTACTCCTGCCGCGCCTGCGGCGCCGAACTCTTCACCTCCGACACGAAGTTCGAGTCCCACTGCGGCTGGCCGAGCTTCTTTGATGCACGCGACTCGGATGCCGTGGAACTTGTCTCCGATCATTCGCACGGGATGGTGCGGACCGAGGTGCGGTGCGCGCGCTGTGGCTCCCACCTGGGCCACGTCTTCGAGGGCGAGGGTTACCCGACGCCGACGGACCAGCGGTACTGCATCAACTCGGTTTCGCTGCGGTTGGTGCCGGGCGAGGAATGATGCTGGTGCGGTCGGCTCGCCGGTTCACGCTGAGTGATCCGCCTTTGTGTGGGGCAACGCGGTGTCGCCGACCGTGAACATCGGCGCCACCGGCTCTGGAGTGGAAGCCGGTGCTGGTCACCGGATGCCCGCCAGTCGCGCTGCCGCTGTCGGCGGAGCTTCTGGTGCACCGGCCGGTTGACCGGATTCCTGTCCTGAGGCGGTGAGGCGCAGGACGACGCCGCGGCCGTCGTCGGGGGCTGGGGCGCGTTCCACCCGGCCGCGGGCGGTCGGCTGCCCAACAAGCCGACTGACGGTGCTCTTCTGCAGTCGCAGCCGACGGGCCAGTTCCACCCGGAGAGGGTGGTGCGGTGGTGCCCCACACACGCGCGCCCGGGATACCCCCTGTGCTGTGGGGTGTCCCGGGCGGCGCGTGTGTGGGGCAGGTTTTCAGTGGTAGGCGTGGACGACGGCGTGGCCCTTGCCGCGGCCGATCATCCACTTGTTCACGGGCGTGGTGATCAGGAAGGCGACCGCGAATCCGCCCAGGAGAGCGAACCAGAACAGCCCGTCGGAAAGGTGGGCGTCCATCGCGCCCGGGGTGAGGGCGATGATGGTGTTGTCGACGATCTCCATCACGGCGATGGAGACGGTGTCGGCGGCGAGGGCCACCTTGATCGCGGTCTTGAAGTCCAGGCCGGCCCGGCGTACGGCGAACAGCGTGAACGAGTAGCCGAACAGGAACGCCAGCGTGATCGCCAGGGCCATGGTCGGCACGTTGCCCCACATCAGGGCGGTGCCGATGACCATGCCGAGGATCTCGCCGATGGCGCACCCGGTCAGGCAGTGCAGGGTCGCCTTCGCCGCCATGGCCCAGGACACTCTCCCGTGCGCGCCGTGGGACATCGTGTGGTCGGCATGACCGTGGTGGCCCTCGTGGGCGGCCGGGTCGTGCGTGGTGCCGGTGTGGTGAGCGCTGTGGTCCATGTCCTTCATCCCCATTCCCCTCGATAGCGGCCCGTCCTCGGGCTCACGGTCGAGAACTATATACCCCTCGGGGGTATACATGCGAGGGTGTTTTCAAGCCTCTGCGGACGGCCGGTGGGGAGAGTGCCGCCGACTGCCTCGAGCCGCCCCTGCCGCTCGGTGTACGGGGTGGGGTCTGCGGCTTGTCGTGTCCGGTGACTGCTCCACAACCGCTGGAGAGGGGCAGCGGGCGCCGGAGGCGCCAGCGTCGGGCAGGGTGCGGGGCCATGGCTGTGGCTCTGATGCCATGTGGGCCCCGCCGCGCTCAGATCCGTGGAGGGGATGGGCGCCAACCGAGGTTCCTGTCGGCTCAGCGGACGATCAAAGTGCCTGTCATGTTCGGGTGGAGGGTGCAGACGAAGGCGTATCGACCGGCCTGGGAGGGGGCGGTGAACGACCCGGAATCTCCGCCGGCGATGTTCCCGGTGTCGAAGGCGTCGCCTTTCGCGGCTGTGACGGTGTGAGCGGAGGAGTCCTCGTTCACCACGGTGATCTTGTCGCCGGGCCCCACTTCCGGATTCGCCGGGCTGAACGCGAAGTTCTCCATCGTGATGCTGGGTGAGGTCGAGGCGGGTTCCTCGTCCCCGTTGGAACAGGCGGTCGCGAGCAGCAGGGCGGCTGTTGCTCCGAGCGCCAACGGGGCGGTGCGCCTGCGGAGGTGTGGATGCGACATCGGACCGGCCCCTTCGGACGGGCGCCCGTACGCGGCCTGTGGCTGGGGGAAACGGAGTCCGAGGCCGCCCGAGCGCGGGGATCGCGTATGTCCATTGTCTCCGTCCCGGGTGATGGACACGAACGGCTTCGCGGGTGCCCGCACTCAGCGATATGGGCTCCTGCTGAGCCGTGCGGGTCCGTGCTGAATCCACTCCGTGCGACGGATGCTGATGCCGGCAACGGGGCCGCGCGGGTCCCGTCGCGGCGTTCACCGGTCGCGGACGACCAGACCGGCTTTCACGCGACCATCATCAGCAGCATCGCGGACATGGTCCCGCCCATGCCGATATGCGCTGCCAGCGCCGCGTCCGGCGCGGCTCCGAGCTTGCGGCGCCGTCCGTGGCCCGATCGCCGGCCCATGCTGGTCTTGTCCCACACCGAGAGCGTCAACGACGCCAGATAGACGAGCACGGTGTCCGGCATGGCGAGCAGCCAGCGGACCCAGCCTCCCCGGGAGCCGGCACTCCGGCCGCCTCGCCGGGTGCCCCGGACCCTGGCCCACACGGACGCGCCGATCGACAGCAGGAAGTAGGCAGCGAGAGCCGCGATCACGAACCGCCATACGGAACCGGACCCGTCGGAGGAACCGGCGCCAGCCGCGGCATGCGTCATGCCGGGCATGTCCATTCCGTGCATGGATCCCATCCCGGGCATGGAACCCATGCCCTCCATGCCATCCATGGACTCCATGCCCTCCATCTCGTGCGTGCCCGCTGTGCCCTGCGCGCTCGCCGTGTTCTCCATGCCCGGCATGTGCGCCATGGAGTGCCCGCTGCCCAGCGCGAGCACCGGACCGGACGACGTGCTCGTCATGGCCAGCGTCATGATCACCATGCCGAAGCTGCCGACGATGAGGTGTACCCAGTGACGGCCATGCTTCCACCCGGACGAGCGCGTGTGCTTGACCGCCATCGCCACAGCCCCGAGCCCGAGGAGGCCGAAGGCCACTGACCACCACATGCCGTAGCCCGCGTACCAGCCAACCGTCGCGGGCAGAGCCATGGCCGCCATGCACAGCCCCATCAGTAGGTCGCCGCCTGCCGAGAACCGCGTCTCGCCGCTGCTGGTCACCACCCGGACCGCGCTGACGGCGGCCACCAGCGCGGAGACCAACGCGATGGCCCAACTGAGCGCGAGCATTCCCATCTTCACCTTCCCGATCGTCCGAGCCGGCGGGGCCTGCGCTGCCGACGCCGCCTCGTCGTACGGAGCACCGCGAGGTGCTGCGTGGGGCATTAACTGCTAGTGCCCTTAGTACGTTTCGGAGTTGGAAGGTGTTCAGGGGAGGGTGGGATTGCGTACCGCGGCTTCATCGCCGACGCGCCCGGCACGAAAGCCCCTGGTCGGCGTCCCCCTCCGGTCCCCCGTTTTGGGGTGGCGAGCCTACGTCACCCGATTGCTGTAAGCCTCTTAGTAGATGTTTCCCGGAGCTCACGATGGCTTGAAGAGCAGAGGGCGGACGGCCGGGCGTGCCGTCACAAACGTTCCTCGGGCGGTGGGGGCGTCGGTGCTCAGGGCCTGCTGGCGGCGAAGAACGGCATCGAGTCCAGCGGAACGATCTCGATGTTCTTGCCCGTCCGCGGCGCATGGATGGCCTTGCCGTTCCCGACGTACATGCCGTTGTGCTGGTTGTCGTTGTACCAGTAGATGATGTCGCCGGGCTGCAGATCGGACCGGGCCACCTTCCGGCCCGCGTCGTACTGCTGCTTGACGGTACGCGGCAGAGAAACGCCCGCCGCACGCCAGGAAGCACCGGTCAGGCCGGAGCAGTCGTAGGAGTTCGGTCCGGTCGCGCCCCACTCGTAGGGCTTGCCGAGCTGCGCGTACGCGAAGTCGAGGGCGGCCTTGGCGCGGCCGCTCGCCGGGCCGTTGTACGTCGACGGGGAGTCGCTGGCGCCTGCGGCGGCGTCGTCCCGCTCCTGGTCGGCTTCCATCCTGGCGCGCTGGTCGGCGGTCAGGCTGTTGAGGAGCTTGCGGGCCTTCGCCAGCTTGTCCTGGACCTCGCCCTTCGTCTTGGCGGCCTTGGTGCGCGTCTCTTCCAGGGCCTTCAGGCGCTTCTGGGCGGCCATGCGTTCCTGCGCGAGTTCGCGCTGCTTGCTCTGCATCGCCCTCAGGGCCTCGGCCTGCCGGTTGCTCGTACGGTCGAGCATCTGGGCCTTGTCGAGGTAGTCGTCCGGGTCACCGGACAGGAAGAGCTGCACGCTCGGATCGATGCCGCCGCTGCGGTACTGCGCGGCCGCCAACGGGCCTATCTCCTCCCGCAGTTCGTTGATCTCCTGCTGCTTGCGGGCCAGGCGGTCCTGCGCACGGTCGGCCTCGCGCTGCAGCTTCTTCTGCTGCTCGCGGATCGCGTTGTACTCCTCGGTGGGGCCCTCGGCCTCCTCGTAGAGCCGTTCCACTTCTTTGCGGACCTCGCCCACCGTGGGATTGGGGGCCGCCTGGCTCTGCGTCGGCAGGAGGCTGACGGCGCCGGCGGCCATGCCGAGGGTGGCGATCCGGGCGCGGCTGGGCGGCTTCGGCCGACGGTGCGTTCCCATCGTGGAGTGACTCCTCTGCACGTCTGTGGACCGAGCGACGGACTCTGGTCGTCGGGCGACACCAGCCGACTTCGGCACTGCCCCATGGACCCGGCGCTGGGCGGGGCCTCGGCCCGCGTCCAGCGCCGCATTCATAGAGGGAGTTTAGAACTTAGTAGCTTCGTATTACGCATCGCAAGTGATCCCGAGTCACAGCGGCCTCACGTAGAGCTGGTAAGTCCGGGCGTCAGCTCATCCCGGGCGGGCAGGCGAGAAGCAGCGGCAGCAGCGGCACGGTCACGACCGCGGCGGCCGCAGAACCCCGCAGGGCGGGGTGCGGGGCCTTGCGCGGGCCGAGGACTCGCTTCAGGCGGATCAGGACGTTCTGGCCGCCGGCAGCCAGGGCGCCCTTCGGAGTGCGGGCCGTGGCCATCTCGTACATCGCCGTGGCCAGCGCCTCGTGGGAGTGGTTGCGCAGTGCGCGGTCGTCCGCGGCCATCTCCAGCAGGAGCGCCGTCTGTTCCCGGGCGTGCCGGGCCAGTGGCAGCCACCGGAACACCGAGTGGAACGCTTCCACCGCGGCCAGGAACAGGTGGTGGCGGCCCACGATGTGGGCCTGCTCGTGCTCCAGCACGGCCGCGAGCTGCTCGGTGGACAGCTCACGCTCGGCCGCGTCGCTGATCACGATCCGGGGGTCCCGGCCGGGCAGACAGTATGCGGCGGGCACGCCGTACGGCAGGACGGTGGCGCTGAGCCGGGCCGAACGGCGGCCCACCAGGTCGACCGCCTCCCGGTGCTCAGTCCGCACCCGGCGGGCTCGTACGACGTGGAAGACGAAGCTCGCCACCAGGGCGATCCCGATCGCGGCGGGGGCGCCGACGGCAAGCCGGTCCGCGGTGTCCGGGTCGGGCCGAGTCGTGCCCACGTCCACGCCGCAGGTGTGCAGCAGGCCCAGCAGGCCCGCGTGCAGGTGCTCGGCCGGCACGGCCAGGCTGTACGCGGCCAGCGCGGTCCCGATCGAGAAGGAGACCGCCAGGGCGTGCCACACCGCTGCCGCCAGCGCGGGGGTCCGGTGCTGCCAGTTGCCGCGCAGCATGAGGTGCGGGGCGAGGAACCCCACCGCTGCGGTGTAGCCGACCAGGACCGGGGCCGCGTTCACGACTCAGCCTTCCTGTCGTCCCACGGTCCGCAGAGCCTTGCGCAGGGCGGCCATCTCGTCATCGGACATGTTCTCGACGAAGTGGACCAGCGCGGCCGGGCGGTCCTTGCTCTCGCCCAAACCGTCCTCCATGAGCGCGGCGGCGTACGCCTCGCGGCTGCGCACCGGGGAGTACAACCAGGCGCGACCCTGCTTTCCCCGCAGCAGCCAGCCCTTGTTGTACAGGATGTTGGTGACGGTCATCACCGTGGTGTACGCGATGGGGCGGACCTTGTTGATGTCGTCGACGACCTCCCGCACCGTCGCCGGACGGTTCCATGTCCAGAGACGATCCATGATCTCTGCCTCGAGATCCCCCAGCCGCCGCATCGCCCTGACTTCCTTTCGCCACCGAATACGTAGGCTCATAGTAGGCGGCGGGCCGACCAGACTTTCAACGCCCTACGATGTGCCCGTGACCCGCTTACGACAGCTCCCTCGACCGCACTCGACGGTGCGGTCCTGTGGGCTGCTCGTATGCGCTCTGCTGCTGGGCCTGCTCGGCATGCACGGACTCGGGCCCGTTCCCGAGATCGCCCCTGC
Source organism: Streptomyces sp. NPDC048825 (assembly GCF_043198355.1). Lineage (NCBI taxonomy): Bacteria > Bacillati > Actinomycetota > Actinomycetes > Kitasatosporales > Streptomycetaceae > Streptomyces > Streptomyces sp. NPDC048825. Next base: position 95,451 of record NZ_JBICUR010000019.1, read on the forward strand.
CCCGGGGCACGACCGGATGGTGTCGGTCGTGTACACGGACGTCGTGGCGTCGATGCCCGGCGCGTGCGATCACGGTGAGGGCGGCTGTTCGGGCCACACGGATCATGCCGATCCGACCTGCGCTTCGGCCTCCGTACCCGGCGGTCCCGCGGTGGCACCGGCGCTCCTGCCCGACCCGGTGGCCCGCGCCGGTGCTGCGGACGCGCCGGCGTCTCGGGTCGGCAGCGATCCCGACGGCGGTCGCGCTCCGCCCTCACTCTCCGAACTCCAGCTCCTGCGGATCTAGAGCGCCCCACGCGTCGCCGTATGCCCACACAGGGCGGCGCCGCGTCTCGGCATGCCTTTCACCAGATCCGAACGCAGGAGCTCAACCATGACTGCACAGCGCAAGCTCGTCCGTCGTACCGCACTCGCCGTCACCGCCGGTGCGGCGGCTCTCGTCCTGGCCGCCTGTGGCGGCGACGACGGCGGGCACGACATGGGGTCGATGAACTCCGACTCCAGCCCGTCCGCGTCCGCCTCGGCCAAGGCCGGCGATCACAACGGCCAGGATGTCTCCTTCGCCAAGGAGATGATCCAGCACCACCGTCAGGCCGTCGACATGGCCGAACTGGCCGACAGCCGCGCCTCGTCAAAGGAGGTCAAGGACCTCGCCGCGAAGATCAAGGGGGCCCAGGACCCGGAGATCAAGACGATGTCCGGCTGGCTCACCTCGTGGGGCGAGGAGGTCCCCGAGGACATGTCGGACATGGGTCACGACATGTCGTCCGGCATGCCCGGCATGATGAGCAGTGAGGACATGGACAAGCTGGACAAGTCCTCCGGTGCCGAGTTCGACAAGATGTTCCTCGAGATGATGATCAAGCATCACGAGGGAGCCGTCGAGATGGCCGAGGCTCAGAAGGCCGACGGCAAGTACGGCGACGCCATGAAGCTCGCCGACGCCGTGATCACGGCCCAGACGGCCGAAATCGAGCAGATGAACAAGATGCTCGGCAAGAGCTGACCCGGCGACAGAAGCGGGGGTGCCGGGCGGTGCACACTGCCGTCCGGCCACCCGTTCTCTGTTCTCCGCGGCCGTGGAGCGGGGCAGAACAAGACGTTTGCGAACGGTGAAGTCCCCAGAAATTCGGCGCAATTGGCCCTATCGGGCGACCTTGGCGCCGTCATGTGGCTGGGTTCACGCGATGTTCTCCTGGGACGGCATGCCGGGTCCTCGCAGTCGGGTTAGGATCACGGCATGATTACGGCCTGGTCTCCATCTCGTATGCCAAGGAGCCGCTCATCAGCGGCTCTGTGGCGTGTGGTGGGGCTCGGCCTGTTCCTCTTCGGTCTGCTGTATACGCATGCCGTCAGTCCTGACGCCACGGTGAGTCACCTCGCCTCCGAAAAGGGCGTCTCGGCGGCAGGCGTTCATTCCGGGTCCGCCGTCGAACACGTAGACGTTGCGAGTGCTATGTCGGCGCAGCCGACTGGCGGGCAGCCGGAGGGTCATCACGACGGCCACGGACAGCAGCACGCCGATGCGGACTGTGTGATGGGACAGCCTTCGCAGGGTCCCGATGTGGCGGTGCCCTGCCTGTCTCCGCTGAGTCCGGAGAGCGGCGACGAGGGGCCCGGCTCCGCGCCCGCCCGCCATGCCGCCGCGGCACGGGGCTTCACGATTCCGAGAACGCAAGCGGCGGACTCCACGGTTCTTCGTATCTAGGCCGGCGCCTTCCGGACCGGTCCACCCCTTTCCGGGATTCCTGGACTCGGCCCAAGACCGCGTCATGCCTTCTCCCGGCGACCGGTACATCACGTCCGACCTCCCGCGCGCAGCGCCCACGGCGTGGCGCGGGGACGGTCGACGGCTCTCTCCCTCACCCCCCACTGATCCCTGCCCCGACCGGGAGTGTTCCCGTACGGGCAGTGGCCGCCCCGCGGAGGACCTGTGCCGCCCATCCCTGCCCTCTCCAGTTCCCGTGCTTCACGGTTACGTCGGCTCCGGAGGAGCCTGCTCATCCGGAGCACGCTGTGCGCCCTGCTGTTCATGCTGACGGTGTGCCTCGGCGATCAACGCCACGCGCCGGAGCCGCCCGTTCGATCGGCGGCGGCCTCGAGTGAAGCCCCTCCGCCCGCCGAGGGCTTCGACGGTGAGAACCCCGACGCGTCCGAGTCTCCCGACCGTTGCCACGGTCCCCGCCTCGGGCAGGCCTTCGTCCCGCAGCCGTCTCTTCGAGTCCCGCCGACGGCCGTCACCGCGCTGTCGCTGACGGACGCCACAGCAACTCCCGTACGACAGCCCCCTGGCGCCGTGCGAAGACTGCTGCTGAGCGGTGGCCGGTCCGCTCTCACCGCCATCTGCAGGTGGCGCATATAGAGGCCGCCGCGCGGGGCGGCCCTCGGCGCCCCGCCGTGCGGCGTGCCTTGGCCGTCGCGCGAGATGAGCATCCGCACGCATCCGTATCGATACGAGAGCGAACGAAATGCACTCACTGACCACGAGCGACCCCACCCCTGCCGGCCCCACGCTCCAGGGGCTCGTCGGCAACACCCCCGTTCTGCGGATCTCCCAGCCGTTCACCGAGCCGGACCGCGGCTTCTGGGCGAAGCTGGAGGGCTTCAACCCCGGCGGCATCAAAGACCGCCCCGCACTGCACATGGTCGAACGGGCCCGAGCGCGCGGCGACTTGCGGCCGGGACGCCCGATCATCGAGTCGACCAGCGGCACCCTCGGCCTCGGCCTCGCCCTGGCCGGAATGGTCTACGGCCACCCCGTAACCCTGGTCACCGACCCCGGCCTCGAACCGTCGATGAACCGGCTGCTCGCCGCCTACGGTGCGACCGTCGACATGGTCCCCGAACCGCACCCGACCGGAGGCTGGCAGCAGGCCCGCCGCGACCGCGTCGCCGAACTCATGGCGGAACACCCCGGAGCCTGGTGCCCCGACCAGTACAACAACCCCGACAACGTCGCCGCCTACACTCCGCTCGCCCTCGAACTCGCCTCGCAGATGGGCCACATCGACGTACTCGTCTGCAGCGTCGGCACAGGAGGCCACTCCGCGGGGACCTCACGTGTCCTGCGTCAGCTGTACCCCGAGCTGCGGGTGGTGGGCGTGGACACCGTGGGCTCGACCATCTTCGGGCAGCCCGCCCGGCCCCGCCTGATGCGCGGTCTCGGCTCCAGCATCTACCCGCGCAACGTGGCGTACGAGAACTTCAGCGAGGCGCACTGGGTGGCCCCGGGCGAATCCGTCTGGGCCTGCAGGCAGTTGGCCGCCTCCCACTACGCCACCGGTGGCTGGAGTGTCGGCGCGGTCGCGCTGGTGGCCGGCTGGGTCGCGCGTACGACCCCGCCGGGCACCCGTATCGTGGCGATCTTCCCCGATGGGCCCCAGCGCTATCTGGAGACGGTCTACGACGACGAATACTGCGCCGAACATGGGCTGTTGGGCGTGACTCCGGCGCCCGAGCCGGAGGTCGTCGGCCGTCCCGATGAGAAGGAAGTCACCCGCTGGGCCCGCTGCACGGCGGTCACCGATCCGGTCGCCCTGGTGGCGGAGACCGTTTCGGAGACGGTCACGGGGACGGGTGGTTCGCGGTGAAGGCGACACTCACGCAGATGCGCTCCTACGACCGGAGTGTCCAGCTGTTGATGGTCAATCAGTTCACCATCAACCTCGGCTTCTACATGCTGATGCCCTACCTGGCCGCCCACCTGTCCGGCACCCTCGGACTGGCCGGCTGGGTCGTCGGACTCGTCCTCGGCGTACGGAACTTCAGCCAGCAGGGCATGTTCCTCGTCGGCGGAACACTCGCCGACCGCCTCGGCTACAAGCCGATGATCGTGGCCGGATGCGTGCTGCGTACGGTCGGTTTCGCGACACTCGGACTGGTCGACTCGCTGGCCGCACTGATCGCCGCGTCGGCGGCCACCGGGCTCGCCGGAGCGCTTTTCAACCCGGCGGTCCGGGCGTATCTCGCCGCGGACGCGGGGGAGCGCAGGGTCGAGGCGTTCGCGCTGTTCAACGTCTTCTACCAGGCCGGAATCCTGCTCGGCCCGCTCGTGGGCATGGTGCTGACCGGGGTGGACTTCCGCATCACCTGCCTGGTGTCGGCCGCGATCTTCGCGGTGCTGTCCGTCGTGCAGATCCGCGCGCTGCCCGCCCGGCGGGCCGAGGACACCAAGGGCAAGGAGAGTCAGGGCCGGGACAGTGTGCTCGCCCAGTGGCGCGGCATCCTCGCCAACCGGCCGTTCCTGCTCTTCTCCGGCGCCATGATCGGCTCGTACGTCCTCACCTTCCAGGTCTATCTGTCCCTGCCGCTGGAGGTGCGCAGGCTCGGCGGTGACGGCGAGTTCGGTACGGCCGCCGTGGCGGTGCTGTTCGCGGTCTCCGGGCTGAGCACCATCGTCGGGCAGACGAGGGTGACCGCCTGGTGCAAGGCCCGGTACGAACCCGGCCAGGCGCTGACCCGAGGGCTGGCGATCATGGGGCTGGCGTTCGTGCCGTTGCTGGTGGCCACCGCCGTGCCCGTACCCGGGTCAGGAGTGGGGCTGTGGCTGCTGGCCGCGGTGCCCCCGACGCTCGCCGCGCTGCTGCTCGCGGTCGGCACGATGATCGCGTACCCCTTCGAGATGGACACCATCGTGCGTCTCTCCGGTGACCGTCTCGTGGCCACGCACTACGGGCTGTACAACACCATCTGCGGGGTCGGCATCACGCTCGGCAACCTGCTGACCGGTGCCGCGCTGGACGCGGCCCGCGAGGCGGGGATGCCGGCGCTGCCGTGGGTCTCTCTGTGCGCGCTCGGCCTCGCCTGCGCGGCCGCCCTGTACGGCCTGCACCGCACCGGCCGTCTGGTGACCCCCGAGCCCGCGTCGCAGCCCGTCGCTGCCTGACCCACCGCAGGTCCACTGACCAGGGGCGGGCGCCGCATGGTGCCTGCCCCTGCCATTCGGGCACCGGAACCGGCACCGCTGCGGCTTCGCCGCCGCCCGGCAGCTGCGGCGCCGGCTGCACTGCGGGTGTGCAGCCGGCGCCGAGAGGCTGGGCGGGCAGCTGGGGCGAGACGCCGAAGGGCGACGCCTCCGTCTGCCCCTTCACGACGTCAGCGGTAGTGACCGACGTTACCCCCCTACCACTAACTGGCTTAGTGAGCTGGGAGTTAGGGTGTGGCGACCAGTCGAGGGGCTGACCCCGCGGCGAGACGGAACGGCACCGCCGCCGCTCGGGCTCTCCGGACCAGTGCCGAAGTCTTCTCAATCACCGCAAACCTCTTCTTCCTCGCCCGGCGAGCGGCCCCCGGCGCGGGGCCCTGCCCGCACGCGACAGTCACAGACGAGGAGCACCAGTGAGTCGCCCATCCCTTCTCGATCCACCCGCCGACACCGCGTCGGCCGGTCGTCGCCGAATAGGCCTTCGTGTCGCGCTCGTGGCGGGGGTGGCGGGTGTCGGCTTCGGCGGGCTGTATCTGGTGGGTCTGCTGACCTCTGGTGACGATGTCCCCGAGGGCACGCGGGTGAGCGGCGTCGACATCGGAGGGCTGAGCCGCACGCAGGCGAGGGACAAGCTGGCCAGCGGCCTTGGCGGGGCCTGGTCGGAGCCGGTCAAGGTGCGCCTCGGCGACACTGCCGGCACCGTCGACGTGGACGGCATCTCGTTGGACAGTGAGGAGACCGTCGCTCGTGCCGCGCAAGTGGGGTCCGACCCGTTCACCGTGATCGGCCGCCTGTTCACGAGTGGTGAGCGCAAGGTCGAACCGGTGATCCGCGTGGACGAGGCGAAAGCCCGTGCGTCACTGGCCGAGAAGGCGAAGACGTACGACCGGAAGGCGCGGGATGGTGACGTCGTCTTCCAGGCGGGCGAGCCGGTGCCGAAGCGGCCGGTAACCGGGCGGGCCCTGGACGTGGACGGTGCGGTCGAGGCCCTGGCGTCGGCGATCCCCGGGCAGGGGAAGGAGCCGGTGCGGCTGCCGGTCCGCACCACCGAACCGGAGGTCGGCGCGGCCGAGGTGAACCGCGCGATGAAGGAACTCGCCACGCCGGCGATGTCGGCCCCGGTCACACTCACCGCGGGTGGCCGCGACATCGCGATCAGCCCGGCGACGCTCGGCAAGCACCTCACGATGAAGCCGGACGGGGAGAAGCGGCTGACCCTCGCACTGGACGGCAAGGGGCTCCTCGCCGATCCCGCGGTGGCAAGTCCGCTCGCACCGGCCACCGACAAGGCGGTCAACGCCAAGCTGCGCCTGGACGGTGGGCGAGTGGCAGTGGCCTCGGACGGCAAGACCGGACAGGAGGTCACGGCCAAGGCGCTCAAGAAGGCCGTACTGCCGCTGCTGACCAAGACCGGCGCGGCCCGGACCGGAGCAGTGGCCACCAAGGAGGTCCAGCCCGAGCTGACCCGCGACAACGTCGGCCGCCTGGGCATCAAGGAGAGGATCTCGAGCTTCACGGAGAACTTCGAGCCCGAGGCCTACCGCGTCACGAACATCGGCCGCGCCGCGGAACTGATCGACGGGTCCGTCGTGTTGCCCGGCGAGACCTGGAGCCTGAACGGCACCGTGGGCGAGCGGACCGAGGCCAACGGGTTCGTGGAAGGCATCATCATCAACAACAACCAGTACGAGAAGGCGGCCGGAGGCGGCGTCTCCACGGTCGCCACCACGGTCTTCAACGCCATCTTCTTCGCCGGCGTGAAGCCGGTGGAGTACGGAGCTCACTCCTTCTACATCGAGCGCTATCCGGAGGGCCGGGAGGCGACGGTGGCCTGGGGCCTCCTCGACCTGAAGTTCAGGAACGACTCGGGCAACGCCATCTACATCGACGCAACTGCGACGGACACCTCCGTCACGGTCACCTTCCTCGGCACCAAGAAGTACGACACCGTGGAAGCGGCCAAGGGCCCGCGCACCAACGTGAAGCAGCCCGAAACCCGCGAGGGCTCCGGAGAGAAGTGCGTGCCGCAGACCCCGCTCGAAGGCTTCGACGTCGCGGTCGACCGGGTCTTCAAGGACAGCGGCAAGGAAGTCAAGCGGGAGACCTTCAAGACGCGGTACGTGCCCCGCGACGAAGTCACCTGCGACTGAGGGACCGCCGGTGACGATCGCCGAACCCGGCGGCGCACTTCCCGCCTGAGCCGTCTGCCGGTTCGTAGCACGCGGGAGCCGCCGGGCCGGCGGACGGAGCGCCCCGGTGGCCGGGACGCTCGCCCCGGCCACCGGCCCTTACGGACGGCGTCATCAGCGAGGCGCCGAGCCGCGCTCCTCGAGCATGTCGGCCATGAGCCTCATCTCCGACTGCTGGCCCTCAGTCATCCCTTGAGCCAGTTGCCGCTCCTGGGGCACCTCGCACTGCTCGGCGCAGGCGCGGGCCATGGTGACGCCGCCCATGTGGTGGTCGGTCAGCAACTGGAGGTAGAGGATCTCGGCGTCCTTGCCCTGGGCCTTGCCGAGCTGGCCGAGTTCGGCATCCGTGGCCATGCCGGGCATGAGGGAGCCGCCCTTCGACTGGTGGCCCATGTGGCCGTCACCCTTCATCCAGGCCATGTAGCCGTCGGCGGACGTCTTCGGCAGGCCCCACAGATCGAGCCAGCCGATCAGCATGCCGCGCTGGTTGGCCTGGGTCTGCGCGATGTCGTACGCGAGGCGGCGTACGTCCTCGTCGTCGGTGCGGTCGCGGATGATGAAGGACATCTCGACGGCCTGCTGGTGGTGGACGGCCATGTCACGGGCGAAGCCCGCGTCGGCGGAACCGGCGGTGGGCGCGTCGGACGTGTCCTCGTCGCCGGGTGCGGCCACCAGCCAGAGCACCAGACCGAGGGCGACCAGGGCCGCCACCGCGGCGACGGCCCATGGGACGGGGGAGGGCTTGCGGACGGGTGCGTCGCCGGAAGTGGTCACGTCCGGTTCCGTCACAGTCGTATAGCTCATCAGACGGTGAGGCCTCCTGTGCAGGCGGCGCCGGGTTCGGGGGTCTGCGAGCCCTGGACGTACTTGGACAAGAACTGCTCGACCCTGGGATCGGCGGCCTTGTCCACGCTGAGCTGCGTGCCCCAGGCCGACAGCATGATGGTGCCGGACTGGTCCTTGCTCGGGCTCATCAGCGTGTACGGGGTGCTGGAGACCTTGTCGCTCAGTGCCTTGACGTCGGCGTCGGCGGCCTTGTCGTTGTACGTGATCCAGACCGCGCCGTGTTCGAGCGAGTGGACGGCGTTCTCGTTGGTGATGGGCTTGGTGTAGACGGTGCCGTCGCAGGTCATCCACGCCTGGTTGTGGTCGCCTCCGACGGGCGGGTTCATCGTGTAGTCGACGGTGCCCTGGACGTGGTTCTGGGTGAGCTTCTTCTTGTCCCAGGTCTTCTCGCCGCGTACGGGCTTCTTCTTCGCGGCGGCCTGCTGTTCGTCCTTCTCGTTGGCGCTGTTGAGGGCGTAGCCGCCCCAGCCGACCAGTCCGGCGACGATGACCGTGCTGAGTGTGATGGTGATGATGCGGTTGCGGCGCTCGCGGGCCCGCTCGGCGCGACGCATCTCCTCTATCTTGGCCCGCCGCGCCTCGGCGGCCGCCTTCTTGCTCGTCTTGCTCATGGCTGTGTGTTCCTCGTCCCCGCAGCGCGGTGTCGTCGCGCGGCGGTGGGTGCAGGTGTGGGAGTCGATGGGCGGAAGCCGGCTGCTTGTGCGCGAGCGCGCACGGCGCCGGGCATCCGTCTAGGTCCGTTGCACCTGGAGGACGTGGAGGTCGGGAGCGTGACAGGCCGGCGCGGCTCCCGGGGAGCGTGAGGAAGTGTCCGGAAACAGGGGAAGGCCCGGCATACGGGACACGACCGCTGGGAGGGGCTGGGCGGGAGTGGCGAGCACGGCTCGCAGACCCTCGGCGGCCAGGCGGCAGCACGCATCGCCGGGCAGGCAGTCGGACGAGTGCGCGGCTGCCGTCCCGTGGGGTCCTGCCGATGTGCCCGCCGGGACGGCAGCGGCGGACACGGTGGTCATGGAGGCGGTGGCAGGGGCGCTCTGGCCGTGGACCGTGACCCCCAGGCAGAACGCCAGCGCTGCGAGCAGCACGGCCACGGCAGGGCAGAACGCCGCGACCCGCGTAGTCCACCGCGTTCCGCGGGCCGTGTGCTGTCTCCGGATCTCCATCACAGGTGATATTAGGCGGTTCCTGTGGGGGAGCCGGCGGGTTCGCCCGGACGCTCAGCGGCGCACGAGCAGCGGTGTGCCTCGGCCCACACCGCGTCCGTGATCGCGGCCTCGCGTTCGCCGAAGTGGGCCATGCGCCTTCCTCCCGGAGGGAACCACTGGCCTGTGGACATCCTGAGCGGCAACGCGCCCTGACGGCGGGGCCGGGGGAGTGATCCGGGGCGGGTGTGTTCGGGACGCGCAGAAGGGCCGGAACGCGGTCAACCCTCTTTGCGGAGCGGGATACTGATGCCTTCTCACGACGTGGCGACCAGGGGAGCGGATCGGTGAACTCTGCCGGAGAAACGGGCCGTTGGGGTGTGGGCGGTGGCCGGGGCGGGCGGCATGCGGTCGTCGTGGGCGGGAGCCTCGCGGGGCTGCTCGCGGCGCATGTCCTGGCCGGGCACGCCGAGCGGGTGACCGTCGTCGAGCGCGACCGGTTCCCGGACGGCACGAAGCCGCGGCCCGGCGTACCGCAGGGCCGGCATCCGCATGTCCTGCTGGAGGGCGGGCAGGTGGCCCTGGAGTCGCTGCTGCCGGGCTTCCTGGCGGAGCTGCTGGCGGCGGGGGCGCCGCGCGTGGGCATGCCCTCGGACATGGTGCAGCGGCAGGACGGGCGCTGGCTCCGGCGGCTGCCCGCGACGACGCACATCTACACCGGTTCCCGCGCGCAGCTCGAGGAACTGGTGCGGCGGCGCGTCCTCGCCAACCCGGTGATCAGCGCGGTGGAGGGGACGGATGTCGTCGGGCTCCTCGGTGACGCCTCGCGCGTGCGGGGTGTGCTGCTGCGGGACCGCTCCGGCGACGACCGCGAAAACCAGCGGGCCCTCGAGGCCGACCTGGTCGTCGACGCCTCCGGCAGCGGCACGAAGGTCCCGCAGTGGTTCACGGCGATCGGGGCCGAGGCCCCGCACGAGGAGACCATCGACACGGGGCTCGCGTACGCCTCCCGCATCTACCGCGGCAAGAGCGGCGTCCTGGGCGGCGACACCCTCGGCTACTACGTCTACCCCAGCCCCACCGAGGTCCACGGCGGCGGTGCGCTGCCCCTGGAAGACGGCACCCATCTGGTGATCGTCTCGGGGCTGCGCGGCGACGAACCGCCCACGGACGACGACGAGTTCGAGACGTACACCAAGAGGCTGCCGCATCCGCTCCTGCACCGGTGGCTGGACGAGGCCGAACCGCTCTCGCCGGCGTTCGGCTACCGGCGGACCGCGAACATCCGCCGCCGCTACGACCTGCCCGGCCGTCACCCGGCCGGATTCCTCGCCACCGGCGACGCCCTGTGCACCTTCAACCCGATCTACGGGCAGGGCATGGCCGTCGCCGCGATGAGTGCGGTCGCCCTGCGCGACGCACTGGCCGATCCGCGCCGGACCCCCACGACGCGGCGCGTGCAGCGGGCGCTCCTGGCGGCGTCCCGGCAGGCATGGGACATCTCCGCCGGGGCAGACCGCAAGATGCCGGGTGCGGTCGGCACCGCGGTCGCCGGCGAGCCCGCGGACCGCGTCGCCGACTGGTACCTGCGGCGAGTCCAGGAGCGCTACCCCGGCGACCCCGTCGTGGGGCGCGCCTTCCGCTCCGTACTGACCCTCTCCGCGCCCGTCACCGCCTTGTTCACCCCGCCCGTGGCCCGGGCCGTCCTCTTCCGTCCGCCGGCGCCGGTGCCCACCGAGCCGCCGACGACACCGGAGGGCCGAGGGCCTGAGTGAGGCCGGCAGCCGACGGCATCTTTTCGCGCCGGTCCGCGCATCAGCCCGTCCGTCCTGGAAAGCCGCTGGGCGGCAGGTTCGAGCCCGGTGGCCGGGGGCCGGGAACGTTCCCGGCCCCCGGGGCGTTGTAGGCAGTGGTTGTAGTTGAAGTTTGCGAACGTGGAAGCGCCCGCGGAGTTCTGACAGCGGGCGCTTTGTCGTTTTCGGGGGTTTTCTTCGACGGCTGGCGACCAGCAGCCCGGGATCGTGCAAGCGCGCGTTTCCCGCACTACTCGCCATCTCGAAGGAGACATCACATGGCTCAAGGAACCGTGAAGTGGTTCAACCCGGACAAGGGATTCGGCTTCATCGCCCCTGATGAGGGCGGCGCCGACATCTTCGTCCACCACTCGGCGATCGACACGGGTGGTTTCCGCTCTCTGGAGGAGAACCAGCGGGTGGAGTTCACCGCCAGCCAGGGTCCCAAGGGCATGCAGGCCGACCAGGTCCGCGCGCTCTGAGGACACCCGGTCGAACCCCGTTCCGAGGCAGGCCCGCGCCGCGGGCCTGTTTCGTGCTGCCTCCGTACGGTGCCGCACCCGGCGCCCCTCCCCATGCCGGGCAGGCAGCGCCCGTGCACCCCGAAAGGAACCCTGTGGCCACTGACATCAGCGCCCGGAGCACTGATCCGGCGGACTACGCCGCGACGACCGAACCGTCGCCCGGCAGCCGGGGCAGCGACTACGCCGCTCTGTCCCGAGAGGTCAAGCGGAGCGGGCTGCTGAAGAGGCGACCCGGCTACTACTCCGTCAAGATCGGGGGGAACCTGCTTCTGCTGGCCGCCGGATGGACCGCGTTCGCCCTGATCGGACCGTCGTGGTGGCAGATGGTGACCGCTGCCTTCCTCGCGGTGATGTTCACCCAGACCGGGTTCATCGGGCACGACGCCGGCCATCACCAGATCTCCGGCTCCAAGCGCGTCAACAACCTGCTCGGCCGCGTGCACGCCGACCTGCTGATCGGTCTCAGCTACGGCTGGTGGATCTCCAAGCACAACCGGCACCACTCCCACCCCAACCACGTCGACCGCGACCCGGACATCGCCGACGGTGCGATCGCCTTCACCCAGGACCACGCCCGCGTCCGCAGCGGAGCGTACGCCTGGCTGGCCCGCCACCAGGCCTGGCTGTTCTTCCCGATGCTGCTTCTGGAGGGACTCGCCCTGCACGTCGCCGGCGTGCGGGCGCTGCTCGAGCGCACCGGTGCCCGTACATCGCGGAGGACGAAGGTGGCCGAGGCAGGCATGCTGACGGCGCATCTCGGCGGCTACCTCGGCGCCGTGTTCTGGGTGCTGCCTCCCCTGCAGGCCGTGTGCTTCGTCGCCGTGCACCAAGGGCTGTTCGGGCTGTACATGGGATGCTCGTTCGCCCCCAACCACAAGGGCATGCCGATGTTCGCCAAGGACGACAAGATCGATTTCCTTCGTCGACAGGTACTGACCTCACGCAACATCCGCGGCCGACGGCTCACCGACTTCATGCTCGGCGGGCTGAACTACCAGATCGAACACCACCTGTTCCCCTCCATGCCGCGGCCCAGCCTGCGCCATGCCCAAGAACTCGTGCGCACGTTCTGCGCCCGGCACGACATCGCCTACCACGAGACCGGGCTCTTCCACTCCTACGCCCAAGTGCTACAGCACCTCCACGCGGTCGGCGGCCCGCTGCGCCTGCGCCCCGAGCTGGAGTACTGATCACCTGCCGGCCCCTCCCCGGGCGGCGCGTATGACGTCGGCGAGGGGGGTGGCGGGGTGGCCGGTGAGGCGGGGGACTGCGTCGCTGACGCCGTCGAGCCGGCCGGCCGCGATGGCCGTGTAGGTGGACACCCAAGCGTCGAGCTGCCACTGCGGGGCACCGTAGGAGGCGCGGGAGGCGTAGGCCTCCTCGACCGTCTCGGGGTGGTACGTGACGGTGCGGCCGAGCACCTCCGACACGATCTCCGCCGCCTCGTCCAGCGTCAGGGACTCGGGACCGGTCAGGTCGTAGACGGCACCGGCGTGCCCGGCCGGCCGGGCAAGGACCGCGGCGGCGGCGTCGGCGATGTCGTCGTGGGATACGAAGGCCGCACGTCCCTGCCCGGCCGGACCGCGGATGACACCGTCCTCGCCAGCCAGGTCGGGGACGAACCCGGCATACAGATTGTCGCGCAGGAAGGTGTACGCCATCCCGCTGGCCCGGATGTGCTCCTCGGTGTGGAAGTGATCACGGGCCAGCGTGAACACGGCGTCGGGCGCGGCGCCGAAGAAGGACACGTAGACGAGGTGCCCGACGCCCGCCTCTGCCGCGGCGTCCACGAAAGCCCTGTGCTGGTCGAGCCGGTTGGCGCTCTCGGAAGCGGACACCATGAACACGGTCCTCGCCCCGCTCAGGCCGCGGACTACGGCGTCATGGTCGTTGTAACTGCCGCCGATCGCCGTGGCACCGGGCAGCTCGGGCGCCCGCTCCGGGTTACGCACCAGCAACCGCTGCGCCATGCCGCGCTCGGCCAGGCGGCGGGCGACGCGCCCACCCAGGCGTCCCGTCGCTCCGGTGACCACCAGCGTTGATTCGGGAAAGTCGGTCATGGTTGGCGTCACTTTCGGTTGGGTGCGTTTGCCGTCCGGCCGAGTCTCACATGTGCACCACGGGCGCCGCGTCAGGGTCAGTAGACGGCACGCCGCGCCGGTAGAGGATCATGCCGACTGGCTCTCGCGATGCTTGGCGCCGGTCGGATCAGCTCGAATCTGACATGTGTCAAGTAAGCTGTTCCAGGGTCCCTGAGAGGGCCCGGGGCAGTGCGCGGCGCGCAGGCACGTACAAGCAGCAATGGAGGAAACGGTGGGAGCAGCAGCCGAATCCGCTCGACGGCGGGGGCGCCCCGGCGCGCACTCGCCCGCGGTGCCCGAGGAGCAGAGCATCCTGCAACGAGGGCTGGAGGCCTTCGCCGAGCTGGGCTACGACCATGCCTCCGCGCGGGAGCTGGCCCGCCGCCTGGGCGTCAGCCACAACTTCATCAACGACCGGTACGGATCCAAGGCGGCGTTCTGGCGCGCGGTGGTGGGCGCCGCCCTGGGCGCACAGCTGGCGAGTCTGCCGCAGCCGGACCCCTCGCTCGACGAGGCCGAGCAGCTGCGGCAGATCATCACCGGCTTCTACCGGACAGCGGCGGACGAGCCGCTGATCGGGCGGCTCTTCGTCGACGAACTCAACCGGGACAGCGAGCGGTTGGACCACCTGTACGAGCACTACATCAGCCCGGTCCTGCAGACCCTGGTGTCCGTCATCGACAGGCTCGTGGCCTCCGGACGCATGAGGCCCGTCCCGCTCGACGTGCTGTTCTTCGCCGTCATCCCTCCCGTCGCGGGACTGCTGGAGGTGCCTCTGGCGCGACGCCTGGGCAGGACCGACGCCGCCTCGCCGCAGCAGCTCACGGCCACGGCGGAGGCGTTGGCGGAGCTGGTGGTCAACGGACTGCTCGCGACCGGTTCGGGGACTGGCCGCTGAGCCCCGATCGACTAACGCGGCCGACCGCTCTGCTGACGCCAATCCGGCGTATACGCTCGCCCTCAGCGGCGTACGAATCGCTACGAATCACTACGAATCGAGCGAGCGAGCAAGCGAGCAAGCGAGCAGGGGGAGATCGGCGCACCGGACGTTCGTCCCCTTGGAAGACCTGGCCGTCACCACGTCACAACACCCTGCGCTGCACCAGCCACGAGAGCACGAGCATTCCCGGCAGAAGCGGCACCCAGATCGTCAGGACCCGGTAGCCGATGATCGTGGTCGTGGCCAGGCTCATGGGGGCGCCGAAGAGGACCATGGTGAAGACCAGTGCCGCGTCGATGGGGCCGATGCCGCCCGGCGCGGGTACGGCTCCGACCGCCGTGCTGGCCACGAGAAGTGCGAAGGTCACCTGCGCCCAGGTCAGCGGCAGGCCCAGCGAGAAGCCGACCGAGGCGATCACGCCGGCCTGGAGCAGCGGGGTGGCGGCGGCTCCGCCCCAGAGCGCGAGGATGCGGCTGGGCCGGGTGTGCAGGATCCGTGCGTCGGTCAGGGCGGTGCGTACGAACTTGAGGATCGGGCGCCGTAGCGGACGTACGAACGACAGAAGCAGCGCGGCCACGGCCAGACCGATCGCCACGCCTCCGGCGATCAGGTGCAACGTCCGTTCGTCCGGGACGAGTTCATCCAGCCCCAGCACGCCCGGGAAGAACACCAGGAAGACGAGGAGTACCAGCGTCTTCGCCAGGGGTTTGACCAGCGAGTACAGCGCGAGTGAGGCGGTGCCCCTGGTGAGGGATATGCCCTGGCGCTGGAGGAAGCGGAGCGTGACGGCGTGGGCGCCGATGCTCGCCGGGAGCACATGGTTCGCGGTGCCGGCGGCGACCTGGGAGGCGAGCAGCAGCCCCGGTGGGAGCCGTTCGGGCAGGGCGCCCTGCCGGACGCACGCGGCTGCCACCCAGCCCATGCACATGAAGAAGAAAGCGGACAGCAGCCACCAGGGGTCGGCGGAGGCCAGTTGGGCGGCGCCGTCGTACACGGTGTGCCAGTCGAGAGCCGCCCAGGCCGCGACCAGAAGGAGCGGGAGCAGGCTCAGTGCCCGAAGGGCGTGGCGGGTATGGGAGGGGGAGCGGAGGGGGCCGGGGGTGGCGGTGGCGGGGAGCGGCCCGGGGAGTTTGTCGAGAGGGAGCAAGGACACAGCGCACGTCGTCCTTTCGCGGCACACCCGTGGGGAGCGGGCGTGTCGGATACAAGGCGAGGCAAAGGGGGACAGCGGGAACCGTTCCCTCCCGGTGTGACGGCACGGTGTCCTGGAGCCGAAGAGGCGCCAGCGGGCGGGCGACGGTGCCGAGGATGATGCCCTGTTTCCGCAGCAAGAACGCCTCTCTGTGGCCTTTGTCTCCCTGTGACTTGTCTCCTACGGCTCTCCTTACGACGCCGAGGCCTTCGCTGAAGCGGCGATCAACTGGTCCAGCAGAGCGATCAGTACGTCCCGGGACGACTCGCGCTCGCGTGCGTCGCAGAGCAGCACCTTGGTGCCCTCGGGGAGCGCCAGGGACTCCCGGATCTCCTCGGGCGTGTACGGATGCTGCCCGTGGAAGCCGTTGACGCCGATGACGAACGGGATGCCCCGCCGCTCGAAGAAGTCGATCGCGGCGAAGCTGGACTCGGGTCTGCGTACGTCGAGGAGGACCACGGCCCCCAGCGCGCCGATCGCGAGGTCGTTCCACATGAACCAGAACCGCTGCTGTCCGGGCGTACCGAAGAGATACAGCACCAGGTCCTGGCCCATCGTGATCCGGCCGAAGTCCAGCGCCACGGTGGTGGCCCTCTTCCCGTCGAGGCCCTGGAGGTCGTCGACGCCCAGGCTCGCGGAGGTCAGCCGTTCCTCGGTGCGCAGCGGGTCGATCTCGCTGACCGACCCGACCATGGTGGTCTTCCCGACTCCGAAGCCGCCGGCGATCAGGATCTTGACCGTGTCGGGTGCCGAGTTTCCCCGGGCCTGGTCCGCTATGGCCGAAGTCCCTTGGACTGGAGTCCCGTTGACTGGTGCGTCAGAGCCGGCCAAGGCCGTCCCTCACTTTCTGCAGCAGGTCCATGTCCGGCGTCCCGGAGACAGGACGCGGCGCATGAACGGTGATTCGGCCCGCCGCCAGCAGATCGCACAGCATGATGGAGACCACGCTCACCGGCAGGTCGAGGTGGGCCGCCAGCTCCGCGACGGCGACCGGCTTCACGCACAGCCGCAGGATCCGGGCGTGCTCGGGCTGTGTCCGGGCGGCCCAGGCGGGCGGCGGGTCCACCGCGGACACCGTCGTGATGAGGGAGAAGTCGCTGCGGTCGGGCCGGGTCCTGCCGCCGGTCAGCGCGAACGGCCGTACGAGACGACCCGCCGCCTCGCCTCCGCTCACCTCACTCGCCGCGGTCGGCGGCGACCGTGCCCCGCGGCGACGCACTCAGGTGCTCGCCGATCTTCTTCACGAGCAGGTTCATCTGGTACGCCACCACGCCGACGTCCGCGCCCTGGTGGGTGAGCACGGCGAGATGGGCGCCGGTTCCGGCGGCGGTGATGATCAGGTAGCCGTTGCGCATCTCGATGAGCGCCTGGCGTACGGGGCCGCCGCGGAAGTCCATGCTGACGCCCTTGCTGAGGCTCACAAGGCCGGAGGCGGTCGCCGCCAGCCGCTCGGCGTCGTCGCGCAGGAACGCCGTGGACCTGCTGACGACCAGTCCGTCGTCGGAGAGCACGACGGCGTGGTTCACCTCGGCGACCCGGTCCACCAGTCCGGTGAGCAGCTGGTCGAGCTGGCTGTGCGTGGCGGGGATGGGGCGTGTCATTTCTGTGTCCTTCATGAGCGGTCTGCCGGCGGAGTCGAGGTGACGGTTTTTCCGGGGACGGGGACCTGCGTACCTGGGCTCGCGGGTGGGGCTTCCTCTCCTCCGTTTCCTAGTTCGTTTCCTCCTTCGTGGTACGTCCACTCCTCACCGTCGTCACGGGCCCGAAGCGTTCCGCGCTGGAAACCGGAGAGCGAGGCGGCCGCGCGCTCCGCGTCGAAGTCCTCCAACGGGTCGTCCGCCCGGGAGGGCACGGAGTCCTCCCGCAGCTCGGTGGCGAGGCTGGTCTGCGGTACGCGGCGCGGTAGCGGAGCGAGGGCGCTGCGCTGGCTGGAACCCCGGCCGGACCCGGACCCGGAGACTGATCCGGAACCCGGGCCTGATCCGGACCCCGGTCCGGACCCCGTTCCGGACCCAGACCCAGACCCCGGTCCGGACCCGGGCCTGGACCCGGATACGGGCCCTGGCCTGGCCCCGGCCCCCGGGCCGGACCCCGGGCCGGACGCGGACCCGGCGGTATCGGCCGTCCGCGGCCGGGTCGCGGGCCGGGCCGCGCGGCTGCGCGCGTGGCTGTGCCGGTCAGGGGTCTGCGTATCGGCCGAGTCCGGTCCGGTCGAGCCGGGTTCGGTGGAGCCTGGTCTGGTCGAGTCCGGTCCGGTGGAGCCTGGTTCGGTGGAGCCTGGTCTGGTCGAGTCCGGTCCGGTGGAGCCTGGTTCGGTGGAGCCTGGTCTGGTCGAGTCCGGTCCGGTCGAGCCTGGTCTGGTCGAGTCCGGTCCGGTCGAGTCTGGCCTGACCGAGCCCGGTCTGGTCGAGCCTGGTCCGGTCGAGTCCGGTCTGGTCGAGTCCGGTCTGGTCGAGTCCGGGCCAGTCGAGCCTCGTCCGGGCGTGCCGGCCGTGCTTTCCGCGAGAGCCGGGACCGGCTCGACGTCCTCCTGGGCCTCCCGGGGGGGCCGGGTTTCCTGGCCCCCTTGGGCCGGGACGTCCGCTTCATACGCCGAAGCGGCCGCTGAGCCCCAGCCGGCGGCATCCGTATCGGCCGTGGGGCCCTCCCGCACCACGATGTCGTGCGGCACGAGCACGATCGCGGTCGTTCCGCCGTACGGAGAGGACCGCAGCGTGACGGCGATGCCGTGCCGCGTGGCGAGCCGGGCGATCACGAACATGCCGAGCCGGAGATCGTCGGCCAGCGCCACCACGTCGAACTGCGGCTCCACTGCCAACTGGGCGTTGAATGCCTCGTAGTCGTCCTCCGACATCCCGAGACCGCGGTCCTCGACCTCGATGGCCAGGCCCTTGGCCACCATCGCGGCCCGTACTTCGACCGGGCTGGGAGCGGGCGAGTAAGCGGTCGCGTTGTCGATGAGTTCGGCCAGCAGATGGATGACGTCCGCCACCGCGGGCGGGGCGAGGTACACCTCCTCGTCGGTGCGCACCTCCACGCGCTTGTACTCGGCGACCTCGCCGACGGCGCTGCGCAGGATGTCGATCAGCGCGACCGGTTCGGCCCAGCTGCGGCCCGGCCGTTCGCCGCTGATGATGACGAGGTTCTCCTCGTAGCGGCGGAGCTGGCTCGCGTTGGAGTCGAGTTCGTACAGGCCCTTGAGGATGTGCGGGTCCTGGTGTTCGCGTTCCAGCGAATCGAGCTTGCTGAGCTGGAGATTGACCAGGTTCTGGCTCTGCCGGGCGATCCCCAGGATCACCTTCTGGAAGCCGCGCCGGGTGTCGGCGAGCTCCACCGCGGTGTGAACGGCCGTGCGCTGGGCGGTGTTGAACGCCTGCGCCACCTGGCCGAGTTCGTCCCGGCCGTAGTCCAGCGGGGGCGCGGCGGAGTCCGCGTCCACCTTCTCGCCACGGTCGAGCCGTGCGACCACGTCGGGCAGCCGCTCCTGGGCGAGGCTGAGGGTGGCCATCCGCAGGCCGCGCAGCCGCCGGAACAGGGAGCGGGTGATGCGCCAGGACAGTACGACGCACAGCAGCAGGGCCACGAGTCCGCCGGCGCTCAGGGCGGCGGCCTTGACCAGCAGTGCATGGGCTTCGTCACTGCTGCGGTCGAGCAGTTCCGTGGTCTGCCGCTGGATCAGATTCGGGTACTGGACCGTGAGTTGGCCCATCGCGTTGTTCCACTGGTCCCGCGCGTCCGGCAGGTTGATCTTCCGGGCTTCGCCGCGGCCGGTCGTACGGGCCTGGAGCACCTGGGCCTCGACGGCCTCCAGGTCCTTCCAGGCCGATCCCTGGAGGATGCGCTCGGTCTGTGTCTTCGCCGTGCCGCTCTCGGAGTGGACGATCTGGTCCGAGACGAGCCAGCGCCGGGTGTTCACCAACTGGACGAAGGCGGCGTGCGACTCCTCGTCCAGCCGGCCGGACGGCCAGGCCAGGGTGAGCAGCGTGTTCTCCTGGGAGACCAGTTCCGCGGCGTGTTCCAGCGCGACGAGCGGTTCGGCCTGCGAGGTGAGGTCGCCGTCGTCGACCTTGGAGAGCTCCTGGAAGGCGTGGATCTGGTCGTCGATGATCGCGGTGTACTGGTCCAGCGACTGCTGGGCGATGTCGGTGCGGCCGTCGACCTGGCTCCGGTAGAACTCCAGGCTTCCTGCGGCGGCGATGACCGAGTACAGCCGGTCCCCTATCCGCTCGGGCGCCTTGTCGATTGCTTCCGACCGGCCGATCAGTTTGGCGACCTGTGCGTCCGTACGTTCCCGCTGCTTGTCCAGGAGGGCCCTGGAGCTACCGGGCGTGGCCAGCCAGGCGGCCGACAGGCTCCGTTCCCGCTGCAGCGCGAGCGTCGCGTCGGTGCCCATGGCGCCGGTCGACCTGCTCAGCTCCGTCTGGGCCCGCAGCCGTAGCCCCTCGGAGAACATCTGCGTCGTCGTCACCCCCCACATCGCGGCGAGGGTGACGCTGGGGACCAACGCCAGAAGGATCAGGGAGAGACGTATGGAGCCGAGACGGCGGGGACCTGTCCGTGGAGACATCGTCGTCCTAGGGCGAGGAGCGAAGAACTGTGAGCTATGAGCGGTATGGGGTGACGGGGAGGCGAGGTGGTGAGACGAAGGCGGTGGGTGGCCGCGTGTCCGACATCACACAAGGGGTGCGCAGGATGCTATCCGTACCAGCGCCCGTACGCACCGTGAGAGACTTAAAAGCTTGGTGATGAGGCGGTGTGGAAGCGGTGGGTGACCGTCTCCTGACTCCTCGTCCACAGCTGTCCGTTGGTGACCGCGGGCTGATCAGGCGGACGGCGTCCGCACGACGGTTGCGTTCACCGATATACAGTCCCGCCGACTCGTCGCCGACAACTCGTTTCTCAAGCGCGCCGGCTCGTGGGAGCGTGCAGCCATGAGTCCCGAAACCAGCACCGACGTTCTGCGCTACTCCGCCTTCACCCCGGAGGGGTCCGCCGATGACGGTGGCAACCCCGCCGGGATCGTTCTGGACGCCGCCGGGCTCGACCCCAGCCGGATGCTGGCCCTTGCCGCCGAGGTCGGTTACTCGGAGACGGCGTTCGTCATGGCGCGGGATGATGCCGAACGCCGCTTTCGAGTGCGGTACTTCAGCCCTCTCGTCGAGGTTCCGTTCTGTGGGCACGCCACCGTGGCGACCGCCGTGGCGCTTGCCGAGCGGAACGGGCCCGGGGAGTTGGTCTTCGACACCCCGGCCGGAGAGATCCCGGTGTCCACGGCCGCCGACCCCGACGGGACGGTGCGCGCCACCCTCACCAGCGTCCCCGCCCGCTCCCGCCCGGCCACCCCGGACGAGACCGCCCCGGCGCTCGCCGCGCTGCGCTGGACCGAGGGCGACCTGGACCCGGAACTGCCGCCGCACGTGGCCTTCGGCGGGGCCGAGCACCTCGTGCTCGCCGTCGCCTCCCGCGCCCGGCTGGCGGATCTCGCGTACGACTTCGACGGCCTCGCCGACGTGATGCGACAACACGGCTGGACCACTCTCCAACTGGTCTGGCGCGAGGCGGACGACCTCTTCCACGCCCGCGACCCCTTCCCGGTCGGGGGCGTGGTGGAGGACCCCGCGACGGGAGCGGCGGCCGCCGCCTTCGGCGGCTATCTGCGAACCCTTGGCCTGGTCCGCGAGCCGATGACCCTCACGCTCCGCCAGGGCGAGGACATGGGACGCCCCAGCGAACTGCTCGTGGACATCGACCCGACGGATCCACGGGTGCGGGTCACCGGCCGGGCGCGCCCGATCGGTGACCCGCACCGATAAAGATGTGCTACGGCAGACCCCACGGCTCGCCCGGCTCGCTCAGGGCCACCGGAGCGATGTCGAGTTCGGGGCGTGCACCGGCGTACAACAGCACCTCCCGGCCCTTGGCCAGCTCGATCACCAGGGTGCCGTCGTCCGTCGTATGCGTGCGCGCCCGGCTGCCGTCGTCGAGCACCGCGGTCACCGGCCCGCCCGTCAGACCGTGCCGAATCTCGAGCCGCTCACCCGCCAGGCTCCGTACGCGTACGAAACGGGTGACCCCGCCCTTGCGGACCGCGCTGACCAGGAAGGCCCCCTGCGTGCGGAAGTCGTGCAGCGTGGCATCGGCCCAGGAATCCGGAACGGCGGGGAAGATCCGTACGACACCGCCCCAGCTCTGGCAGAGCATGTCGTGCAGCGACTGCGACGCCGACAGCGGTGTCTCGATGACCGGACCGGCCTCGGTGTAGTGGGTGTTGGCCCGGCACGGATACCGCGTGCTGGGGTCGAAGAACTTCTTCAGATACTCCAGCGCCGTGGAGCCGCGGCCCATCATCGCGTACATCGACGCGGCGCCCGTATAGCTGTAGCCGCGGTGGGATCCGGTCACCGCGTGCCAGTGGACGACCGACTTCTCGATCAGCTCGCGCTGCTCCGGCTGCTCCCAGTTGACGAGATACAGCGGGTACACCATCAGCAGGTGGGAGTAGTGGCGGTGGGACTGGGCGTACGGGGTGTCCGCACCGATCATGAAGCCGTTCTCGTCCACCGGATACGGCGTCAGCTTCGCCAGCACCTCCTGCCAGCGCGGCTTCAGCGGATCGTCGACCCCCAGTCGCTCGGCCGCCTCCAGGAGCGTGGTGCATCCCCAACGGATCAGCGCCAGATCGTAGTTGGTGTCCTTCGGCGGTACGACGGGATACTCCGGCGACAGCGTCGACGGCAGGTGCAGCTTGCCGTCGCTGTCCGGCTGGAGGAAGTGCAGGTAGTAGTTGATCGCGCGGCGCAGCAGCGGGAACACCGTGTCGCGCAGCAACGCCTCGTCCATGGTGTGGCGGTAGCTCAGCCATACGTTGTGCAGCGCCCAGGTCAAATTGCCCGACTCACCGCCACTGCCCGGGGTGGGGGCACTGCGGTTGGCGAACATGTCGGAACTGCGGCCGACTCCGGCGCTGTCCGAACGGTACGCGGCGGGCACGTTCGCGATCAGCTGTTGCTGGTTCTGCCTCAGGGTGGTGGCGAGCGAGTCGAGTTCCAGATGGTTGGAGCCGTGAATGAGCCAGTACTCCAGCTGCACATTGAGGTTCCACCACACGGCGGGCCAGGGTGTGGGCTCCAGCCAGGGCCCGCAGGTGGCCATCACGGGGCCGTCGGCGCGGCTGGCGGACGCGACCTTGTAGAGCTGGATCCAGTGGAAGCTCTGCAGGCGCTCGTCGGGGATCGAGACGAAGCTCTTGCGGTAGAAGGCGTGCCACCAGCGGGTGTGAAGCGCGCGGACCACGCCGTACGGAGCGGCGCGCTGGACCTTCCGCAGCGAGACCTCCCCGGCGCGGGTGTCGGAGGGGTAGCTGTGGGCGACGCCGAGCAGGAGCGTGTCGCCTGAGCGGCGGTAGGCCGTCGCCGTCTGGCCGCCGCCGAGGAGCGGCTGGAGGACCTGCTCGATGTCGCCCGAAGTCCGTGTGGTCCACGGCGGGTTGGCGACGTACCCGGCCGGCGGCGCCTCGCTGATCTTCCGGGGACTGACGGCCTCCTCGGGGTGGAACGTCCAGCGCACCTCCTCGTCGCCTTCGGCCGTCACGCGCGCGGCGAGGATCCCGTCATGGATGAGCGCGGAGAGCGTCAGGGTGCCCTTGTCGGTGCTGATCGTCCCGGTGAGCTCGGCGTTCCACAGACTCAACCGCCAGTCGACCGCACTGATGGTGCCGACCGGGTCGAGCGTCAGATGCCCCACGGGCAGCCGGCACGTCCCCCAGCCACTGCCGAACTCGGGCCGGTGATCCTGCACTTCACCGTGCTGCACGGTGAAGCGAATGCCCTTCGTCTCCGGGTCCCGGTAGACCATGCTGCCCAGCCGGCCGTCGCCGAGGAACGGCCCTTCGTGCCACAGCGTGGGCAGCCTGCGCCACACCAGATCCTGCTTCCGCAGGAAGTCGGCCCACGCACCGTCCGACTCCATACGGTTACGGAGCTTCCAGCGATGGCCCTCCGGACCGATGACACTGGAGGAATCAGCGGCCTGGGCAGCTTCCGGAAGAGCGGCAAGAGTTGTGCCGGCCAGCGCCGAGCCGAGCACTGCTCTGCGAGAGGTCATGCGGGTGCCTCCAAGGGGAGAGGTGATGGGGAGCGGCGTCAGGCCCAGCCGGCCGGTTCGGCCAGCGCGTACGTCGAGGCGATCCGGTGGCTGTCGTGCAGGACCGTCAGCGTGCGCGGGCCGCTGGGCGTGCCGTCGCGCCAGGCCGTGCAGTAGATCCCGTTGGACCAGCGGATCGTCCGTGAGGTGGACGGCAGTACGGTGATGCCGGTGCGGCTCACCGTCTTCGTGCCGTTCAGCCACACCTCGAAGGCGCCCTGGCCGTCGCCGGCGAGCTTCAGCCGGGTGACGACCCTGATCCAGGTGCCCCGCAGGCCACTGATCGACCCGGCCGTCCCCTTGATGCCGCCGGAGCCGCCGAACCGGATCGTGGACCCGATGACGAACATCAACAGCCAGGGTCCTTCGGGGTCTTCGGGCGACCACTGCTGGAAGGTGACGTTCTGGTCATGGAACGTCCAGTCGGAGGCGAGACGGATCGCCTGGCCGTAGTACCGGTCCTCACCGACGCTCTGCGCGCCGCGCTTGATCACTTCGGAGTGGTAGCCCCCGGTCTCGTCGATGTACGTCTGCGTCGCCGCGAGAGCGTGAGCGCCTTTGTACGTGGGCGAGTCGACGGTCTCGATCACGCCGTCCTTCTGTGTGTAGGCGTGGTCCCAGCCCTCGACGCTGCCGCGATTCTGGAAGTAGACCTCGTCGGCGGCGTCCGCCCGTCCCGGCAGGAGCGCGGCGGTGGCACCGGCGAGGCCGAGTCCGCCGAGCGCGGTGAGTGCCCTTCGTCTCCGCATGGCTCACCGCGTCCAGTACGTGATGTTGCGGAAGCGCGCCTCGGCGCGACCGCTGCCGTGGTGGTAGACGCCGTTCTTGAAGTGGCGGGTGGCCGGGCCGCGGTCCTGGGTCGTCAGCACCAACTCGTCGTCGAAGTAGACCTTGACGCTGCGGCTGGAAGCGTTGTGCTCCAGCTTGACGTTGAACCAGGTGTTGTACGCGTTGGTCTTCAGGACCGTACGGTCGTACGCCCGTACCGTGCCGCCGCTCGCGCTGTACGCGTTGAGCATGAAGTCCGTGGCGGGGGTGCCCTCGGGGTGGATCACCCGGAGGATCTGCACAAAGGTCGCGCCGTTCGTACCGGACGGGAGATACACATCGGCGTCCCACATGTGCTGCCCGGACGTGTACTCCTGCCTCCAGCGCATCTCGGTGCGCGGGTCCGTGGAACTGCCCTGCGACATGGGCTCGTCGGTGTCGTACACCCACATCCGGTGCACACCACCGCTGTTGCTGTAACGCTCGCTCAGGCTGAGATTCCACGGCTTCTGCATGCCGTACGTGAACGAGGTCTTCTCCCAGCCGTCCGTGGGTGACGCGGCCACGGCGGAGGACACCGACGGGGTCATCGCCCAGGCGGCGCCCCCCGCGAGTAAGCCTCCGGCGGCAAGGACCGTACGTCTTGATGGGTTCATGTCACTCCTCGGGAAATACATCGGAGCTATCTCTCGAGGCAACGTAGAAGCTGGCGGATAAGGGCGTCAACATGTCGGACGCGTCGAGGATAGATCCGATGTACGGCTCGCTAGGTCTGGACCTTACTCACCGGGCGTGGTACGTGAAAGGACGGATCGGCAGGCACCGCGCGGGCGTCCTCATGACGGGTGATCAGCCAAGGGCTGTTCTCGCCCCAGAGGGGAGGTCATTCGGCGTGCCCTTCTTGCTTCTCTTCTTCTTGCGGAAGTCCCTCTTGCTCAAGTTCCCCTTGCTCAAGCCCCGCGAGCCGCAGCAGCAGCGGCTTGACGTCCGTGGCCGCGAACTCCGTACGCGCAGGACCCGGCTCCGAACACAGCAGTACGGGCCCGTGGTCCGGATCCTCCGGCAGCCGGCCGTGGCTGCCGCGCACCCCCGACGGGTCCAGCGGGACGGTCTGTATCCGGTAGCGGAACCCGAGCTTCTTCCGGGCGATCTGGCCCACGGCCTTCAGCTTCACCGCCGGGACGGTCTCGTCGTACAGCAGCTCGGCGGGGTCGTAGCCGGGCTTGCGATGGATCTCCACCTGGCGGGCGAAGTCCGGGGCGCGCTCGTCGTCCAGCCAGTAGTAGTACGTGAACCAGGCATCGGAATCGGCGACGGCGACCAGCTCGCCGGACCGCTCGTGATCGAGGCCGTACGCCACCTTGCCCTCGGCATCCAGCACCCGCTCCACACCGCCCAGTTCGCCGACGATCTTCGCGACGGCCGGAGTGTCGGCCGGGTCCCTTACGTACACATGCGCCACCTGGTGATCGGCGACGGCGAACGCGCGTGAGGTCCAGGGGTCCAGGTACTCCATGCCGTCCTGCGTGTACACGTCCAGCAGTCCGGCACGGCGCAGGGCGCGGTTGATGTCGACGGGGCGGGAGACCGGGGTGATGCCGTACTCGCTGAGTGCCACGACGGTGGCGCCTTCGGCGAGGAAGTGGTCGATCAACGGGCGGAGCGCCTCGTCGAGTTGGCGGGCGGCGCGGGCGGTCTCGGGGGAGTCCGGGCCGGACCGCTGGGGCTCGTAGTCCATCTGCGGGATGTAGACGAGGGTCAGGTCCGGGCGGTGCTCGTCGAAGACCTGCCGGGCGGCGCCGAGGATCCACTGGGTGGAGGGCATGCCCGCGTTCGGCCCCCAGTAGGTGAAGAGGGGGAACGGGCCGAGCCGCTCGGTGAGTTCGTCGTGCAGGGAGGGCGGCCAGGTGTAGCAGTCGGGTTCCTTGCGGCCGTCGGAGTAGTAGACGGGCCGCGGCGTGACGGTTAAGTCGACGTCCGCCCCCATGGCGTACCACCAGCAGATGTTCGCGACCTTGTAGTCGGGGTCGCTCTTCCTGGCCGTCTCCCAGATCTTCTCGCCGCCGACGAGCGCGTTGTGCTGCCGCCACAGCAGGACTTCGCCGAGGTCGCGGAAGTACCAGCCGTTGGCGACCGCGCCGTGGGTGCTCGGCGGTTCCCCGGTGAGGAAGGTGGACTGGGCGGTGCAGGTCACCGCGGGCAGGGTGGTACCGAGCGTGGCCTGGAACCCCCGTTCACCGAGGGCGGCGACGGCGGGCATATGGCGCAGCAGCGTCGGGGTGAGCCCCACGATGTCGAGCACGACGAGCCGGTCGGTCATGACGTTTCCTCCTTCAGGCCGAGCCCCGTCAACCGGTCTCTGGCCCAGGCGAGTTCGGCGGCGATGCCCCCGGCCAGGTCGGCCGGCGGCCGGGGCAGCACGGACCAGGTGTAGGTCTCCACCTCTATATGGTCACAGGCGGCGACCGGACCACCGAGAAGTCCGGAGAGTACGGCGGTGAGCTGGGGAGCGGTCGTACGGAGCGGGGCTTCGGGCTCGGCATGCAGCGGGGCATGAAAGTGCACCCGCCAGGCGCCTCGGTCGGCGGGAAGCCCGCCGGCCAGGGCATCGGGGAGATCGTCGACACCGAGGACCGGGCCCTCGCCCGGCACGCGCTGCCCGCCCGAGCGACGGGCATGCCCCGGGCCGGCGGGGCCTGTCGGGTCGCCGGGCCGGCCGACGGGACTCGGGTCGGCGGGAGATCCGCCGGCCCGCCCGCCCACCGGGGCACCGGACTGATGCATGCTGCGGACAGGGCTCTCGCCCGGCGCGTGGGGCGCGTCCTGCCTGACGCCGGGACGGGCGCACCCGGAATCGACGGGGCCGGTCGGCCCGTCGAGCCCGCAGATATGCCGGATCCCGCCTCCCTGCTCGTCCGCCGTGGCCTCCCTCTGGCGCGGGATCCGCAGCCCCGCCACGCCGGGGTACGGGCTTTCGCCGGACACGTTGGAGGTTCCCCAACTGCCCTGCGCCGCAACCCTCGTACGCGTCTGATGCAGAAACCGCGGCTCCGCAAGCCGCCCCAGCGCGGCCCGAGCAGCCGGATCCGCCGGATCGTCCGCCTCCACCGCGCAGGACGCCTGGAGCTTGACCACCGGCAGCCCGGCGGCGGCCAGCCGCGCCAGTGCGGCACCCGGGTCCTCGAACTGGACCGCGAGATGGCAGGCGTCCAGGCAGATGCCGAGCCGTTCCGGGTCCAGGCCGCCCAGTTCCCGTACCGCCTGCGTGGTCGTCTCCACCACGCACCCCGGCTCCGGCTCGAAGCCGACGCGGACCGGACGGCCGGTTTCGCGTTCGATCGCGGCGAGGCCCTCGGCCAGCCGGTCCAGGGCGCGGCGGGCGATGTTGGATCGTTCGGCCGGCCAGGGCGTGCGCCAGGCGAGCGGAAGCGTGGAGACGCTGCCGCGGCGGGCGTCGTCCGGGAGGAGGGCGGTGAGGACGCGGGCGCAGTCGAGGGTGTAGTCGAGGCGGGCCTTGTGCGTCCAGTCGGGAAGGTAGACGTCCTTCTTGACGACCTTGCGATGGAAACCGGCGTACGGGAAGGCGTTCAGGGTGACGGTCTCCAGTCCCCGCAGGCTCAGCTCGTCCTTCAGCCGCGCCAACGCCCTTTCGTCACCGACGAGTTCGGTGACGACATCGCGGGCCAGCCACAGGCCGATGCCGAGCCGGTCGACGCCGAGCCGCTCCCGTACGGGTTCGGCGTACGCGGCGAGCTGTGCGAGCACCCCGTCCAGGTCCTCCGCCTGATGGACGTTGCTGCAGTACGCGAGGTGGATGGGCGTCCCGTCGGGATGGCGCAGGCGCATCGCCCGCTCACTCTCCGCCGCGCTTGATGGAGTTGCCCTGATAGGCCGCGGACTCGTCGGGCTTCGGCTCGTCCAGGACCGGGTCGAGGTCCAGCCGGCCGCTCTGCCCGTAGAAGGCGACCGGGTTGCGCCACAGCACTCGGTCGACCTCGTCCACCACGAACCCGGCCGCCAGCATCGCCAGACCGGTCTTGCGGGTCTTCAGCGGATCGCTGCGCCCCCAGTCCGCCGCCGAGTTGACCATCACCCGCTCGGTCCCGTGCTCCTGGAGGATCCCCACCATCCGCTCCTCGCTCATCTTCGTCTTCGGATAGACCGAGAACCCGGCCCAGCAGCCGCTGTCGAGGACCATGCCGACGGTGAGTTCATTGAGATGGTCGAGCACGACCAGCTCGGGCGCGATCCCCGACTCCCGTACGACATCCAGAGTCCGTCGCGTGCCCGCCGCCTTGTCGCGGTGCGGGGTGTGGACGAGGGCCGGGAGTTCGTGCTCGACGGCGAGCTGGAGCTGGCGGGCCAGAGCCTCGTCCTCCTCCTTGGTCATCGAGTCGTAGCCGATCTCACCGACCGCGACGACCCGGTCCTTGGCGAGATAGCGCGGCAGCTCGTCCAGCACCGGCACGCAGCGCGGATCGTTGGCTTCCTTCGGGTTGAGGGCGATCGTGCAGAAGTGCTGGATGCCGAACTGCGCGGCGCGGTACGGCTCCCAGCCCAGCAGCGAGTCGAAGTAGTCGTAGAAGCTCTCGGGCGAGGTACGGGGCTGGCCCAGCCAGAAGGCCGGTTCGACGAGGGCGCGCACCCCGGCGGCGAACATCGCCTCGTAGTCGTCCGTCGTACGGGAGGTCATGTGGATGTGGGGATCGAAGATGCGCATGATCAGGAGACTCCATCGAGGGCGGCGGGCGCGAAGGCTCGGATGACGGGAGTGATGTCCTCGACGGTCCAGTGGTCGTCGATCCTGGCCCGACCGCGGCGGCGGCGGACGGAGGGAAAGAGGGCGCCGATGGCGGTGGGACCGGCGAGGGCGCGGTCGACGGAGGTGTCGGGCCAGGCGCGGGCCTCGGGTTCGAGCACCGTGGGGAGTTCAGGTATGCCGGAGATCATGGTCGCGCTCTCTGTGCTGCTTGCGCTTCTTGTACTGCCTCTTGTGCCTTCTGCTCTCACTGCACTTTCTGAACCGTCGGTGCTTCGAGTGCCGTCCGTCGGAGGAACTCGATGGAGCGTCGGGCCACTTCGGGGGCGTCGAGCGAACCGCCCTGGATCTCGACGGAGACCAGCCCCTGATGCCCGAGTTCACCGAGGGCGGCCAGCACCGGGACGAAGTCGATCTCGCCTTCACCGAATTCGAGATGCTGGTGGACACCGCGCCGCATGTCCTCGATCTGCACGTTCAGCAGATGGGGTGCGGCCAGTTGCACGCACTCCGGCAGCGAGATCTCCTCGACGCAGTGCGCGTGCCCGATGTCCAGCGTGATCCCGTACAGCTCATGCCCGCCGAGCCGTTTCCCGAGCTCCAGACACCGCTCCACGGTGTCGACGAACATGTACGGCTCCGGCTCGAAGGCGAGGGCGACGCCATTGGCCTCCGCCGTCTGCAACACGGTCTCCATACCTGCCGTGAGTCGCTTCCAGGCGTCCTCCTCCGGCAGCCCCTTCGGCGCGGCACCGCTGCACAGATGGACGGTGGGCGAACCCAGGTCGGCCGCGATCCAGATCGCCCGCCGCAGCAGATCGACGCGCCGCTGCGCCCCCTCCGACATCAGCGTCGGCTCGTGCCTGCCCCATGGATCGAGCAGATAGGGTGCGCCCGTCTCGACCGTGGCGCTGAGCCCGTACCACGCCAACTCCCCTGCAAGCGCGTTGACTTGACGCGGCAGATCCTCGGCGTACGGATCCAGGTGGCCGTGGTCGAGCGTCAGCGCCACCCCGTCGTAGCCGAGGTCGGAGAGCACGGCGAGCACATCGCTCAGCCGGTGGTTGGTGAAACCGTTGGTGCCGTAGCCGAATCGCAGATCCATGAGTGACGCTCCTCGGGTCGCTTTCAGGTCGCCCTTCGGGTCAGGTCGGTGACACGCGCCGGGCCAGCCGCCGCGCCAGCGGATGCACGGCCCCCAACGCCGCCGCCACCACGGGCGATCCGCCCCGCGCGGTCAACGCCGTCTGCAACGGCACAAGCCCCAGAATCCCGGCCCCCACCGCCCGCCGTACGTTCTCCCCCGACGGCTCCCGCACGGCCTTGACCTGCGCCAGTCCGTATGTTCCGAGGTAGCCGAGCGCTCCGGCGGCGGCGACCGCGGCGGTACGGGCGTCAGGGTGCCGCCCGGGCCCGGAGGGCGCGGTGCCTGCTGCCGCCAGCGCTGTCGCGGCCGACACTCCGAGTGTGGCCGCGGGAAGCCGCGCCGGGGCGCCGGAGATCTCGTGCCGGCTGAGGGCGGTGAGCGTGTACGTATGCAGCCCGACCAGGGCCGCGGGCGCGAGCCCACGCCGCCCGGACTTCGCCCCACCGGCCGCCACCGCGCCCGCGAGCACGTCCAGGGCCCGTGCCCCGGCCATCGCGGCAGGCCCGGCCTTCGTCGACTTCAGCTTCAGGTCGTACGCCCAGACCAGCCCCGTCAGCGGCAGCGCGACGCCGAGGCCACGGCGACCGCCGGAAAGGGCCGCGAGTCCGAGACCCGCGGCGGTCAGTCCGCAGGCCAGGGAGAGGGCCGTACGACGTGGGACTCGGCCGGAGGGGACGGGGCGCTGGGGGCGTTCGACGGCGTCGACGGTGGCGTCGGCGTAGTCGTTCAGGGCCATCCCCGCCCAGTAGAGGCAGACGGAGGAGGCCATCGTGCCCACCGTCCGGGGGCTCAGCGGGCGCCCCGCGGCGGCGGCCCCCGCGAGGATGTCGCCCGGCACGCTCAGCGCCGCCGGCGCTCGTACGAGACTTGCCAGGTCAGCGAGGCGTACGGGCCGGGATCCCAAGCGGATGTCCGCTTTCCGGTCGTTCATGGGAGCAAGTTACACGCGCTGATTGAACATTCATTCTTGAGGTTTGTGGGAGTTATGTGATGAATATGGCGGCGGTTTGATGTTTCCGTCTGCGTGCTGAGTGCTTCCGTTGAATCGGCCATCCATCCACCTTATTGACTTTCGGTTGGGTGAACCAGAGGATTCCGGGAGTGACCCACACCGAGCACACGTACGCCGGTCCGGCCCTCCCTCCCGACCTCGACGAGGCCGTCCACCGTTGCCTCGTCGCCGGATTCGACGGCACCACGACCGTCCCCGACACTCTGAAGCGGCTCATCGACCGCGGCCTCGGCGGGGTCATCCTGTTCACCCGCAATGTGCGCGACGCGGAGCAGGCCCGCGAACTGACGGACGCGCTGCGGGGCATCCGGCCCGATCTGCTGGTGGCCATCGACAACGAGGGCGGCGGCATCGGGCACCTCGTGAGTGCGGGCGCACCCGAAGTCCCCGGCTGCTTCGCCCTGGGCGTCGTGGACGACACCCGGCTCACCGCCCGGTGTGCCGACGCGCTGGCCGGACACCTGGCCTCGCTCGGCATCACGGCCTCGTACGCCCCTGTCGCCGACCTTCAGCACCACCCGCTGAACCCGATCGTGCGCACCCGCTCCTTCGGCGCCGATCCCCAGCTGGTCTCCCGGCATCTGCGCGCCTGGATCACCGCCACCCAGGCGCGCGGCGTCGCCTCCTGCGCCAAGCACTTCCCGGGCCACGGGGGCACCGTCACCGACAGCCACCACGATGTGGCGGTCGACCCCCGGACGTACGACGAACTCGACCTCGCCCCCTTCCGCGCCGCGATCGCTGTGGGCGTGCCGATGCTGATGAGCGCACATGTCGTGTTCCCGGCACTGGATTCCGACCGCCCGGCCACGCTGAGCCCCCGCATCCTGAGCGGCCTGCTGCGCGACGAGCTGGGCTTCGAGGGCGTATTGGTCAGCGACGCGCTGGAGATGAAGGCGATCGCGGACAGGTACGGGGAGGCGGCCGGTGCACGGCTGGCCCTCGCAGCCGGCGCCGATCAAGTCATCGTCGCGGTACCGGACTTGGGGGTCACGGCCGGTTGCCGGGATGCGGTGCTGGACGCGGTGGGCAGCGGTGCGCTGCCGGCAGAACGGGTGCAGGAGGCCGCGGGCCGGGTCCGGCGGCTGGCCGATCGGTATGCGGCGCCGGTGGCTTCGGGCGCGGTCGCCAGATGGGATGTCGGGGCCGGATTGGAGGCGGCACGGCGGGCGGTACGGGTGCCTGCGGCGCCGGTACGGGGATCCCATGTCGTCGACCTCTTCCCGCCACCGCATCCCGCGCTCAACTGGGGCGGCGAGGACCTGCTGACGGAGGTACGCGCCCTCGACCCCACGGCCACGGGGACGGCGGTCACGGATCCTCCGGCGGATGTGGTGGGCCTCGCCGCCGGAATATTGCGACTGGCAGAGGGCGCGCCGCTGGTAGTCGCCACGTGCGACGCAGGCCTGCATCCCTGGCAACTCGCCCTCCGGGACGCGCTGTTGGCCGGGCGGGCGGACGCGGTCCGGGTGTCGACGGGGCTGCCGGACGGCGGTGACGTGTGCTCGTACGGACGCGGTCGGGTGAATCTTCGGGCGGTGGCGGAGGTGCTGGTGGGTGTCGCTTGAGGCAGACGTCCGGCAGGTCCTAGAGGCCGTAGTGATCGCGGATCTCCCCCAGGCTCGGGGTCCTCGCCCTCAGGGCCAAAGACCGCCCACACGGTCGGGTGAGCTGACTACCGTGCGTTGCGAGAACCAAGCGCGTACGCCGTGCTGATCGAGAGCCAAGACAGCACATGCACCTCCAAGCTTTGCTGTACGAACCCGGGCTGGTTTCAACCCGGCTGGTGTTGATCGTGGAAGACCTGTCGGGTCGCTGACCCGCAGGCA
Organism: Streptomyces sp. NPDC048825; assembly: GCF_043198355.1. NCBI lineage: Bacteria > Bacillati > Actinomycetota > Actinomycetes > Kitasatosporales > Streptomycetaceae > Streptomyces > Streptomyces sp. NPDC048825. The sequence continues at coordinate 128,739 of NZ_JBICUR010000019.1, forward strand.
GCGTGAGCCAGGAATCCCCCTGCTTCAGCTGGGGGAGGATTCAAGGTGAGCGTACCCAGGTGGCGGCTCGGACGGAGCCGTCCCGATCCGGCGAAAGTGGCGCAGCACCCGCCGGTGCCGGCCTGGAGTCCCGCCGGCCGACCGACTTCCGAGACTTCGTCACGCCGAGAGTGGCTCGGCCGCGGGCACGCGCAGCGCCGGGCCCTCCAAAGACCCGACGCGGACCTGAAGCTGCCCTACCGCACAACCCGCGGAGCGAGCTCCCGCTCCAGCCGGGCCAGCGCCACAGCGCCACCGCAGCCGTCCGTCACCCGGTCGGCCTCCAGTCCGAGCTCCTCCAGGCGACGCTGCACGGCCTCGGTGAGAGGCCCGTCCGCGCCGAGCAGCCCGCCGGTGGCGACCAGCCGTTCCCCCGGGCGGCAGCCCAACGCGCGGACCGTCTCGGCCAGTTGATCGGCCGCCTCGCGGAGAATGGCCGTAGCGACGGCATCCGCGCCGCGGGCCGCCTCGCTCACCAGCGGGGCAAGCCCGGCGAGTTGGATCGGCGGCTGAGCCACGACGGCGGGCAGCAGCCGCATGCGATACGCCTCGCGTTGTGCCCGGGACGTGAAGGCAGGCCCCTCAGACCCACCACCGCCCGGCAACACGTCGGCCGGAAGCCCGAACGACCGGCCGACCAGCGCAGCCAGCACCGTGGAACCACCCCGCCCGTCCGCCATACGCAGCGCCGAACGCACCGCCTCGCGCCCGATCCAGAAGCCGCTGCCGTCGTCGCCGAGGAGCCAGCCGTCACCGCCCGCGGTAGCGGTGCAGCGGCGGTCGGTGATGCGGGCCGCGACCGCGCCGGTGCCGGCGACCAGGGCGAGGCCGTTAGCGGGGGTGCCGGGCGCGGAGGCGAAGGCGGCCTCGATGTCGCTGTAGATCTCGACCGATGCGGCGGCGATGCCCAGCCGCCGCAGCGCCGAGGTGAGGGCGGAGTGGGCGTTGAGCCGGCCGGGCTCGTCATCGGCGGTCCGCGAAGCGCCCGCGAACCCGCCCGCCACCGCCACCACCCGGCCGCGCAGCTCTTCCGGCACGGCCTCCGCGATCGCCTCGGCAAGGTGGTCGGTGAGCTGAGGTACGGGGACGGTAAGGGCGTTGCCCGGTCCTGCCGCGCCCGTCCCTCGCGGGCGGCCGTCGCGTGCGGACGCCAGAACGGCGCGCGTACGTGTGCCGCCCGCGTCCAGGCCGACCACGAAATCCTGGTTCAAATCATTGTTCATTGGCGACCATGGTGGTTGATACATTCGCCGGAGACAAGGTCCGACGAGGGCCGACAGGTCCCGAGGAGGCCTGACGTGTTCCGGCGGGCCAGACCAGGAGGAGGTCCCCATCAACACTCCCACCGCGCCCGCACTCCGCTTCGGCGTCAACTACACCCCACGTCGTGGCTGGTTCCACTCCTGGCACGACTTCCACCCGGCGCACGCACGCGAGGACCTGGCGCAGATAGCCGGTCTGGGCCTCGACCACGTACGGATCTTCCACCTCTGGCCGCTCCTCCAGCCCAACCGCATGCTCATCCGCACCGCCGCCGTCGACCAGCTGGTGCGCCTGGTCGACCTGGCTGCCGAGGCCGGGCTCGACGTTCTCGTGGACGGCATTCAGGGCCACCTGTCCAGCTTCGACTTCTACCCGGAGTGGACCCGCAGCTGGCACCACCGCAATGTGTTCACCGACCCCGAAGCCGTCGAGGCCCAGGCCGAACTGCTGAGGGTCCTGGGCCGCGCCCTCGCCGACCGCCCCAACCTCCTCGGACTCCAGCTCGGCAACGAGCTGAACAACCTGGTCGAACACAACCCGGTCACGCCGGACCAGGTGGACCACTACCTCGACACGCTGCTGACCGCCGCCCGCTCCGGACTGGGCGCAAAAGGCCTGGTCACCCACTCCGCATACGACGCCGCCTGGTACGGCGACGATCACCCCTTCACCCCCGAGGCCTCCGCCCGCAAGGGCGACCTGACCACCGTCCACCCCTGGGTGTTCTCGGCCGACTGCGCACGCCGCTACGGTCCCCGCTCCCCACAGGTACTGCACCTCGCCGAGTACGGAGTCGAACTCGCCAAGGCGTACGCCAGCGAACCGGCCCGCCCTGTCTGGGTCCAGGAGACCGGAGCGCCCGAGCCGCACATCCCCGCGGCCGACGCCCCGGATTTCGCCCGCGCGACCGTCCTGAACGCGGCCGACTGCACGGACCTGTGGGGCGTGACCTGGTGGTGCTCCCACGACGTGGACCGCTCCCTGACCGACTTCCCGGAACTGGAGTACACCCTGGGCCTCTTCGACTCCACGGGCCGGGCCAAGCCCATCGCCTCGGCTCTCGCCGACGCGGTGGCGAAGCTGCGCACCGGCTCACACTCGGCGCAGCCGCGCGACACCGCGTTGATCCTGGACTGCACGCCCGCGACCCGTTCCGTGTCCGGACCGGGTGGCGCGTACTTCGAGGAGTGGATGCGGCTACGTACGGAAGGGCTCCGTCCTGCGGTGGTACTGGCCGCGCGGGCGGATGACGGGGAGTACTTGGCGGCGCGGGGCATCAGCGAACTCATTCGGATGCCGTGAAGAGACTTCACGTGGCCTCTGGGCCGTATGCCGGCCACGACGGACCCGCCCCCACCCACCGAGAAGCGACCACTCCATGCTCTATCGCAATCCCACCGCCCCCCTAGAAACCCGCACCCGCGACCTCCTCAGCCGAATGACGCTGCGCGAGAAGGTGGGCCAGCTCAACCAGCGCATGTACGGCTGGAACGCCTACCGGCGCACTCCGGCGGGGTTCGAACTGACCGAGGCGCTGTACGCCGAAACCGAGCGCTTCGCCGGGCTCGGCGCCCTCTACGGCCTGCTGCGCGCCGACGCCTGGTCGGGCGTGGACCACGCCACCGGAGTCGACGCCGCGGGCAGCGCCGCGCTCGCCGACCTGGTCCAGCGCCACGTCGTCAACGAAAGCAGGCTCGGCATACCCGCCCTGTTCGTCGAGGAGGTGCCCCACGGTCACATGGCACTGGACGGCACCGTCTTCCCGGTGAACCTGGCGGTCGGCGCCACGTGGGACCCCGAGCTGTACGAGCACGCCGCGGCCCACGCGGCAGCCGAACTCCGGGACCGCGGCGGCCACTTGGCGCTGGTCTCCGCACTGGACATCGCCCGCGACCCCCGCTGGGGCCGCACCGAGGAGTGCTTCGGCGAGGACCCGTACCTCGCGTCCCGCCTCACCGAGGCGCTCGTACGGGGCATGCAAGGGAACCCCGGGGATCTCTTCGCCCCCGACAAGGCACCCGTCGTGCTGAAGCACTTCGCCGGCCAGGGCGCCACCATCGGCGGCCGCAACTCCGCCGAGTCCGAACTCGGGCCGCGGGAGCTGCACGACATCCACCTCCCCGCCGCCCGCGCCGGTGTCCGGGCCGGGGCCGCCGCCGTCATGGCCGCGTACAACGAGGCCGACGGCATGCCCTGCTCCGGCAACCGCGCCCTGCTGCACGACCTGCTCCGCCGCCGCTGGCGCTTCGAAGGGCTGGTCATGGCAGACGGACTGGCCGTGGACCGGCTGGCCCGGATCACCGGCGACCCGGTCTCGGCGGGCGCCCTCGCCCTGAACTCCGGCGTGGACCTGAGCCTGTGGGACGAGGGCTTCACGCACCTGGAGGAGGCGGTTGAGCGGGGTCTCGTACGCGAGGAAACCCTCGACGCGGCCGTCACCCGAGTCCTCCGCCTGAAGTTCCGCCTCGGCCTCTTCGAACGACCCTGTGCCGCAGACCAGTCGCCAACCCCTCCCACAGCCCTCGCAGCCCTCGGCCGGGATCTGAGCACGGCCCTCGCCCGAGCCGCGGTCACCCTCCTCCACAACAATGGCGGCGCCCTCCCGATCCCCTCGACCGCGACCCGTATCGCCGTCCTGGGACCGCACGCCGCCACCACCGCACACCAACTCGGCGACTACACGGCCCCGCAACGACCCGGCACCGGCACGAGCGTGCTCGACGGGCTGCGGCGGCTCGCCCCGCCCGGGGTGGAGATCACCCACGCCCGCGGCTGCGCCCTCACCGGCGACGACACCTCCGGCATACCCGAAGCCGTCGCCCTCGCCGACGCCGCGGACCTGGCCGTGCTCGTGCTCGGCGGCAGCAGTGCCCGTACCCCGGAGACCGGCTTCGCGGCCAACGGGGCTGCACAACAGACCGGTTCCGAGATGACCTGTGGCGAGGGCGTCGACCTCGCCGGGCTGCGGCTCGGCGACGCCCAGTACGAGCTGTTGCGCGCCGCCTCGGCGACCGGCACCCCCGCCGTGGTGGTCCTGGTGCAGGGGCGCCCACACGCCGTCCCGGAGGCGGCGGACCTCGCGGCGGCACTGCTCACCGTCTGGTATCCGGGCCCGTGGGGAGGAGATGCGATCGCCGAGGTCCTGCTCGGGCACGCGGAACCGGCCGGCCGGCTGCCCGTCTCCGTCCCGCGCTCGGCGGCCCAACTCCCCGTCTACTACAACCACAAGGACACCGAGTACGGCGCCTACGTGGACGACAGCGCCGAGCCGCTGTACTCCTTCGGGCACGGACTGTCGTACACGACCTTCGCGTACGGCCCACCGCGCCTCGGGCAGCACACGGTCGAGGTCGACGTCACCAACACGGGGGAGCGGCAGGGCCGTACCGTCGTCCAGCTGTACATACGGCGGCTGCTCACCCCCGTGTGGCCGCGCACCCTCGAACTACGCGCCTTCCGCTCCCTCGACCTCGCTCCCGGCGAGTGCCGTACCGTCACGTTCCCCCTCGGCGCCGACCAACTGGCCCAGGTCGGCGCCGACCTGGAGACCGCCGTGCTGCCCGGCACGCTGGAGGTCCGGATCGCCGAGTCGGCCCGGGCCGCGCTGACCGCGGTACCCGTCCCGTTCCGCGTGGATCAGAACTTCACCGCTCCCGACGCGACGCCCTTGTAGAACCACCGTTGCGTGATGGCGAACAGCACGAGCACCGGAATCAGGGAGATCACCGACCCGGCCATCACCACCCGCTGGTCGTAGCCGAACGACGAGGTCTGCAGCCGGGCCAGTCCCAGCGTGAGGGTGAAGTTCTCCTCGGAGCGCAGCACGATCAGCGGCCACAGGAAGTCGTCCCAGGCGGCGATGAAGGTGTTGATGGCGACGACCGACATCGCACCGAAGGCGCTCGGAAGGTACAGAAGCCGGAAACGCTGCCACTCTCCCGCCCCGTCGAGCATGGCCGAATCCTCGATCTCCCGCGGGACGGCGAGGAACGCGGCCCGCATGATGAGGACATTGATGGCGCCGACGAAGCCCGGGAGCCATACGCCCGCCAGGCTGTCCACCAGTCCCAGGTCCCTCACGCTGAGAAAGAGGGACACCATGATCGCTTCGAAGGGGAACATCATCGAGGCGACCAGCAGGACCCAGACCGCCTTTCGGCCCCGCCACGCCGGTTTGGACAGCATGTAGCCGGCCAGGGTGGAGAACAGCAGCTGGCTGACGAGGGACAGCACCACCACGATCATGCTGTTTCTGATGTACGTCGCCACGGGCACCTGGTCGAAAACCTGTTGGTACGCCCGCAGCGTCGGCTCCTGGGGCAGGAGGGTGGCGTTCGCGCCGAAGACGTCCTCCGTCGTCCCCTTCAGCGAAGCCAGGAACTGCCACAGCAGCGGGCCGACGGTGATCGCCAGCACGAACAGCAGCAGGAGATAGCGGACCACGAGCTCGCGGGGGCGTCCGTAGTCCCGCCAGCGGAAGCGCCGCCGCGCGGGCCGCGGGGCGGCCGGGGTGCTCGGGGCGGTCGGGGTGCTCGTGGTCATTCCTCATTCCCCCTGGTGAGGCGCTGCGCCAGCAGTGTGAGGCCCAAGGTCAGTACGAACAGAGCGACGCTGACCGCGGCGCCGTACCCGGCGTTGCCGCTGAGCGGATCGAGCCCGACGTCGCGGATGTAGAAGGGCAGGGTGCGGGCCTGGCCGCCCGGGCCGCCGGTGGGGCTGCCGAGCATGTAGATCTCGGTGAACACCCGTAGCGAGCCGATGCCCGTCAGCACGCCGACCAGCAGCATCGTCTGCCGCACGCCCGGCACGGTGATGTGCCAGAAGCGCCGGACGGCGCCCGCGCCGTCCATGGCCGCCGCCTCGTGCAGGTCCTGCGAGACGTTTCCCAGGGCGGCGAGGTAGAAGATCATGTACCAGCCGAGCCCCTTCCACAGAGTCAGGCCCATCGCGGACAGCAGGATCAGCCACGGATCGGACAGGAAGGGGATGGCCTCCCTGATCAGATGTCCCTTCTCCAGCCAGGTGTTGACCAGTCCCTCGTCCTTGAGCAGCCACTGCCAGCTCAGTCCGACGACCACGCTGGAGGCGATCACCGGCGTGTAGAAGGCGGACCGGAAGAACCCGATGCCGGGCAGCTTCTTCTCCACCAGCACGGCGAGCAGCAGCGGCAGCAGCACCATCAGCGGCACCACGATCACCGCGTACAGCACGCTGTTGCGGGTCGCCAGCCAGAAGTCGTCGTCGCCGAGCATGCGGGTGTAGTTGGACAGCCCGACGAAGTTCGCCGCGCCGCCGAGCGGCTTGGCGTCGGTGAACGACAGCAGGAGGGTGTTGAGGAAGGGAAACACGCCGAAGCCCGCCGCGCATGCGATGGCGGGAAGGGCCCACACCCAGGGCAGCCACCAGCGGCGGTACAGGGCGGCGCCGTTGGCGCCCGGCGCGGGCCCGGGCCGCAGCGCCCGGCCCAGACGCCGCAGACGGCCCGGGGCCGGGCCCGGTGCGGCGCTGCTCGCCCCACCTGGCCCGGCCGTCGGCTTCGCGGTCTGTGTCGCTGCCATCAACTGCCCTGCGTAAGCAGCTCGTTGGCCTTGTCCTGGGCGTCCTTGACCGCCTGTTCGGGGCTCTTCTTGCCCTGCATGGCCAGCTGCACCTGGGCCACGATCGCGTTCTGCTGCGCCGGGGAGAGGACGACCTCGTCGGCGGTGGCGGTCTTGAGCTGCTCGGCGACCACCTTGCGGGCCTCACTGAAGGGGTCGTTTCCGGTCACCGTGGTGAAGAACGGGTCGTCCAGGGACTCCGTGGTCGTCGGGAAGATCACGACGTTGGGGTCCTTGCACCAGGCCAGCTGATTCTCCGCGTTGGTCAGGAACTTGGCGAACGCCAGCGCGGTGGGGGCATTCTTGCTGGTCGCGGCGGTCGCGATGTACTGCGGGGCGCCGGAAGTGTGGCCGAGCTGGTCGAACGGGTACTGGCCGACGCCGGTCTTGTCGTAGACCGACGGGCTGTTCTGCTTCACGAAGCGCACGAAGCTGGGGTTCGTCGACCCGTACGCCACCTGGCCGTTGCCGTAGGGCGTGGAGGGGTCGTCGCTGGACGACAGCGAGTCCTTCGGCATCGCGCCTCCCTGGTACAGCTTCTTCATCCAGGCGACCCACTCGGTGGTCCTGGGGTCGTCGGCGAAGGTGAAGGACTTGCCGTCGGCGGCGTACACCTTGATGTCCATCTGCTGCCAGTCGGCCGGGATGCGCCAGATCGGGTTGGCCATGGTCGCGTAGTACTTGCCCTTGGCCGATTTGGCGATCTTCTCGTAGTCCTCGAACAGCCCGAAGATGGTCGTCGGCGGCTTCTTGGGGTCGATACCGGCCTTCTCCAGCAGGTCGGTGTTGTACGTCAGGTTGATTCCGCCGGTGTACCAGGGCAGCACGGTGTGGATGTCCGAGCCGGAGGCGTCCTTCAGGGCGCTCGAGTCCCAGAACGCCTTCACGAAGGGCTTCGACGCGTCGGGGTCCTTCTCGTCGAGGTTGAGCAGGTAGCCGGACTTGGTGAGGGCAGTGGCGGTGACCTTGTTGAGGTTGATCACGTCGGGCAGCGTGCAGGCCTGCGCGTCGGCGACGTTCCGCTCGGTGAACTTGGCGTCGCCCGGGTCGTCGACCCACTTGACGGAGGTGCCGGGGTGTTCCTTCTCGAACGCCTTGATCACCCCGTTGAAGAACGTCCCGAAGTCTTTCTTCAAGTTGGTCGTCTGGAAGGTGATCTTGCCCTTGACGTCCCCGGTGAGCTTGCCGGAACCGACGTTGCCCTTGTCGACCTTGCAGCCGCCGGCGGTGGCCTCGCCGTCCCCGGAGCCTCCGGAGAGACCGCAGCCGGCCGCGGCCAGCGACAGGACGATGAGGCCGGCCAGGGATCCGGTGAGTCTTCTTGCGCGCATTTTTGCCCTCCTGCGACCAGCTTCTGCTGGTTCAGTCGCTGGTTCAATTCACCAACTTGGACTCCGATTGATGAAAATGTGGACCTAAATTCATCGGAGGTCAATGGGGCGACGTGTTGCTTTTGGGTTCCGGCTCGGGGTCGGGACCGGTACTTGGGGCCGACGCCCGGTGCCGGTCAGTGCCGGTGCTCGTGGTCCGGGTGAGAAGGGTCGCCCGGGTGCTCGTGGTCGACGGCGTACACGACGCCGGTACGGGCCTCGTCGAGCCAGGCGAAGAAGGCCCGCCGGCCCGCCGCCCGTCGCAGCTCGCGGGCGATGCCCTCCCGCACCCGCTCGTACGGCAGGAAGTCGGCCGGTGCCGCCCCGCCGAAGGGGTCGGCCCCTCGCCGGAGGGCCTCCGGGGTGAGGAAGCGGTCCCGGTTGCGGTCGTAGTAGTCCCGCACCGCCGCTTCGGAGATGTCCTGCTCGTCGGTGAGACGGGCGAGCAGCGTGCGGGCTGCGGCGGAGAAGGCGAGTACCACCGCGACGATGCTGCCGAGTCCGGCGACGTCGGCCTCGTCCACGGCGAGCAGCCGGGGCTTGGTTTCCTGAGGAGTCGTCAGTCCCCGTTCGGCGCAGGCCCGTTGCGCCAGCTCGTCCGCGACGACCACCTGCGTCGCCCACCGCCGACGCTGCCGCTCCGCATGCGCCAGGCCCTCGGGACGCGCCTCGCGGTCACGCGGCGGTACGGCTTCCAGCAGGGCGTCTACGCGCTCCTCGGCGAGGGGTTCGCCGTGCACCAGGGCGGCGGCACCGAGGGGCGGACGCATGTGCGGATTTGCATGTGCGTGCCCCGTCACGGGGCCACATCCAGCGGAACTGCCTCGGTGTAGGCGACGTTGCCGTGCCAGGCAACCTTCGCCAGCAGCCAGTACGAGCCCGGCGGCACCGCCCCGCCATCCACCTCGATGACGCACTCCATCTGCTCCCCGGGCGCGACCGTGAACCCCTGGCAGCCAGGTCCCACCCCGGGCCACGTGCCCCACGAGGAAACGGCCCACAGGGTGCCATTGATCGGACCACGGGTCGTGTTGCGCACGCTCACCGGAACTCGCGTCCGCTCACCCCTGCGCACCCGGATCCACTCAACTCCCAACTGCGACACGAGAGTTTGACCGGTACGCCCGTCCATCTCGCCCTCCCGAACCGCGCCCGGCACATCGAGGGCCACGGCATCCTCGTACACCTGCCCGCCGTACGACAGCCGCGCGGCGAGCCGGTGTCGGCCGGGAACGGCATCGGCGGCGGGTGTCACCGTGCACTCGGCGAGGGTGAATCCGCCGGGGCCCAGCGCGTACGGCAGTTGAGCGGGTTCGGCGACCCAGCCTGGCGGTACGTGCAGGATCACGTCGCCCGACACCGGTGCGTCGGTGAGTTCCGAGGCGATCCGCACGGTCGCCGTGACGGGCCCGTCTACGGTGAGCGTGCTCGGCGAGACGTACACGGTCACGGGCATGTTCCCACGCGGCGCGGGGCCCGAGTTGTGCAGCCAGTACCGGGTGGGGACGGGCTGGGCGGGCTCGTACGCGGCGATCCCGGGCCCCTGCGTCGCGCTGGGGCAGCCATCCCCGGGTGTCGCCAGAACCGTGGCGACCTCGAACCCGGTCAGCCCGACACCGAGGACACCGTCCTCCGGGACCAGTGGCTCCCCCGGCGTCTCCAGAACGTCGGCCCGCGAGCCGCCCGTCCAAGGCAGCGGCCCGCGCACCCGCGCCGGAACCGGCCGGCCCGACACCTCGTGCATGCGCACCGCGATCCCACGCGTCGGATCGGCCGGTGTCACGCTGCCCCGCGCCAATGGGGAGCCGAGCGGCTTGAGGGCGTCGAGGAGTACTTGGCCCTCCGGCTCAAGCGCCAGCAGAGCCGTCCGCCTCGGCAGTACGGGGGCGTCCGCTGCCCGGTCGGCAGCCGCACGCAACCGTGCCGTGAGCGGATGGTTGAACTCATGGCCCGCCTGCGGGAGTTGCAGTTCGCGCCAGTCGCCCTCGCCGCCCATCACCGCGTACTCGAAGGTGTGGGACCAGCGCTGGAGCTGGAAGGACGAGCCGTCGGGGGCGGTGCGGCGGGGCGGGTCGATCCAGATGCCCGAGGGCCAGCCGGTGCAGGAGCGCATCAGGGACATGTAGAGGTCGCCGGAGGAGGTCACCACGCAGCCCGGCGTGCCGCGGTTGAGGACGGCGAAGGTGCGGCCGTCCCAGGCGTCACCCGGTGGCAGGGCCTCGCCACCGCCCGCCGCGGTGGCCCGTACCGTCGCCTCCTCCAGGTCGGTCACCAGCTCGGCGACCGCCTTCGCGTCGTCCTCGGGGCGGGCGCCCGCCACCACGAGCAGCGGCAGCCGCTCCAGGTCACGGAGGTCCGCACCCGGCACCCACTCCTCGCGCAGCCCCGCGCGCGGCGCGACCCACACCGCCGCCACACCCCGCTCGGCCAGTTGCCGCCGCAGCTCGCGCCCGGCGGCCGGGTCCCAGCCCAGCGCCTCGGAGACCACAGCGTTGCGGTCGGGAGCGCCGACGGCGATACGGATGTCGGGGAGGTTGGAGTCGACCTCCAGGTCGCCGTACCGAGGACCGTCCGCGATCGTCGAGGTCGCCGTGACGCCCGCGCGGACGAGGGCCGCCGCGAGCGGGGCCCCGAGCTCGCCGGCCTCCTCCCAGGAGCCGTAGATCAACTCGGCGACGCCGATCGACCGGTGCCCGAGCAACGTGCCCGCGTCGTCCCGGAGTTCGGTCCGGGCGGTGGAGCCGAGCCCGAACCAGGTGTTCGCCGGATTGTCCAAGGTCCACGGAAACCGTTCGCTGTCGACGTCCACGAATCCGAACCCGCGCCCGATCACCGCGTCCGCCACCTCGTGCACCGGCAGCCCGCCCCGCACGTCCGACGGCCACCGCACCCGGATGAGCCGGTCGGCCCCGTCGTAACCGTCGATGGTGGTCGACACGTCGAGTCGCGCGATCCCCTTCCAGAGGCACAGCCGCTGGGTGTAGCGGAAGAGGCCGAGGTCCGCGGTGACGGTGATGCGGGATCCGGCGGGGGAGTGCTCGACCCGCACGTCGGCGGTCACCTCGCTGCTGCGGGCGACGGTCGTGCCGGTCGGCGTGAGATGCCAGGGGCCCTCGCCGAAACGCGGGTGCCTCGGGTACTCCTCCTGCACGACCAGCTCGTTGCCGATGTCCCCGGCGCGCAGCAGGTCGCGGCCACCCTCCGTCATTGCGCGCAACCGGCTCACGCCCCCGCCGCGCGCCGGATCGACGGTCACCTCGTAGAACTCGTTGCGGATGGTCGTCCCCTCGTCCGGCGTCCATCCAGCCACGGAGCCCTCCGCGAGCGGCAGGGCGCGCAGGCCCATGCCCGGCACCTGCGGTACGACCACGCGGAGTTGGCCGTCGTCGTCGCGTACGGCGGGCAGTGGCAGACCCGTGTCGTCGAGCGGTACGAGACCCGCGTCGGCGACGGTGAGCACGTCCCGCCGCTCACGGTTGGCGGAGTTGAAGACAACCAAGTCCGGGGTGCCGCCGGGGAGCTGTGCGACCCGTCGGGCCAGGGCGTCGGTCGCGTCGGCGTGCACCGTCCCGGCCAGGTCGTACAACTCCCGCCAGCCCGTCAGCAGATCGATATAGACCTGGTCGGACTCGGAGCCGGTGACGGCGTCGTGATGGGCGCCGTAGATCAGCTGCCGCCACGCCTTGTCGAGCGCCGCGTCCGGATACGGATGCCCGGTGACCATCGAGGCGAGCGTCGCCCACGCCTCCGCGTCGGCGAGCAGCGTCTCCCCGTACCGCTGTGCCTGCTTGGTATCGATGTACGAGACGTCCTTGCCGGTGTAGACAGGGTTCATGTCCCGGGTCTGCGGCGAGGCCTTGCGGCCTTCCTCGTCGAGCTCCGCGCGAACGGCTGCGAAGAAGTCCCTCGGGATCGCGCTGATGAAGCGGGGCCAGACGTAACGGGCGTTCCAGTCCCGGTGGATGTCCATCACCCAACGGCACGGCGGCGCGTAGTCCCCGCCGACCGGAAGCAGCACATTGCGCGTGAGCGCCACCTGCTTGAGGCCCTTGAACAGCTTGTACGCGGCCTGCTCGGCCCTGGGGAGGGTGGGGGCGTTGTCGATCGCCCAGCCCGCCCCGTAGTGGTTGACCATGTACGCGGTCAGCAGCCCGCGCCCCGAGGGAGCGATCCAGGAGAACTCCGCCGGGAACTGCATCCGGTTCGGATCCCTCGGCTCCTCCCCGAACACCGACAGCGTCGGCCCCCACTGGTGGAAGGGCCCGCGCGCCCACGAGCTGGAGCTCAGCCCCGCGTCCGCCATCAGTCCCGGGAACTGGGGATCGTGCCCGAAGGCGTCCAGCTGCCAGGCGGTTTCGGGGGATGCGCCCATGACGGCTCGCTGGAAGCCGTCGCCGTACACCGCGTTGCGTACGGTCGCCTCGGCGCCGGTGAGATTCGTGTTGGGCTCGTTGTACGTACCGCCCATGATCTCGACGCGACCGGTGCGGATCAGTTGGCGCAGAAAGGCGCGCTCCTCCGGGAAGGCGTCCCAGTACGGCTTGAGGTAGTCGACCTCCGCGAGCACGAAGGTGTACGCCGGATCGCGCCGCGCCAGATCGCAGTGGGCCCGCACCAGGCTCATCCCGGACTGGCCGCGCGAGTCGAAGGTACGGGCCGGCAGTCCGCTCGTCGTGGGGTCGTCGGCGACGTCCCAGGTCTCGGTGTACGCGGCCTGGGTGTTCCACCAGACGGGGTCGTAGTGGAAGTGGCTGACCATGAACATGGTCCAGCCGGGCTCGGCGACGGTGAACTCACCGGTGTGGCAGGCGAGTTGGTCCCCGTCGGCGGCGGTCACCGTGATCTCGCGACGCTCGCCGACGGCGAGCCCGGGCTCGCTGACCACGGGGATCTCCGCGCGCACGGTGCCGTCCTCGGCAGTGGTGGCCTCGGTCTCGCCGGTCACGCCGGGGCCCTCGACACTGAGGCGGACGGTCCGGCCGGGGAGGTGGCTCAGCTCGACGGCGACCACTTGGCGCGGCTGCTCGGTGGTTCCGACGAAGAGCTCGGTCGACTCGACAGAGGTGACGCGCATGGGTCTCCTACGAGAGGGCTCGGCGGAGCCACATCCTGACACCGGGGGATGGTTCAAACAACCATGCCTGCGCGTCATTGGTGGTTCATCCATGCAGTGCGGACCCCGTGCAAGGGCCGCCTCAGCGAGTGCGGCGGGACTTCACCGCATGCCGCGGGGTGATGTGGTCGGTCAGGGCCAGCGAAGCGCTCGCCCGCTGGTAGGAGAGCTGGGCGACCCGTACGTACAGGCAGTCGATGAGCACCAGCACCGAGTGCCGACCGCCGATGCTGCCGGTGCGCCCGGGAAAGATGGTCTCCGTGGAGGTGGAAATGAGCCGGATGTCGGCGGCCCTGGCGAGCGGCGAGCGCGGATCGGAAGTGATCGCCACCGTCGTGGCACCGCGCTCCTTGGCGAGCTCGAACGGCTCGATGGTCTCGCGGGTGGCGCCCGAGTGCGAGATGCCGACGGCGACATCCGCCGGGGTGAGCAGGGCCGCGGAGGTGGCCGCGGCGTGCACCTCGGTCCAGCCGCGCACCGAGCAGCCGATGCGGAAGAGCCTGGTCTCGGTCTCCTGTGCCACCGCGCCGCTGCCGCCGACGCCATAGATGTCGATGCGCCGCGCGCGGGCGACGGCCTGGGCCGCGCGCTCCATCGCGTCGAGATCGATCCGGTCGATGGTCTGCTGCACCGCGCGCAGGTCGGCACTGCCCACGACCTGGACCACCCGTTCGAGGTCGTCGTCCGGGGAGATGTCCGGGCCGATCTCGGCGCTGCCCCAGTCGGAGACCTCGCCGCGCCCCCGTTCCTGGGCCAGCTCGATCAGCAGATGCTGGTACGAGTCGAGCCCGATGGCCCGGCAGAAACGGGTCACCGTCGCCTGGGACGTCCCGGTCCTGCGGCCCAGCTCGGCGGCCGAGCAGTGCGTGACGCCCGCCGGATCCTCCAGGATCAGCTCGCCCACCTTCCGCAGGGAGCCGGCCAGCCGGGGCAGCTCGGTGCGGATGAGTGAGGTGACGTCCGTCGCGGGCATCCGATCTCCTTGGTACTGGCTGCCGAGAATGTGACAGCCACCGTATAACTCCCTGATTGAAATTCAGAACCGGAGGGACCCGGCGGGTGCGGGACGGGTGCGGGTCGGGTGCAGGGCGGGTGGTGGGCGCGGGAGTGGATGTTGCCCGACGATCGCCCCGTGTGTTTTATTCATTCACGTATGGATGTACGCGATGGTGGTTCAATCCACCGGTGGGGAGCACCCCGTGTCTGTCGAGTCCGTGAACGGCGACTCCGTGAACGCCGGCTCCGTGAGCGCCGACGGCTTCGCGCGCGAGAGCCTGGCCGTCCTCGACCGCATCACCGGGTCCGCGCGCGGCGAGGTGCGGCGCGCCGCGGAGCTGATCGCCGACTGCGTGCGCGCGGACGGCGTCATCCAGGCCTTCGGTACGGGGCACTCGCAGGCCATCGTCCTGGAGGTCGCGGGCCGCGCCGGCGGCCTGGTGCCCACCAACCGGCTGAGCATCGCCGACCTCGTCCTGTACGGCGGCGAGGACGCCGGCGTCCTCGCCGACCCGCTTCTGGAGCGCAAGCCCGGTGTCGCCCGGCGGATTTACGACCTCGCCGCCCCACGCCCCGAGGACCTCTTCGTCATCATCTCCAACTCCGGCGTGAACAACGTGATCGTGGAGATGGCACTGCACGCCAAGGAACAAGGCCACCGCCTCCTGGCCATCACCTCGGTCGCCCACACGCGAGCCGTCCCCGCCGCCCACCCCAGCGGCAAGAAACTCGCCGACCTGGCCGACGTCGTCCTCGACAACGCGGCCCCGCCCGGCGACGCACTCCTCGAACTCCCCGACGGCGGCGCCGTATGCGCCCTGTCCACACTCACCGGCGTGATGCTGGTCCAGATGGCCGTCGCCGAGGCGACCTCGCTCCTACTCACCGCCGGCCGCCGCCCACCGGTGTACGTCTCGGCCAACGTCCCCGGCGGCTTCGAGAGCAACCTGGAACTGGAGAAGCATTACGCGGGGCGCATCCGGCGTACCGCTAGCTGACCTCTGGCGTCGTGGGGTTCAGTCCAGGTGGGCGATGAAAGTGCGCCAGGCGTAGGCGGTGAAGGTGATCACTGGCCCGGTGGGGCGCTTGCTGTCGCGGACCGGCACGAGGGCGGGGATGTTGTCGGCGATCTCGACACAGTCATGCTCCGCGCCGCTGGCGGATGCCTTGCGCCATATCGCCCCGGTGAGGTCACATGCGTACAGCGTAGCCCTGGGGTCGGTCACTTCCGGTGGCCCTCTTCCAACTCGGCGATCCTCGCGAGCGAGTCCTCCACGGGAAGCGCCGTCGCACGGATGCGTTCGAAGGCCTTGGCGAAGGGCGTCGCGTCGTCGCCCTCAACGTACGTCGCGCCGCTGAGGTTTTCCAAGAGCACTACAGATGGCATGGGTTGGGGAAATCCGGTCAGGGTGAAGCCGCCCACCACGCCAGGGTGCGCGGTGGAGTTCAGCGGCATCAACTGGACGGTGACGTTCGGCATGTCCGCCACGTCGAGGAGCCGCTGGAGTTGCTCACGCATGGTCGGGGGACGCACGGCGAAGCGCTGGTGCAGTGCTGCCTCGTGGACGATGGCCCACAGCTCCGGAGCCGTACCCGGACGGGAGAGTACGGACTGCCGGGCCATTCGTACCTCCGCCAGAGCGGTGACCTCCTCCGGCGTGCGTGATGTGGTCACGCCGGCGATCGTCTCGCGCGCGTAGGCGGCTGTCTGCAACAGGCCCGGCACAACCAGCGGGGACCACGCGCAGATCGTCTCGGCATCCGTTTCGAGGGAGATGTAGTCGGCGTAGGTGGGAGAGACGATCGCGCTGTACGTCTGCCACCAGCCCTTCTTCCCGGCGTCCCGTGCCAGGGCGCCCAGAGCGTCCCTGACCCTGGTGTCGTTCACGCCGTAGACGGTCAGCAGGGAACTCACGTCTGCGGGCCTGATTGACTGGGTGGCACCCTCGATCTTCGAGAGCTTCGGTGCCCTCCAGCCCATCGCTCCGGCAGCGGCGTCGAGCGTCATCCCCGCTTCATTACGAAGGCGCCGCAGGCTCGCGCCCAGTCGGCGGCGTCGAACGGTCGGTACGAGTGGTGAGTTGGGCATGTGCGGAGTCTGGCAACGCTCGTGAGGAGATCGCACACCGTCGCGAGAACTTCACTCATTTGGGTTGGAAATTTTCTACCTGAGGGAGAAAGTCTCACGTGTGGCTGAAGCTGGGGCAGTTCCAACCGCCCGCCAAGGAGGCCAACGCCATGCACCCCACTCCTCCCCTCACCACGCTCCTCGACGCCGCCACAGCCGCCGCACCCCCTGCACGAACGATCCCCGGCTTCTACCTGCGCTCCCGCCCCCACGGCTTCACCGCACACATCTGCGCCTCGCCTCAAAACCTGTGCCAAGTACGGCAATTGACGAGTACCGAACTGCTGGCACAGGGCGTGGAGGTCGGCGCCGTCGACTCCGCGCAACTCGTCCTCTCCGAACTCGTGGGCAACTCGGTGCGTGCGTACGGCGATTACGTGCCGCTAGTGGTCGAGGTGTACGCGACGTCGCACGGCGTCGTCGCGGTGAACGTCCATGACCCGGAACCCTGCACCCTGCCCAGGCGCCGGGCGACACCGCTCGACAGCGCGGAGGCGGAGACCGGGCGTGGGCTCGGGCTGGTCGACCTGCTCGCACCGGGATGGCACGTACGGCGCTCGGCAATCGGGAAGCAGGTGCGCTGCCGCGTGCCCGCCGAACCCAGCTGGAACTGAAGGACTTGCTCCTGCCCGCATCGCAGGACGGTGGTCCGGAAGCGCACCGCCCTCGCCGGGGCGGCATCGACACCGGACGGCGCTACGCGCGGGGGACGGTCACGCAGCGGATGACTGGCCCGGCATAACCGCCGTCCGCCTACATCAGGTGCACGCGCCGATACGGCGGGAAGCCCGCGGGCAGGTTGGCCCACTTGACGCCATTGTCGGCCACATAGCGGACCGCGTCGATAGCGAGACAGTCACACGACCGGGAAGGCGAGTTGGACTCCACGCACGCGAGCGCGAAAGGCTGAGACAGCAGGGCCTCCTGGTGCTTGGTTTGGTTCGCACCCCCGAGCTACCAAGAGGCCCTGCTGCCATGCGCCGGCTCTCACGTGATCACCCGATCAGGAACGCTGTTCGACCAGACCACCCCATGATCGATAAGCGGATGGCGTCTGAGGCCAGCTCAGTCCTCCCACCAGACGGAACCTGTGTAGATCCAGCCACACCAGTCGTTGGTGCGGTCAGAGTACTGAACCTTGAACCACTCATTTCCGTAGCTGTTCCTGACGCCCTCGAAGAAAGCCAAGGATGCACCCCGGTTCACGGTCTTCACGACGGAGGAAGACTTGTAGTAATGGGTCCTGATGTACCCCTTGTCGACGACGACCGAGACCCTGTCGGTGGCCGTGCCGCTGCATGCGCCCTGGACGGCGACAGGTAGTTCGGGCGGGGTGACGGCAGCAGCAGGCGACGCTGCCAGGGTTCCGATCATGATCGCAGATGCAGCTGCGGCTCCGGCCAGACGATGAAGCTTGCTCATCAGGTCACTCCCCGTTGAGGATTGTCATTTCTGTCCTCGGCCAAGCTAGGGGGAGAGCGTGTCAGCCCGAACCTGGAACTCTTGAGGTTGACTCGGGCCGTCGATGGCGAGGCTCGCGAGACCGCCGGCCGACGCCCGCTGGTCTACGTCTCGGCCAGCGTCCCCGGCGGCTCCGAGGGCTGACGCCCGCTACTCCACAGGTACGGGTGTGAGCGCCACCGCGAGCGGATAGGCGCCGGTGGCCAGAGGCGACCCGGTGGTGCCCGACGAGGTGTCGACCGGTACCAGGACGTTTCCGTCGGCGGTGGTGACGTAGGCCTTGGCTCCGTTCCAGTCCAGGGCGACGTCGAAGGCGGACCTGCCGACCTTGATCGTGGTGCCGGGGATGCCGGTGACCGTGTCCACGGGGGTGACGGTGTCGCCAGTACTGGGGCTGACCCACAGAGTCCGTCCGTCGGGGGACAGGGCGAGACCGTAGGCCTGGCCGGAGACCAGGAGCGTCGGCTCGGTGTCGTTGGTGGCCGTGTCGATCGGAGTGACCGTCGAACCACCGGAGTTGGACACGTACACCGTCTTGCCGTCGGGTGCGGCCACCACGTTGAAGGGGCGGGGGCCGACCGGGATGGGAGCGCCGGCCTTCTGGCCAGCCAGGTCGACCGGTGTCACGGTGTTGTCGTGGATGTCGGCCACGTACAGCGTCCTGCCGTCAGGCGTGACCGCCATGTTCTCCGGGCCGGAGCCGACCGGGACGGGGGTGCCCGCCTTGAGGTCGGCGGTGTCCACCGGCTGGACCGTGTTGTCGGAATAGTTGGCGACCCAGAGCGTGCCGCCGTCCGGCGTGAGCGCGAGCCCGGCGGGGACGCGGCCCACGGCGACCGTGGCGGTGACCGTGCCGCGCGCCACATCGATGACGCTGACCGAGTTCGAGCCCTGGTTGGCGGCGTAGGCGGTACGCCCGTCCGCGCTGAGGATCACCTCACCCGGGTTGTTGCCCACCGAGATGTTGGTGCTCTTCCCGGAGTCCAGGTCGATCGAGCTCACGGAAGCGCTGCTGAAGTTGGCCGTCAGCGCCCGCGGCGTGCCCGTGCCGTTGCCGACCTGGACCGGGATCGCCCGGTCCAGGACGGCCGTGCCGTCCGCCGAGCCCGTCGCCACGACGGAGCGGACCCCGTCTGCGGCGCCGTCTCGCGCCGTGAAGGTGACGGTGGTGGAGGCGCTGCCTCCGGCGGGGACGGTCAGGTTGCCCTCGTCGGGTGAGGCGGTTACGCCGTCGGGTACGTCGAGCTTCCAGGAGACCGTCCGGGCGGACGTGGACCGCTTGTCGGTCAGAGCCAGGGTCACCGTCGCGGTCGTGCCGGGCTTCAAGGCGAGGGAACCGGGATCGAAGGAGATGTCGACGCCAGGGTCGGGCGCGTTCTCGATCACCGTCGTGTAGAGGAACTGGTCCATCACTCCCGGCGAGACCTGCTGGGGAATCGCGTCCAGCTCCTTGCGCTCGGCCCTGAGCTTCTTCCAGTACGTGGCGACCGCGTCGGTGTCGCCCCGCTTGTTCGCCAGGAGCAGGTCCACGGCCGTCTGTCCCGCCCTGCCGTAGTGGCCGAGCTTGTCCAGCCAGGCGGATGTCTCCGTCAGGAAGCCGGAGTTGTCGAGCCGGGCGCGCAGTTCGCGGGGCGTGGCGGCCATGTCGGAGAAGTACGCCCTGAGCGCCTCGGCGGCCTGGTCGAGGCCGCTGTCCTGCTCGTACGCCTTGCGGAAGGCGTCGATGAGCGGGGTGAGCGTGGGCGATTCGGTCGCGTCGAGCTGGGAGGAGTAGTTGTTCTCGGCGAAGATCCGCAGCCATTTCGCCGCTGCGGGCCCGCCGAGGTCGCGGACGGAGGCGAGGAAGGACTTACGGGAGTCGTAGGCGTCCGGGTTCCAGAGGTAGTCGGCGGAGGTGAACAGGGCGATCCGGCTCGCCTCGCCCTGGACCATGGGGTTGGCGGTCACTCCGGTTGCCGCCGCCGCCACTGCGGGTTCGCGGCCGGTGTAGGGGCCGAGGAGCAGGCGGCTGGTGACGTAGTCGTTGACCGGGTAGTTGTCCCAGATCAGGATCGGGTGGCCGTACACCTTGCGGGCCTGCTCGACCTGGTCGGCGGTGATGCTCGGCGCGATCACGCCGACGCCGGTCCACTCCACCACCACGGAGGGGTCGAGCTTCTCCCGCAGCGCCTTCTTGTAGGGGGAGTCGGCGAGGTCGGAGTACTCGGTGGGGACCATTTCCAGCGGTTGCAGGCCGGAGTGGTCGGCGGAGAAGTCCTGCCACACCTTGTTGAGCAGATGGGCCTGGGCGGTGCCCGCCGCGCCGCCACCGGTGCCGAACTCCTTCTCGTCGGCGTCGCAGTTCCACTTCGTGTAGCTGATGTCGTCGAGCGGGATCGCGAAGGAGCGCACGCCGACGTCGTACAGCGAGTCGAACTTGGCGGTGAGGGCCTTGATGTCGGCGTCCGAGGAGTAGCAGACCGACAGTCCCGGCGACAGGGCGTACGTGAAGCGGACGTGGTTGGCGTCGGCCCGGTCCACCAGCTCCTCGATCCGGGCCAGTTCGGCGGACGGGTAGGCGTCGCGCCACTTCGCCCGCAGGTACGGGTCGTCCTTGGGCGAGTAGACGTAGACGTTCTGCTTCGTACGACCGTAGAAGTCCAGCTGGTTCAGCCGCTCGGCGTGCGACCAGGGCGTCCCGTAGAAACCCTCGATGACCCCGCGCAGCGCGGCTGCCGGCCAGTCCCGCACGGCCACTTCGGGGAGTACGGAACGCGATCCGCGCGTCTTGGTGACGAGCTGGCGCAGGGTCTGGGCCGCGTAGAACGTGCCGGTGGTGTCGACGCCGGACAGGGCGACGAGGGCCCGTCCGTCCTTGCGCCCGGACGCCAGGACGTAACCGCCCGAAGCCAGGCCTGTCGGCGGCTCGGCGCCCAGGCGTTTCAGCGCCTTCCCGGTGGCGTTGCTCTCGTCCGGGCCGCCCACGTAGACCGTGAGCCCGGCGGCGGGGGGCTTGTCCCCGGCGCTCGCGGTGATGATCTTGTCGGCTCCGGCGTCGCGCAGAACGGCCTCGACGAGCCGTCGTGCCGACGGGTCGGTCCGGGGACCGACGACCTCCACGACCCGGTCGGGCACGGTGAGTCGACCCGAACCGGCCTTGATGTTCTGGGGAGTCGGCCACACCTTGGGAACGGCGCTCGGCGGCAGCTCCGCCGCCGACGACGACGGCGGGGCCGTCACCCCCACGGCCGTCAGCAGCGCGGCGACCAGCATTGCCGGTCGCCGCGTCCGTCTCCTACCTCTGACACGAGTGGCTAAGAGCACGGGATCTCCTCAGTGGGTGAATGGACCCACCAAGTGATGCTAGAGATGCTGAATGGAACATTCAACGGTGCCTGCAGTCAGGGCCGGACGTAGCTCAGGGCTTACGAGCCACCGCCCCGTACATAGCGATGTCCTCGTCCCGGATGGGCTCCGAATCGCTGCCGTCCGGATGCCACTTGTGGACCTGCGTGATCCCCGGCTCCACCAGTTCGAGGCCCTCGAAGAATTCCTCGGCCTCCGGGAATGTACGCAGCCGCATGGGCATGTTGCGCGCCGCGTACTCGCGTGCGACGCGGCCCACCTCCTCGGGTGCGAACTCGGCGGTGCCGATGGACATCGCGAGGTAGCTGCCGGAGGGGAGTGGTTCGAGGAGGCGGCGGACGATGCCGACCGCGCCGTCCTCGTCGAGGACGAAGTGGACGATTGCGATGACGGTGAGCGCGACCGGCTTGGACAGGTCGAGGGTCTCGCGGAACTCGGCGGAGTCGAGGATGGCCTCCGGGTGCTGGAAGTCGGCCTCGATGTACGACGTCCTGCCCTCGGGCGCGCTGGCCAGCAGGCCCTGGGAGAGGGTGAGGACGATGGGGTCGTTGTCCACGTAGACGACGCGGGACTCGGGGGCCACCGACTGGGCGATCTCGTGGAGGTTGGGGGAGGTGGGGATGCCCGTGCCGATGTCGAGGAACTGGCGTATCCCGGCCTCCTTGGCCAGCCAGCGCACGGCACGGTTCATCCAATCGCGGTTGGCCCGCATATGGACCGGCAGGGCGGGCCACTCCCGCGACATGGCGTCGCCGGCTTCCTTGTCGGCGGGGTAATAGTCCTTTCCGCCGAGGATGTAGTCGTAGATACGCGCGGAGTGCGCGCTCTCGGTGTCGATTCGGTCGGCAGGCCATCCGTTGTCGGACAACGCGGCCCCTCCTGTCAAGTCGTAGGTCAACAAGGGTGTTTCAGAGAGGTGTTTCAGACGGAGGTGTTTGAGACGGGTCCTTCAGACAGGGGCGTTTCAGGGCCCGGAGTTGATCAGAACAGGAAGTCGGCGTCGCCCGCCTTCACGCCCGTCAGGAAGCTCGTGATCTCGCGGTCGGTGAAGACCAGCGCCGGGCCGCCCGGGTCGGTGGACTGACGCACCGCCACCCTTCCGTCGCCCAGCTTCTTCACTTCGACGCAGGCGCCGCCCGCGTCGTCGCTCCACGGCTTGTGCCAGTCCTGCGCGCCGAGATCACGGGCCGGCATGCCGTTGTGTATGTGGTGGTAGTACACGTCAGAGCTCCTTGCGTATCGCACCGAGGAGAGCCTCGGTCCTGCTGGCGGGCGTCGACTGCGCGCCCAGCCGGTCCAGGGCCTCGCGATAGACCAGGACGTCGTCGGCCTTGTCGAGATACACAGCGCCCACCAGGCCGCTGAGATACACGATGTCGGGCAACTCCCTGGCCCTGAACCGGAAGAGATGGAAGGCGCCGGCCCGCATCGCCGGATGCGGACCGTTGCTGAACGGCATGATCTGTACGGTCACATGGGGCAGCGCGTTCAGCGTGATCAGGTGGTCGACCTGGGCGCGCATCACCTCGGGTCCTCCGACCGGCCACCTCAGCACCGTCTCGTCCATCACGATCCACACACGGGGCGGGTTCGGACGGGACAGCAGTTCCTGGCGCTGCATACGCAGCGCGACCCGGCGCTCGGTGGCCTCCTCCGAAGCGTGCGGATTGCCGGCGCCGAGCAGAGCGCGCGCGTAGGCCTCGGTCTGGAGCAGTCCGTGCACGAACTGCGCCTCGTACGCCCGGATCTGCAACGCCGCCTGTTCCAGGCTCAGATACGCGGCGAACCAGTCGGGCAGTACGTCACGGTAGGTGTGCCACCAGCCGCGCTTGTTGGCCTCGCGGACCGACTTCAGGAAGGTGTCGATCTCCTGCTGGTCCTTCACGCCATAGACCTGGAGCAGCTTCTCGGCGTCCGCGAGCCTGAGCCGGGCCACCTTGGCGGACTCCATCCGGCGGATCGTGGAGTGGCTCACCCCGATCGCCGTGGCCGCCTGCTCGTACGTCAGACCGGCCCGACTGCGCAGCTCCTCGAGCTGCCTGCCGAGGATCATGCGCAGGACGGAAGGCGCGCCGCCCCAGTCGGTTTCCGAGGTCACGCCTTACCTCCTCACCCGTAGTCCGGGCCAACGCATTGCAGTCTGTCACGATCATCGGCGACTGGGGCGGCCTGCGCCCTACAAATTGCAATTTTCAACTTGCTGGTTGCGGGACGTTGTTGGCAGGTGTCACAGTGGTCGTACGGCCCCAGTCCGATGAACGAAGGGGCTGTGCAGCCCAGTTGGGGGATCAAGGGTCGCAACCAGGAGTGTTGTGCTCTGCAGACGAAAGGCGTACGGCGATGGTTTCGCCCTCCTTCCCTCAGTCCCTGGGCCGACTTTCCGGTGACCAACTCCTCCACAAGGCAGGCGTGTTCGGCCTGCCCGCCGTCCCCGTCTCGGTGGCCGAGGCCCGCAGGAACGTGCGGCTGCTGCTGAGCGAATGGGCAATCAGCCGCGAGACCTGCGACAACGCCGTACTGGTGACCTCCGAGCTGGTCACCAACGCGCTCACGCACACGGAGAGCGACCTGATCGTGTGCAGACTCCGCACCGCCGGGGACCGGCTCCATGTCGAGGTCGAGGACCAGAACCGCAGCCGTACGCTCCCCGCGTGCAGACAGCCGAAGCCCGACGACCAAGGTGGCCGCGGGCTTCTGCTCGTCGGCATGCTGAGCAGCGACTGGGGCGTCAGGGACGCACCCCACGGGTCCGGCCGCATCGTCTGGGCCGAACTGCCGACGGAGGCGACGGAGGCCACGGAGGCGACGACACCACCGGCGGTACCAGAGCCCCAGGACGGATCGGCCGACGCCCATGCGGCCGATCCGTCCTTGACGTAAAGGCCATCCGGGTCGTGCCATGCCTCGCTGTCTCCCCACGCGTGCTGGGATCACGCCGGGGGTAAAGGGGGCATGTGATTGAACTCGCGGAAATGATCGCCCAGTTGCGTACGGAACTCACCGCCGCCATGTCCGCCGCGCGCGACGAGGAGCTGCGCTTCGAGCTGGGCTCTGTCGAGCTCGAGGCGGAGTTCGTCGTGGAGCGGTCCGGTACGGCGGAGGGCAGGGTTCGCTTCTGGGTCGTGGAGGCCGGCGCCGTCGGCCATACGGGGAACAGCACCACCCATCGGGTCACGTTGACCCTGGAGCCTCGCCTTCGTGATTCCGGGGCGCGGCCACGGGTGAGCGGCGAACAAGCGGAACGCGAGCGCTGAGCCGGCCCGATGTCAGCTCAGGCACAGGCAAGCGCACAGGGTTTGGCGGCGGTGCGGGTCGCCGAAGTACTCGTGAGCAGGCCCGGTGGACGGTCCGGGCGGCGTGGGTCCGGCTACCGGGTGGCGGAGCGGTGCGTGCTGACGGCGGCGCACGTGGTGGAGGGGCCGGCGACGTCGGTGCGGGTGCGCGTCGACGCCGACCGGCCGGGGGAGTGGACCGCCGACGCCCACGTCGTGCTCTTCGCCGAGGCCGCCGATGTCGCACTGCTCGAGATCACGGGCGCGCCGCCCGCGCCCGGCGGCACCGAGCAGCCTCGCTATGCCGCGGTGCCCGATGCCGACGTGGTGCTGCCCTTCAGCGCGGTGGGCTTCCCCCGGTTCAAACTGCGGCAGGACAGCATGCGCCTCCTCGACGACGGCGCTCCCAGCCAGTACCGGGACTCCTGCCACGTCACGGGAACGGTCTCCGTACTGTCCAACCGCCGCGAGGGCACCCTTGAACTCGCCGTCGCCGCCCCACGAGATGACAGCGAACCGGAGCGCTCCCCCTGGGAGGGAATGTCGGGTGCCGTGGTGTGGTGCGACGGTGCCGTGATCGGAGTGGTGAGCGCCCATCACCGCTCGGACGGCCTGGGGAGGCTGGCTGCCAGCCGCGTCGAGCACTGGTACGACGTGCTGTCCGCCGCCGAGTTGGAGCGGTTCCACCGGTACGCCGGCCTGCCGGCGCGTGAGCGGCTCGGGTCTGCGGCAGACCCCGTACATTCCGGGCCGGTCGCAGGTGGGACCCGTCTGACCCGTCTGACCGGTATGCCTCCCGACGTGCCGCTGCTAGAACTCACGGACCTCGTGGACGCCTTGGTGGCGCTTCCCTCGCTGCGCAACGCGAACAGCATGGCCCTGCTGCTCGACAGCATCAGCGCGGAGATCGCGGCGAACAGCCCGAGGGATCCCCGGCTGAGGATGGACGTCTACGGGATCGTGCGCACCTGTCTGCGCTATCCGGGCACGCTCGATCAGCTCCTGGAGGCCGTACGTCTGCTGGAGGGGCCGTCCTCCGAAGTGGCCCGAGTCGACCATGAGGCGGCCCGACTGGCCCGGCGATTTGGCTGACTCGATCTCGCGGGGCGGCCTGGTCGCGGGGTTTCGGCTTGAGCCCTGCTGGGTCATCATGATGAGGGCACGGACCGCGCGGACATGGAATTACGGGAGGGGACTTGGCAGCCGTGGAGCGATCGTTGCCTGCCGTCGAGTCCGGTCTCGTAGATCTCTCGGGGGTTTCTCTTGAAGCGCTGCGCTCCATGGACAACACGGCCATCGCCGAGTCGCTGGAGCGGCTGCTGCACCACATCGACAACACTCAGTCCATCACGGAGTCGGGGCACAACCCGTCACGTTTCGACTGAGCGGATCGGCTCGGTGCTGGAGAGTACCCATGCCGGATGAGTCCGCGGCCCGGGCGGACCTGCCTTTCCACCGGCTGTCGGCGGTGAGCTTACAGACCCTTGCCCGAGGCGAGGGCGACGCCGCCGCGGTCGCGGAGATACTGGCCGCCGAGCGCAGCCGCCGGCTGCTGCTTCTGAGGGCCCTCGATGAGGGCGTTTCCGAAGGCGATCCACCGCAGGCGTCCGGGACGGCGCTGTCGCACCGGGATGCCTGGTCCCTCCTCGAACGCGTCCAGCGGCAGGCACCGGCGGTGTTCGATGACGTCCTGATGTCCCCGCCCACGGGCATGTGGGTGTCCCTCGCGCTGCGTCAGATGCGAGGCAAGGTCTCGGAGGACGCTCCCCTGTGGGTGGTGCTCGGGCACCTGTCGGCGCTGGCCGCCGCAGCCGGAGCCCGGGCCGGTCTGGACTTCTCGTTGGCCGTGCCGGTGCGCCGTGGCCTGGTGCCGCTGCCGACGCTGGGGTGCGCGGTGCTGCCCGCGCGTGCGCCGTGGAGCGTGGCCCAAGTCGAGGCGCGGCAAGGGGAGTTGAGAATAAGCGCCGAGAGCGGCCAGGTGCTGGTCCCGCGGGACGCGGAGGCGAACAGCCCTGACTGGCATGCGGTACGCCGCGTCGTACTGGAGACCGGAGAACGTCCTAAGCGCCTGCCCCTCGACGAACTGGACCCCTACCGGACGTTCCCCCGTCCGAGCGGGCCGCGGCTCCTGTCCGCCGCCGAGGCCGGGGCATGGGACGGCATGCTCGCCGAGGCGTGGGAGATCCTGCTGCGGGACGAGCCGGAGAGCGCCGAGGGGATGCGGCGAGGGTTGCTGTCGCTGGTTCCCACGCCGGCGAGGGAAAGGTTCCGGCCGCACAGTGAGACGGCCGGGGACGCGTTCGGCGGTGTCACAGCGTCCTGTCCGGACGACGTGCCGCAACTCGCCGCCACGCTGGTGCACGAGTTCCAGCACACCAAGCTGGGCGGCCTGATCCACCTGCAACCGCTGATCAACGCCCAGGCCCCGCAGGCCGCGCAGGATCCGGAGGAGCTGTTCTACGCCCCTTGGCGGGATGATCCTCGCCCGCTGAGCGGCTTGCTGCAGGGGATCTACGCCTTCACGGGGGTCACCCGTTTCTGGCGCGTGCACCGGTACGCCGCTGGTGCCGCCCAGGCTTCGCCGGCGCATTTCGAGTTCGCCCTGTGGCGTGCGCAGGTGTGGTCCACGCTGAATCTGGTGCGCGGTCACGAACGGCTGACGCCCTTGGGGCGGCACGTGATCGAGGGGCTGCGCGAGCAGTGCGCCCTGTGGCTGGCCGACCCGGTGCCGGACGCCGAGTCGGAGCTGGCCCGGGAAGCGGCAGCCGACCACCGGGCCCGCTGGCGCGCGCACCATCTGCGGCCTCCCGCCGAAGCCGTGGAGGAGGCCGTGCGGGCCTGGCAGCGGGGCGATGACCGGGCGCCGGCCGGCCTCGCCGCCGAGCCCGAACTGGTGCCGGACAGTGAGGTCCGCTTCCTGGACAGCGCGGCCGTCCTGATCCGGCATCGCCTCAGCGAGCCCGACGGGGCCCGGGGGCAGGCTGCCGCCCAGGGCTCCGGAGCCACCGCTGGTGTCGAGGGCGTCACCGTGGCGGACGTCCTGCTGGCCCACGACGACCGGGCCGGAGCCCGAGCCGCCTTCGTCGCGCAGCTCTCCGGCAAGGGCGCACCCGTGGCGGCCTGGGTCGGTCTGGGGCGCGCACTTGCCGGTGAGGGGCAGGTCCGGAATGCCGCCTCCCGCCTACTGCTCAGCTTTCCGGAGCGGGCCCGTGCCGTGCACGAGGCGATCGAGGCCGCCACGGGCCGGGCCCCGGACCCCGTACGCCTCGCGGAGTGGCTGGGCGGCCAGGGCTAGGGCCGGGGCCTTCACAGCCTCAGCGGGTCGATGTCGCAGTTGGCCCGCTGTCCTTCCTTGGCCTGCAGCGTGGCCGGGTGTGCGGTGCCCGGGTCGGCTCGCAGCCGCGGGGCGTCGAGAACCTGCTCCATCCGCTCCAGAGTGTCCCGGCGCAGTGCGGTGCCCTCTTCCTCGGCACCGACGGCGATGAGGTCCATCGCCAGGTTCAACGAGCACGCCAACGTGGTCGGGTGGTCCGGGCCGAAGGTGGACAGGCACAGCGGCAGCGTCGTCTCGCCCCGGGTGCGGGCCTCGGCATGGTTGCCGAGAGCGGCGAGATCACTGGCGAGGTTGATCGCACAGTTGAGGGTGGTGGGATGAGCCGTGCCGAGCCGCTCGGTGAGGGATGCGAGAGCGGTCTCGTCCAGGCGGTGCGCCTCCTCCGGCTGGCCGAGCAGCCGAAGGGTGACCGCGAGGTTGACGTCCGAGGCGAGGACATGCGGATGGTTCGGATCGTAGACCTCGCGGTAGTCCTTGCACGCGTTGACGCCTCGTGCGCGGGCCGCCTGCAGGTCGCCGTTCTGGCGCAGGGCCACCGACAGGGCCAGCGCGGCGGACAGAGACTGGGGGTGGGCGTCGCCGTAGCGCCGGGTGAACCTTCCGTAGGCCTCCGTGGCCAGTTCGAGAGAGCGGGCGTGGTCGCCCGCCTTGCGGCAGGCTTCGCTGAGCTGGCGCATCACATCGATGGTGGCGGGGTTTCCGCTGCCGAAGACATCGCGGAACGCATCCAGTGCGGCTTCCTGGAGCGCCCGCGCACCGACGTAGTCCCCCATCTCCCGCACGTCGATGGCGACGGAGTTCTCGGTGATCAGAGTCCGCTGATCGTCGCGGCCGAACACCCGCAGCTTGAGTGCCAGCGTGTGCTGGTCCAGCTCCAGGGCCCGGCGGAAATCACCGGTCAGACGCAGGCTCACCCCGAGGTTGTGGGCGGTGTTGAGGGTGCTGGGGTCGTCCTCCCCGAAGGCCCTGCGGGCCCGCTCGTACGCGATCTCGTCCAGCTCGGCCCCGGCGGCGAACCTGCCTTCGGCGCGGCGTACGGCGGCTTCGAGGTTCATCGCGTCCAGGGCGTCCTCTCGGGCGTCCTCGCCGTCGGCGGGGGCGGTCCGCACGTAGATCTCCCTGAGCTGCGCCACCAGCCTCGCCGCGTCGTCGAAGCGGCCCACGATCAGGTACACGAAGCAGAGCCAGTGCCCCATGAGAAGTGTCTGCTGGTCCTCCTCGCCGAAAATGGTGCGCCAGGATTCCCAGGCCTGCTCGGAGAAGTCGAGCGACACCCCGTGGTCGCCCCAGTAGTAGAGGTAATTGGCGATATTCATGACCAGCTGACGCACCCATGGCTGGTCGGACTTGATCGCGTCGGAGGCGATGACGTGACCGTAGAGCTCCGCGTACCGTGGCCAACTGGCAGGACTGGTCGGACTTTTCGGGTCGGCGGCGGCCAGCAGGGTGTGGGCGCCATGGCGCATGCGGGACTGCTCCTCGGGGGTCATGCGGTTGTTCAGCACCAGTTGCACCAGGCGGTGCATCTCAATGGAATTCGTGCGATGGTCGATCCGCGCCAGGGAGTAGCGGTTCACCTCCCTTATCGCCCGGGCGAGCCTCATCGGATCGTTCAGCGTCGCGTCCAGCTCGGGGAAAATGCTGCTGTTCCCGAGGCCCGAGAAGATGGACCGGGAGATCGGGTCCGGGGCGAAATAGGAGCACAGTTGCAACAGCCGCAGGGCTGACGGGCTGCGCGTTTCCAGATGGTCGAGGGAGACATTCCACGCCGCGGCGACAGGTAGTTGGTAGTCCGGCGGCGGGGCCACTTCGAGGAGTTCGGTGCGCTTGCTCTCGAACAGCCGCAGATATTCGGAGGCGGGCATTCCCGTCTCCGCCCGCCAGGCGGCAGCCTGTTCCAGAGCCAGAGGCAGGTCTCCCAGCGCCTCGGCCAGCCGATCGGCCTCGTCGTCCTCGAGGAGCGGCCCGGAGCGGCGCAGCAGTTCCTTGCTCTCCTCGCGGGTGAACACATCCACTTCGAGGGATCCGCCGACCAGCCCCCACCGTCGGTTACGGGAGGTGACAAGGATCGTTCCGTTGCCGCCGGTGGGGAAATAGTGACGTACCTGCTCCGGACTGTCGGCATTGTCGAAGATGAGCAGCCAGCGGGAGAAGGGCTGCCCCTCGCGCAGCGCCTCGCGGACCGCGGGACCGGCGATGTTGGCTTCGGTGCTGGTCTCCAGACCCAGGCGCCCGGCAAGCTCCACCAGTGCCTGCCCGATCTGACCGGGCCGTTCCGCCGGAATCCACCAGACGATGTCGTACTCCGACTGGTGGCGATACGCGTACTCGATGGCGAGCTGCGTTTTGCCGACACCGCCCATACCGTGAATCGCTTCCGGCAGAACCGTGGTCGTGCCTTCCCGCAGACGCTCGTCAAGCTGTTCCAGCAACGCCATGCGGCCGGTGAAATTGGGGTTCCGGGGCGGCAGATTTCCCCAGACGCGCGGTTGTGATGTGCGGTCCCCCTCCACCGTTCCCTGGGGCCTAGTCGACATCTCCGATGCTCCTTCAGAAACGTTACGAGAAATGGGGGGAGCACCGTGTTCAGCTGCCCCCGACCCGGACGGTGCGGGGCCCGTCGAAATATGTGGTGTTTTCTCCAGGCTGACCGCGTATCGCCGATCGTGCCAGTGCAGCACCCTGGCCAACATGGCGGCACGCTGCGCATAGCGACCGTTCAACGCCCGCAGAGCAGCGAGCTCCACGCGCAGGAATGCGATATTGCGACTGTTCACGCGCGGCATCGCCAAGGTGTCCAGCGGTTCGGCGGGTGGCGGAAGAGGCGAGGCGGCTTCCTCCTCCTGGTCCCCTGCCAGCAGCGCGCGTACGTCACGCAGAATCCGCGCGGTGTCACTCCGACGCCCCAGTGCCAGGAGTTCCTCGCGGATGTCCGGAGCAAATGTGAACGCCACATCCGCCGGGCCCTCGCCCCACACCCGGCCGGGCCGGACCAGACCACTCATCAGCAGTTCCGACACATGAACCGGGCCCGCGCCCGGAGTCGTCTCCACGATCCGGTGGATGACGGGAAGGCTCAACGGCGCGGCGGACAGCCGGGTCGCGAGCGTGAACGCCGTGGGGGAGGCGCCCGCCCGGAAGTCCGAGACACGTTCCGCCGCGGGCACCGTGCTCTGCGGGTCGGGAACGTACTCCGCCCAGGGGAGGGCGCGCGCGGCGTCGGGCCTGCGCTTCCACTCCCTGGCCTGAATGACGGACAGGTCCAGCCAGTGCGGCTCCTGCCCCGAGACCAGGCGCGTCAGGGCCGCCGCCCAGCTGTTGGTCAGCGCGAGGACCGGTACGACGACGGCATCGGCGTCGTCCCCCTCGGTGTCGCGCTCACTCGTGTCGGGTAACTCCACCGGCGCGACGCGCGGTTCCCAGTCCAACTCGCTGTTGGCCGCCCAGGCACGCGGGGCGCGGATCCGCACGCGGGAGACGTCGAGCCCCGTACGGAACCACAGCTGCTGCGGCAGCATGTGGACCACGGCGACGGAGCACGTTCGCCCCCATGCGCGCAGCAGGGGCAGTACCGCGCCCGATCTCCATCCGGCGGCCAGCCCGTCGGTCAGCACCAGTACCAAGCGGCGTACCCGAACGGCGTCGCCGAGCGGTTCCTCCAGACGCACCTGCGCCGGATCGGTCTCGTCCGTCCCCAACAGGCGCACCACCCGCACCTGGGAGAAGCCCTCCGTACGATCCAGCTCACCGGCCAGCTCCTCGACGGCTCGGTCCCACAGCTTCATCGTCAGGTGGGTGTCGATGACGAGGACCGCCTCCGCGGGCTCCTGTCCGCTCGGCCGGCCGAGCCTGCTCAGGACGTGTGCGGCTTCCCGCCGTGCCCTTGTGGCCGGTGCCGGCCGCTGCCCGTCGTCATCGTGCATGGGTGCTCTCAAAGCGTCGAAGTGACGGTGAGAGTTTCGCGGAGTCCCGCAGACCGCGGGCATGCGTGACGTCCACAGGCAAAGCCTCGCAGTGCGTCCGCTCTCCGGGCAAGTGCGTGCGGGGGCTCATGCGAGGCGTGCGCAAAAGCATGCCCGGCATGCCTGGGGTCACGGCGTCCGGGTGGAACACATGTGCGGCAGTGGAGGCATGCTGGTTCACGGCGTGACCCCTCCTTCGCCGTGTGCGCGGGCCGCGGATGTGCGTCCGTGCCGGCCGTTCAAGGCTTCACCGGCGCACGGTCCGGTCCGGGGGCACCGGGTCTGCGCTCCGGGTCGTCGACCAGGATCGCGAGATGGCGCCCCACGTGGTTGTCCCAGCCCTCGGGCCCCACCGCCAGAGCTTCCTTGCGCCATTTTCCGGCCCGCTCCACCAGGCCGGCCAGCCCCCTGTCCTGCACGATGTCGGCGACCGCCTCCTTGAAAGCAGGGTCGTCGCAGTCGCCGCGATGCCAGATCATCGCCGGTATGCCGGCGCGCAGAGCCGCCATGTACTCCTGCTGGCCGGTCGGCGATTCGGTGCCCGGTGGCTGGCTGAGCACCAGACACACCGCGTGCTCGTCCTCCTTCAACTCCAGCTCAAGGTGGAAGTGCGACCGGCCGGGACGGTTCCAGTACGAGTGGCTGTCCGCCGGCTTCTCCTTGAGGTGACGCCACTTCTTGTGCCAGGGCCGGTGCCAGGCCGCCTTGCGCAGCCGCTCGAAGCTACGGACCAGGACGGCGTAGTCCATCACCAGCGGTGTCGGAGACGGCGAGGACGACTCCTTGTGCCACCACTCCACCGGCTCGCCCAGCAATTCCCACGGGAGGATGAACTCGAGGACGACCGGTTGCCTCAGGTCCGCCCATCGCTCCTCGGTCTGCTCGATGAGCTGCTCGACCTCGCCGGGAAGTTCGTCGCGGTGCAGGTGCAGCGTCTCGCCCGGAACGGGATGCCAGCCTTCCGCGTCCGACTGCCGCCAGTGGGAGAGGTAGTAACGGTCGCGGTCCACACCATCGGGCTCGAACTGGATCATCAGATAGGCCGGCACCAGGGAGGGCGGCGCCTGGACGACGCCACCGCGCTGCCAGTCCGCCATCTTGTCCTCCAGCCCCCACGCGCGGGCCTGCCCACGGTTCCAGCGGCGCAGCAGTTCCGCCGACTCCGCCTGCCCGTCCTCCACGAGCTGATCGGCGGCCAGCGCCAGGAACGCCATGCTCACCGGCAGTTCGTTCGCGGCCGAATTGTCCCCGGCCAGCCGCAGGAAGACAGCCCAGCCCGTGTCGCACCACTCGGGCAACTCCTGGATACGCGACCGGCTGGCCCGCCGCACCATCGCCGCGAGCCCCGCCGACGACCGCATCTCGCGCAGCACCGGCCGCAGTGGATGCAGGTCCGCGCCGTCGAAGAAATCCACCGCCTCCCACTCGTCCACCAGACGTCGCAACGAGGCGATGGCGACGGACTGCTGCTCGACATATCTCAGGCAGCGCACCAGACATGACAAGCCGTCAGAGATCTGAGTGCAGCTCTCCACCAGACGCAGCAGCCACGGACGCAGCGCCTCGTTCCGTAACGGCTCCACCGGCGTGGCCAGTTCCTGGCCCAGCATGCTCACCCATAACTCGACACTGCTCCCATGCCGGACCGTGGCCGACTCCTGCAATACGTCGACGACTTCGGCCACCAACTCATTGCGAACCCGTGCAGGGCTGCGCCCTTCCACCCCCGTGACCTCCCGATCGCCACCAGCTGCCGTCGAGTTCGTCGTACGTCGTAAATCGTCTTGTCAGTGGCGACCAGCGTACGGCTACAGTTCCACCCACGTCAGGGTGTCATCAATGCAAGACGGGGGAGCGCCGTGCCGGATTCCGAGCCGTCCGTCCCGCCCGCCGTGCCGCCGTGGCAGCTGCTGCTCGGCTATGTGCGGCCGCACCGCTGGGCGCTGCTCGGCGGGGCAGTGCTGTCGTTGATGACCGGCGCCACCGGGCTCGCACTGCCGTTGGTGGCCCGCGGCTTGATCGACGACCTGCAGCACGACCGGGCCATCACCGGAGCGTTGCTGGCGATGTCCGCACTCGTGATCGCCAACGCCGCGATCGGCGCGCTCGGTGGCTACGTACTGCGGTACACCGCCGAATCCGTGGTGCTCGGGGCGCGGCGCGCGCTGGTGTCGCATCTGCTGCGGCTGCGTATCTCCGCCGTCGACCGCAGCGAACCCGGCGATCTGATGGCCCGGATCACCTCCGACACCACACTGCTGCGCGAGGTCACCACGGATTCGCTGGTCGGCATCGGTACGGGCGGACTGACCCTGCTCGCCACGCTCGTGATGATGGGTCTGGTCGACCCGGTGCTGTTCGCCGTCACCCTGGGCGTGGTGATCGGCGCGAGCGTGGTGATCGGGGTGATCGTGCCCCGCATCAACCGGGCCAGCAGGCAGGCGCAGAACGCGGTCGGTGCGATGGGTGCCGCACTGGAGCGGATCCTGGGCGCGCTGCGTACCGTCAAGGCGTCCGGGGCCGAGCACCGGGAGGAGCAGGCCGTGCATGCCGCCGCCCAGGAGTCGTGGCGGCAGAGCGTGAAGGCCGCCAAGTGGTCGGCGCTGGCCGGGAACACGGCCGGTCTGTCGATTCAGGTCGCGTTCATCACCGTGCTCGCGGTCGGCGGGGCGCGGGTCGCGACGGGTGCCATCGACATCGGCACGCTGGTCGCCTTCTTGCTGTTCGTCTTCTATCTCATGTCGCCGATCCAGCAGGTCGTCGGCGCCGTCGCGCAGTACCAGACCGGTGCGGCGGCCCTGGCCCGGATCGAGGAGGCCCGGCGGCTGCCCGCCGAGCCGGCGAGCGCACCCGCGCCGCTGTCCCTGCCCGGCGCCGAACCCGCCGCGGTCGCCTTCGAGAACGTCCGCTTCCGGTACGCCGACGACCTGCCGTACGTCCACCACGGAGTGACCTTCACCGTCCCGCCGCGCGGCATGACCGCCTTCGTCGGGCCGTCCGGCGCGGGCAAGACCACCGTCTTCTCCCTCATCGAGCGGTTCTACGACCCTGGAGAGGGCCTGATCACACTGGACGGCCAGGACCTCGCGGACTGGGATGTGTCCAGGCTCCGGTCCGCCATCGGGTATGTGGAGCAGGACGCGCCCGTTCTCTCCGGCAGCCTCCGCGACAACCTCCTGCTCGGCAATCCCGACGCCGGGGAGGACGATCTGCTCCGCGCGCTGAAGACCACTCGTCTCGACGGTCTCGTCGACCGGCTGCCGAACGGCATGGGCACCCTTGTCGGTCACCGCGGCACCAAGCTCTCCGGTGGCGAGCGTCAGCGGGTCGCCATAGCCCGCGCTCTGCTGAGACGACCCCGGCTGCTGCTGCTCGACGAGGCCACCAGCCAGCTCGACGCGGTCAACGAAGCAGCGCTGCGCGACACCGTCGCCGATGTCGCCCGTACGACCACGGTGTTGGTCGTCGCGCACCGGCTGTCCACGGTCACCATGGCCGACCGCATCGTCGTCATGGACGCGGGTGAGGTACGGGCCGTCGGCACCCATCGCGAACTCGTGGCCGCCGATCCGCTCTACGCCGAACTCGCCGCCACCCAGTTCCTCGCTTCAGCCGACGCCTGACACAGGCACCGGTTCGCTGTGACGCAGTCACGGCCTTCGACTCCTTCACCGCCACACGCCGTGAACAAGGCGCCGAGACCGACCGCACCGGCCGCTCCGAGAACGCCGCGACGGGACGAGAGCGGACCGAGGGGCGGAAAGCGGTGTCTTCCGGTCCTCAACCGGGCGGCCCGCAGGGGGATCCCCAGCGGGGATCGAGGGTTTTCCCCGTATCCGGAGAATCACAGCCCCGCCTATTGTTCGAACACAGCTGACTCATGGGTCACCCCCATAAGGGTCGCTCGCGCCTGGCCGGCCACCGCGTCTTTCCGATCGCACCCGTGTTTTCGATCGCACCCCCCGCCGCTTCGACGACGAAGCGATTCGAACGCTGCTCCGTCGCGTCGCGCTGGGCGCTCGCCCCGGAGCCGGCCCCCGAAAGGCACACACTCTTGCGTACTTCACGCTCCGCGAGACGGACGCTGATATCCGTCACCGCGATATCCGCGACGCTGCTGGCAGGCACCGCCACCTCGGCCGCCGCCGTCCCCACCGGGCAGACCAAGGCTGCCGCCGCCGAGCAGACCACGGCCGCCGCCTCCGCCGTGGCCGCCCCCGCCGAGCGGCTGATCGTCGGCTACAAGTCCGGCGCCAGTGAGGCCAAGTCGAACAAGGACGCCGCCGAAGACGCCGAGGCCAAGGGCAAGGACGCGGGCGAGAACCTCGACTTCCAGCGCCGCCTCGGCACCGGCGCCGCGCTCGTCGACCTGGGCAAGAAGCTCAGCAAGGCCGCGGTCGCCGACGTCGTCGCCGAGTACCAGGCCGACCCGCAGGTCGCGTACGTCGTACCGGACCGCCTCAACAAGCCCCTCGCGGACCCGAACGACACCGAGTACAGCAAGCAGTGGGACCTGTTCGAGTCCACCGCGGGCATGCGCGTGCCCGGCGCCTGGGACACCAGCACGGGCAGTGGCGTCACCGTCGCCGTGATCGACACCGGCTACGTCACCCACTCCGACCTCGCCGCGAACATCGTCGGCGGCTACGACTTCATCGCCGACCCCGCCGTCGCGGTCGACGGCAACGGACGTGACAGCAACCCGGCCGACCCGGGCGACTGGTACGCGGACGGCGAGTGCGACCAGGCCGAGGGCAGCACCTCCTCCTGGCACGGCACCCACGTCGCCGGCACCATCGCCGCCGCCACCAACAACGGCAAGGGCGTCGCCGGCATCGCGTACAACGCGAAGATCTCCCCGGTGCGCGTCCTCGGCAAGTGCGGCGGCTACGACTCCGACATCATCGACGCCATCACCTGGGCCTCCGGCGGCACCGTCTCCGGCGTGCCCGCCAACACCAACGTCGCCAAGGTCATCAACATGAGCCTCGGCGGTGGCGGCGCCTGCACCAGCGCCACCCAGACCGCGATCAACAACGCCGTGAACCGCGGCACCACGGTCGTCGTCGCGGCGGGCAACAGCAACGCCAACGCGGCCAACTACTCGCCGGCGAGCTGCAACAACGTCATCTCCGTGGCCGCGCTCAACCGCGCCGGCTCCCGGACCTACTACTCCAACTTCGGCTCGACCGTGGACATCGCGGCCCCCGGCGGCGAGACCAGGACCACCACCGCCAACGGCATCCTGTCCACGCTGAACTCCGGTGCGCAGGGCCCGTCTTCGGAGTCGTACGCCTACTACCAGGGCACCAGCATGGCCGCCCCGCACGTCGCGGGCCTCGCGGCGCTGGCCAAGTCGGCGAAGTCCTCGCTGACCCCGGCCCAGATCGAGTCCGCGATCAAGACCAACTCGCGTGCTCTGCCCGGTACTTGCTCGGGCGGCTGTGGTGCGGGTCTGGCGGACGCGGCCAAGACGGTGCAGGCGGTGAGCGGGACCGGCGGCTCCACGGGGGGCACCACCTTCACCAGCACCTCGGCCCTCTCCATCCCGGACAACGGCTCGGCCGTGGAGTCCCCGATCGCCGTCACCGGCCGCACGGGCACCGCGCCCTCGGCCCTCCAGGTCGGCGTCGACATCACCCACACCTACCGCGGTGACCTGGTACTCGACCTCATCGCCCCGGACGGGACGGCGTACCGCCTCAAGTCCAGCGGCTCGGACTCGGCCGACGACGTCAAGACCACCTACACGGTCAACGCCTCCAGCGAGACCGCCAACGGCACGTGGAAGCTCCGCGTCCAGGACGTCGCCTCCGCCGACACCGGCAGGCTCAACAGCTGGAAGCTGACCTTCTGAAGGGCCTCATGACGACCTGCTGCTGACCTTCTGGCAGCCACAGACCGCCACCCCCCACAGGGGCGGCCGACGCGAGCGGGCGTCGGCCGCCCCGCCCTTCGTTCACGCGGTGCGTGTACGTCTGCGTTCCTGCGGCGCGTCGTGGCAATAACTCTTGGCGGAACGTGCACGTCCGGGACACGATGCCCGAATGAAGGGTGATCTGTTTTCCAGCGAGTACATGGTGCAGCCCGCCACCACCGTGGGCATGAGCGTGCAGAACGCCAAGTCGATCCGATACATGATCAACGGCGAAATGCTCGCGCGACAGGGGGCGATGATCGCCTACCGGGGAAACCTGCAGTTCGAGCGCAAGGGCCAGGGAGTCGGCGGCATGCTCAAGCGCGCCGTCACCGGGGAGGGGCTGGCGCTCATGGCGGTCCGCGGGCAGGGAGAGGCCTGGTTCGCGCAGGAGGCACAGAACTGTTTCATCGTGGACATCGACCCGGGTGACGTCTTCACCGTCAACGGGCGCAACGTCCTGTGCTTCGACGCCTCCCTGCAGTACGAGATCAAGACCGTGAAGGGCGCGGGCATGACCGGCGGCGGCCTGTTCAACAGCGTCTTCACCGGGCAGGGCAGGCTCGGCCTCGTCTGCGAGGGCAATCCGCTGGTCATCCCGGTCTCGCCGCAGTACCCGGTGTACGTCGACACGGACGCGATCGTCGGCTGGACCGCCAACCTCCAGACGTCCCTGCACCGTTCGCAGTCCATCGGCTCGATGCTGCGCGGCGGCTCGGGGGAGGCGGTGCAGCTGGTGCTGCAGGGTGAGGGGTACGTGGTCGTACGCCCGAGTGAGGCGACGCCACAGAAGCCTCAACAGCACTGACACGTACGGCCGTTGCCGTTGCCGTTGCAGGGCGGTCTCGAGCCGCCTCTGCAACGCCCGCCCGTGCCGTGTCTCGCCCTCTGCCCTCAGCCCAGCCGTACGTCCTGCCACACCAGCCGGTGGTCCGACGTCGGCACCGTCGTGCCGCCGCCGACCAACCGGTACAGCGGATCGTCCGACGTCGGCCAGAAGATGCCGTTCCCGACCGGGACGAGGCCGCGGGACGGGATGACGTGGTCGACGCGGAGGTTGCCGGGGGCGTTGTCGTTGAAGTCGGAGGTGTCGTAAGCCGGGTTGCCGGTGTGGGAGGTGTTGGCGCCGCCCTGGAGGCGGGCCGCCTCTTCGCCGCCTGCGGCAGCGGGAGGCGTGGCGGGCAGGTTGACCGCCTTGTGGTCGAGGAGTTGAAGTACGGCCTTGTCGTAGCTGTCACCGTCGTGCGGGTCGGCGTTCAGATCACCGGCGATCACAAACCGCGCCCCGGGCCGCAGACCGCCCCGTACGCCCTTGTCGTCGTAGAGGTACGCGCTGCGGCGGCGACCGCCGATGTAGTCCGCCCAGAGGCGGATCTCATCGTGGTTGCGACGGCCGTTACGGTCCTCCGGGCCGTCGAAGGTGGGCGGAGTCGGATGCGAGACGAGGAAGTGGACGGTGGAGGACCGGCCGGGGCCGAGCCGGACCGGCAGATCCCAGTGGCTCTTTGAGGAGAGCCGGAAAATCGCCCGGGCCGCCTCGCTGTAGTAACCCGGCGGCATGACGTTCCCGGGCATGTCCTTCCACAGGAAGTGCTGGAACGTACGGGCCGCCCGGACATCGATCGGGTACTTGGAGAGCACGAGCATCCCGTACTGCCCCGGAAACCAGCCGTACCCGAACGCGTCCTGCCCGTACGCATCGGACCCCGGCGTGGTGACGGCACCGTTCTTGCCGTCGAGGTCCACGCCGGAGGCCGCACCCGTGTTCACGGGTGCGGTGAAGCTGAACGGATAACGGACCGGCTTCGCCCCGTTCTGGCCGACGGCCAGGTAGTTGCGCAGGAACAGCCGGGCCGCCGCGCCGTCCTCGTCGTGGTCGAACTCGTTGATCAGCAGAACGTCGGGGTCGACACGCTGAATCGTCTCGGCGGCGTTCCGCGCCTGCTGATTGTCCGGCGTGGACAGATCCGCGACGAGGGCGCCCTGAGTGCCGCGGTTCAGCGAGGCGTTGAACGTGGCGAAACGGACGGTCCGTCGGTTCGAGCCCGCGGACGCGGCGGACGCGTCCGCACTGAGCGCCGTCGTACCGGCCAGCGCGGCTGAGGCGAGACCGGCGAGGGCGGCACGGCGCGAGAACGGTGGACGTTGCGGTCTGGGGTGGTTCATCGGGGCTCCGGAGGAGGAGGGGGACGCGTGAACTCCCGTAGTCTCTGCGCGTAGATGCCACTGCCACAAGGGGTTTGGGAGGACTCGCGGCTGACGGTGAAGGGAGCCTGTCGGACGGCCGACAGCGC
Organism: Streptomyces sp. NPDC048825; assembly: GCF_043198355.1. Taxonomy (NCBI): domain Bacteria; kingdom Bacillati; phylum Actinomycetota; class Actinomycetes; order Kitasatosporales; family Streptomycetaceae; genus Streptomyces; species Streptomyces sp. NPDC048825. The sequence continues at coordinate 168,830 of NZ_JBICUR010000019.1, forward strand.
GGTGTACGGCCGCCGAAGACCGCCCAAACCACCGTCAAAGTCACTGCGCCCGTACGACCGGCCAGGCCCGGGAAAAGAACTGGCCCCGCACCCGCCCGCAGGCGACGATGGCCCCATGCTCAGCACCCTGCTCGCCTTCCTCGGCGCCTGTCTGCTCATCGCCGCCTCGCCCGGTCCGAGCACCGTACTGATCATCAAGCAGTCGATCCGCAGCAGACGTTCCGGCTTTCTGACCGTGCTCGGCAACGAAACCGGTGTCTTCCTCTGGGGGATCTTCGCGGCGTTCGGGTTGACGGCGCTGCTGGCGGCATCGGAAGTGGCGTACGACGTGATGCGCATCGTCGGCGCCGTAGTGCTCGTCGTCTTCGGTGTGCAGACGCTGTGGCAGGCGCGGCACGCCAAGGGCGCGGCGGACGCGGATGGAGCGGAAGCCGTCGAGAAGAGCGGCTGGTCCTCCTACCGGGGCGGGCTCCTGCTCAATCTCGCCAACCCGAAGGCGGCCATCTTCGCCATGTCCTTCCTCCCGCAATTCGTGCCGGAGGGAGCGCCGCATCTGCCCGCCATGGTGGGGCTCGCCGCACTCTGGGCGGTCTTCGAGGTCGGCTACTACGGCCTGTACGTGTGGTTCGTGGGCCGGATGAAGACGGTGCTGTCCCGTGCAGGGGTGCGGCGCAGGCTGGACCAGGTCTCCGGAGGCGTACTGCTGCTTCTGGGGGCGCGGCTGGCGCTGGAGAGCTGATTCCGTCGTCGGGTGGCTGCCCCGGAAAGTGCTGTTCACCGGCTCGCGTCGCCCCCGCTGTCCGGGCAGGATGCTGACCGTAGCCCTTTTGACCTACGGAGACCGGGACACCGAACGGCGACGGCACGACCATGACCCAGGCAACGACACCCACCGCGGACACCGTGCGACGCCTCGTCCGCTCCCTGCTCCCGGACGGCGGCAGATCCGATATCCGGCCCGTCGGCACGGGCGCGGAGCCCGCCACCTGGTACGTCGGCACGCGCCATGTGCTGCGCCTCGCCCCGGACCGCGAGGCCTCCGTACGCCAGCGGCGCGAGCTGCGCCTGCGGGACGTGGTCCGCCCGCACCTGCCGGTCGCCGTCCCGGCGAGCATCGCGCACGGCGAGTGGGCGAGCGGTCTGACATACACGCTCGACACCCTGATTCCCGGCGGCTCCGGCGAGCGGCACGACGTCTCCGCCGTGGGGGAGGCCGATCTGGCGGGGCTGCTCACAGGGCTGCGCGAAGTGCCCGTACGCCAGGCCGAGGCCCTCGGGGTCCCCCGTGCCGCGCCCCGTTCCCTGGAGGGGCTGCGGGCCGCCGCCGCACGGGCCGCCGAACAGCTGGGCGCGGCCGACGAGTTCGACGCCGCGCGGCTCCACCAGCTCACCGAGCCCGCCGCCGTCCAGCTCGGGGCGCAGTCCGGGGCCGCCGTTCTCGTCCACCACGGCCTTACCGGGGATCGTCTCGTGGTGAGCGCCGACGGGCGCGTACGCGGCGTCCTCGGCTGGGCCGACGCCTTGGCCGGCGACCCCGCGGAGGACATCGCCGGTCTCGCCCGCGCCGTCGGCGCCCCCGCCGCCGTCCGCGCGGCGACCCTCGCCGGATACGGCGCCCGACCCTGCCTGCGCGGCCTGTGGCTGGCCCGCTGCGACGCCCTGATCCGCCTCGCCGACCGCCTCCGGGGACACGGCAGCGACCCGCTGCCGCCGCTGCGCTCCCAGCTGGACCGCGCGTGGGAGGCGATCCTCCTCGAACGGGTCACGGAGCTACGGGACGAGGCCTGACCGCTCCGGCGTCAGCACACACTCCCGTCGGCATCACTGATCACTCGTGCGTCAGTGTCGGTGATCCCTGCCGCGTGAGCGCCACGGATCACTCCCGCGTCAGCGCTCACCACCGCGTAAGCAGCAGTACCGCATCACTCCTGCGTCAGCACCACGCACGACTCGCCCGGCAGGCTCAACAGCCCGTCCGCGCCCGGCACTTCGACCGGCTCCCATGCCGCCAGCACGCGCACATGAGCGGTGCCGAGGGGGATCGACGCGGTCTCCTTGCCGAGGTTCACGGCCACCCGGACGTCACCCCGGCGGAACGCCAGCCAGCGGCCCTCCTCGTCGTAGGCGACCTTGACGTCCGAGAGGTCGGGGTCCGTGAGGTCCGCCTGGTCGTGCCGGAGGGCGATGAGTTCTCGGTACCAGGCGAGCACGCGCGCGTGGGGCTCGTTCTCCGGCTCGGACCAGTCCAGGCAGGAGCGGTCCCGGGTCGCCGGGTCCTGCGGGTCCGGGACGTCCTCCTCGGCCCAGCCGTGCGCCGCGAACTCCCGCCGCCTGCCCCGGCGTACGGCCTCGGCCAGCTCCGGATCCGTGTGGTCGGTGAAGAACTGCCAGGGCGTGCCCGCCGCCCACTCCTCGCCCATGAACAGCATCGGCGTGAACGGCCCGGCGAGCGTCAGCGCCGCCGCGCAGGCCAGCAGACCGGGGGAGAGGGTGGCGGAGAGCCGGTCGCCCTGGGCGCGGTTGCCGACCTGGTCATGGGTCTGTGAGTAGCCGAGAAGGCGGTGTGAGGAGACGCGCGTACGGTCCAGGGGGCGGCCGTGACGCCGGCCGCGGAAGCTGGAGTATGTGCCGTCGTGGAAGAAGCCGCCCGTGAGCGTTTTCGCGACGGCCGCGAGCGGGGCCCGGGCGAAGTCCTCGTAGTAGCCCTGCGACTCACCGGTCAGCGTGGTGTGCAGGGCGTGGTGGAAGTCGTCGTTCCACTGCGCGTGCAGACCGAGCCCGTTCTCCTTGCGGGCCGTGATCAGCCGCGGATCGGCCAGATCGGACTCGGCGACGAGGAACAGCGGCCGGTCCAGGTCGACGGAGAGCGCGTCCACGGAGGCCGACAGCTCCTCGAGGAAGTGGTAGGCGCGGGTGTCACGCAGCGCGTGCACGGCGTCGAGCCGCAGCCCGTCGATCCGGTAGTCGCGCAACCAGGCCAGGGCGCTGCCCAGCAGATACGCGCGCACCTCGTCCGAACCGGGCGCGTCCAGGTTGACCGCCGCACCCCACGGCGTGTGGTGCGTGTCGGTCAAGTACGGGCCGAACGCGGGCAGATGGTTGCCGGACGGGCCGAAATGGTTGTGCACGACGTCCAGGACGACACCGAGCCGGAGCTCGTGCGCCCGGTCGACAAATCGTTTCAGCGCCTCGGGGCCGCCGTACGGCTCGTGCACCGCCCACAGCGAGACCCCCTCGTACCCCCAGCCGTGCTGCCCCGGGAACGGGCACAGCGGCATCAACTCGACGTGCGTGACGCCCAGTTCCGCGAGATGCCCGAGCCGCTCGGCAGCCGCGTCCAGGGTGCCCTCGCGCGTGTACGTGCCCACATGCAGCTCGTACAGCACCGCGCCCGGCAGCCCGCGTCCGGCCCACTCGGCGCGCCACGTGTACCGCTCGTGATCGACCACCGCGCTCAGCCCGTCGGGCCCGTCGGGCTGCCGCAGCGAGCGCGGATCGGGCCGTACGGGTCCGTCGTCCACCGCGAACCCGTACCGCGTGCCGTGCTCGGCCTCCGCCTCACCCGTCCACCACCCCGCGTGGTCCGGATCGCGCTCCATCGTCTGTGTGCCGCCCGCGCAGTGGAGCGTCATACGGCCGGCCTGTGGTGCCCACACCTCGAACTGCACGGACGCTTCTCCCTCGTCTGCTCACCGTGATCTCGCCGGTCCCATGGTGCTTCACACGAGATCAGCGCGCGGCTGAAACCGCTCGAACGAAGGATTGAACCCGCGTCGGTCGCAGTACCGAACCAGAGCCGAACCAGAGGTGTCCCAAGTTCCTCGTTTTCTGGACACCTTGGCGCCGCTGACCGACAATCACCAGCGTGACGTCGTCTTTCGAGTTCCACACCTATCCCGCCGCGCGGCTGTCGGACGCCGAGCGCGACAGGGCGTTGAGTGTGCTCCGAGAGGGTGCCGTCCTGGGCCGGATCTCCCACAACACGTTCGTCCAGCGGATGGAACTCGCGCTCGCCGCCCGCACCTCCGACGAACTCGCCGCGCTCACCGCCGATCTGCGCACGGAGAGCCGATTCTCGCGTCTGCTGTTCGGCGCCGTGGAGTCGGTCTCGGGCTTCACCGTACGGCTGCGCAGGGCCTGGCAGGCCGAGAAGCTCCCCAAGTTGCTGCTGCCCCGCCCCGACAGCCCGTACCCGCTGCGTATCGGCCGGGACCCGGCCAGCGGACTCAGGCTCAGCCACGAGACGGTCTCCCGTGTGCACGCCGAACTCACCCGCCAGGGCGGTCTGTGGGTGCTGCGCGACCTCGGCTCGACCAACGGCACCGCCGTGAACGGGCGGCGCGTGATCGGTGCGGCCGTGGTCCAGGCCGGCGATCAGATCAGCTTCGGTCGCATGACGTTCCGGCTCGCCACGGACTGACGCCTCCTGCCCGGTGGGCGGAACCGTCGCCTCCGGGCCACGGCCCGCGAAGGGCCGGACATCCTGCTCGTACGGCGGTGTTGACGTACCCGCGCGATCGTGACTCACTGTGCGTACACCATCCACAGCAAGTGAACCGACGGCTACTTCGCAGCGGAGGTAAGACCCTGCCGCAACTCCTCCGCTACCCGTCCGTGGACGAGCTGCACGTCCGGGCGGCGGCGCTCGTCCAGCGTCACCCGAAGGACGCCCGGCTGCGCCGGGTGGGCACCTCACGTGCCGGGCTCCCGATGTGGCTGCTGTCTGTCGGACACGGCAGCCGTCAGGCCCTCGTCGTCGCGGGCCCGCACGCCAACGAGCCCGTGGGCGGCGCCACCGCCCTGCGCCTTGCCGAACGGGCGCTGGCCGACCCCCGGCTGCGCGAGGGCGCCGACGCGACCTGGAACCTGCTGCTGTGCCTCGACCCGGACGGTGCGCGCCGCAACGAGGGCTGGCTGTCCGGGCCGTACACACTCGGCCACTACTTCCGCCACTTCTTCAGACCCGGCTTCCGTGAGCAGCCCGAGTGGCTGCCCGACGGCGCGGACGGCGCCGCCCTGCCGGAGACCCGCGCCCTGCTCGACCTCCAGGACGAACTGCGGCCCTTCTTCCAGTGCTCCCTGCACGGCGTCGACGTGGGCGGCGGCTTCGTCGAGCTGACCCGCGAACTGCCCGGCCTCGCCCCCCGCCTCGCCCACACCGCGGCCCGGCTGGGCATCCCCCTCGAACTCGGGCCGTACGACACGCTGTACTGGCCCACCCTGGGGCCCGCCGTCTACCGCATCCCGCCCCCGCGGCGCGCGGACCTGGCCGCCGCCATCACGGAGGCGGCGGTGGAATCCACCTGGTTCCACCCGCACCGGTACGGCACGCTGACCGCGGTCGTCGAGGCCCCCATGTGGGGCGTACGGGCCGTGGAGGACGCCTCGCCGTCCGCCGACGCCGACGGGGCGCTGAGGGCCGTGAGCCGCACGCTGCGCCGCGACACCCGGCTTCTTCAGGCGCTGCTGACGCGGATCCGCCCCGGCCTCGGCACGGCAGCGGACACGGCCTCCCTGCTCTCACCGGTCGACGACTACTTACTGGTCTGCCCCGGCCTGGCCGACTCCTGGGACCCCGACACGGAAGCCGACGACGGCACGCATCCCCTGCCGCCGCTCGACACCGCCCGGCTGACCGCCCTGCGCATCTCCGCGCGGCGGATAGCGCTGCGTACGGCGGGTCTGCTGCACCAGCTCGTGACCCGCGCCGGACACGACCCGTCCGGCGCGCTGCCGGACCTCGACCGGCTGATCGACGCGTGGTGCGCGGACTACCACGACGGGTACCAGGCGCGCTGGATTCCCGTCGCGCGACAGGTCGAGTACCAGGCGCGGGTGGTGCTCCACGCCTTCGAACTGGCGGGCCGTCGGGCGCCGCTGTCGCGCCCTGGCGCCAGTGCGATCGGCACGCCTCCCGCCAAGGCCGAAGTGCCGTTCGAGTAGGCGGCGCGGGCTTACTCCGCGCGTTCCCGTGCGTGGTGTGCCGCCGCCACGACCGTACGGCTCTGGTGCTCGACCTGGTGCTCCAGTGGCACCCAGCGGGCGCGGAAGCGTTCGGCGAAGGCCTCGCTCCAGGAGGCGACGAGGTGCTCCAGGTGCGGTGCCGCCCGGTCGTCGGCCTTCTGGAGGACGCGCAGCAGCATCGCGGCGGCCCGCAGCGGGAGCCGGCGGCCGAAGGCGTCCACGCTGCCGACGTACGCCATCGTCGTGTCCGCCGGAGGATGGTGGGCCCAGTCGCCGGCCAGCCCCGGCACCAGCTCCAGGGCCCACTTCGTGGCACGCAGCAGCGGCCCGTCGGGGCCCGGCAGGCGGGGCAGGGCCTCGGTCAGGACGCCCTCCACCTGGAGCGAGTCCCGCAGCAGCCGGCGCGCCAGATGCCGCATCGCCGCATCCGGCGCGGGATGCGGCGCAGGGTCGTCCACGAGGTCGCTGGCCCACATCGGTACCTCGACGACCGCGGTCAGACCGCCGTACCGGTGGGCGTGGTACCAGGTGCTGTGCCGGACGTCGTCCGGGATGCTCGGGTACGGCGCGTCCGAGCCCGGCTCGGGCATCACATGCACCCCGGGCCCGGAGGCAGGCCAGCCCGCCGCGTCCGAGGCCCCTGTCTCCACCGGAATGTGCAGCTCGGCCGCTGACTTGGCGAACGGCTCCGCCAGCCCCGGCACAGCCTTCGTCAACTGCACCCAGCTGCCGCCCAGATCGGTCCCATGGAGCGTCGCTTGGAGATAGGGACGCAGCTCGTCGATGACCCTCGTGAGGGCACGCGTCTCGGGCGGCAGCCGATCGGGCGGCAGCACGGACGGCGACCACTCCGGCTGCTCGGGTCCGGCGGGGCGGAAGAACCCCAGGTGATAGTCGAACAGCGTCCGCGGCGCCGGGGTCACATGAAGACTAGCCCCGTCCGGATCCGCACACAGCAGAAAGTGCCATGACGTGTCGGCCCGCAACTTCCGCTCGTACAACACCCGTTCGGCCAGTGCCAGCAGAGTGGAACCCCCGGTGGGCTCATTGGCATGAGCCCCCGCGACCACCAGCACGGCCCGCTCGGCATGCCCCAGCGACAGCAGATGCAGCGGTCGCCCCGCCCGCGAGACCCCGACCTGCTCAAGGGAACACAGCCATGGCCGCTGAGCCGCCAACGCCCGGGCGGACGCGACGATTTCGGTCACACTGGGGTAGCGCAGCTCCGTCAGGAGACTCACCCCCGTCTTGGACGCCCGGCGTCGCCATCCGCAGTACTCCACGGACTGGATGAACTGTCAAGGAGGTGGCCTCAGGCGTACGGATGTATGCACGGCGCCGACCTCAGGCACGCGAGCCCTCGGGTTCACCTACCCTCTCCAGGAGCACCACGGGCAACCGCTCGAAAAGCTTCTCCACGCGCGCGTGCCCCGTGAACTCCCGCCCCGGAGTGAGCCGATCGGCCCACCGGCCTGCGGGCAGTGGCAGCACCGTGTCGCGCCAGCCGCCCGCCTCCTCCAGGCGCAGGGACAGGCGGGTGACGGCGGTGATCGCCTCCCCGGAGCGTACGAAGGCCACGCAGTGGGCGGCGGCCGGGCCCTCCGCGTCGAGCGGGGTGTACGTCGCCGACTCGCCGAAGACAGCGGGGCGTTCGCTGCGCAGTCGCAGCGCGGTCGCGGTCAGCGCGGCCTTCTCGGCGGACAGGCCGTCCGACTCCTTCGGCGGGAAGTGGGCCGAGCGCCGGTTGTCCGGGTCCACGAGTGCCCGGTACTCGACCTCCGTGCCCTGGTAGACGTCCGGCACGCCCGGCATCGTCAGATGGACGAGGGCGGCCCCGAGGACGTTCGCCCGCACATGTGGCTCCAGGACGGCCCTGAACTCGGCTGCACGCCGCCCGGGCGGCCCGCAGGGCCCCGCCCTGAGGAACGCGGCGACAGAGGCCTCGTACGCGGGATCCTGCTCCGTCCACGAGGTGAACAGGCCGGCCTCCCGGACGTGCTTCAACAAGGCGCCCTGGAGCCGGTCCTCGGCCGCGGGCCCGAGACCGACCGCCGTCTGCCACGCCGCCCACGCCACCTGGGGATCCGGCGCGCCCACCCCGTCGACCGCCGTCTGCCCGGTCACTTCGGCCAGCAGGTCGGCCCAGCGCAGAGGGCACTGGGTGAGTACGGAGATCGCCGCCCGCACGTCGGCGCTGCGCTTGGTGTCGTGGGTGGACAGCGCGGTGCCTGTGGCGGGCCAGTCGCGCTGCACACGCGCGCAGTACGCGTGGAAGTCCTCCGGGGGCACGGCGGGGTACTCCGGCTCGCCGCCCACCTCGTTCGCCGAGAGGACGGGTACGTACCGGTAGAACGCCGTGTCCTCCATGGACTTGGCCCGCAGCGCCGACGCGGTCTGCGCGAACCGGGCCCGGAACCCCTCGCGCCCGGGCCCGTCACCGCTCCGGCCGAGCACCAGGTCCCGTACGACGTCCACCGCGTGGGCCTCCTCCGGCACAGTGAAGGCCCCCTGCGCCTCGTGTGCGGCCTCCTCGGTGACGACCGCGGCGGCGTCCCCGGAGGCGTACGGCCGGTAGACCTGGAGACGTACGAGGAGTTCGCGCAGGGCGGTGCCCAGGGCCCAGGGGGCGTGGTCGCGCAGCGCCGGGTCCGGGGACGTACGGCACAGGCGGTCGGCCTCGCGGGTCAGGCGGTCGATCTCGGTGGCCAGCTCGTGATGGACGACCTTGTACGCGGCCCGCCGCACCGTCGCCTCCCAGACGCCGCCACGGTCGGCCTGCGGCGCCGCGAACCGCCGGTACTGGCCGAGGAGTTCGCCCGCGCCCGCCGGGTCCGTGAACAGGCCGTCGATGTGCCGCAGCGCGTCATAGCCGGTGGTGCCCGCGACCGGCCAGGCGGCGGGCAGCGGTTCGCCCTCCGCGAGGATCTTCTCGACCACCGTCCAGCGCCCGCCGGTCGCCTCGTGGAGCTGCTGGAGGTACGCGTCAGGGTCCGCGAGGCCGTCGGGGTGGTCGATCCGCAGCCCGTCGACCACACCCTCGTCCAGCAGCTGAAGGATCTTCGCGTGGGTGGCGTCGAATACCTCCGGGTCCTCGACCCGTACCCCGATGAGCTCCGAAATGCTGAAGAAGCGGCGGTAGTTGAGCTCGGTGCGGGCCAGCCGCCACCACCCCAGGCGGTACCACTGCGCGTCCAGGAGCCGGGGCAGTGGCAGCTCCTCCGTGCCGGCCCGCAAGGGGAACGCGTGTTCGTGATAGTGCAGCACGTTGCCGTCGACCTCCAGGTGGCCGAGCTCCGTGCCGAGCCGCCCCCCGAGCACCGGCAGCAGCACCCGGCCGTCCTGGGCCTCCCAGTCGATGTCGAACCAGCGCGCGCAGGGCGAGTCCGGGCCCTCGCGCAGCACCTCCCAGAGGGCGCGGTTGTGCCGCGGGACCATCGCCATGTGGTTCGGCACGATGTCCACCACGAGCCCCAGGCCGTGGTCCCGCGCGGTGCGCGACAGGGAGCGCAGGCCCTCCTCGCCGCCCAGTTCGTCCCGCACGCGCGCGTGGTCCACCACGTCATAGCCGTGCAGCGACCCCGGCACGGCCTCCAGCACCGGCGACAGGTGCAGATGCGAGACGCCGAGCGAGGCCAGATAGGGCACGGCCGCCGCGGCGGCCCCGAACGGGAACTCCGGCTGCAGCTGAAGCCGGTACGTGGCGGTCGGAGCCGGTTCGTGACGCACAGGTGTCATGGCAACCTACGTACCCGCAAGTGAGCCTTTCGTGTCATAGACACGCGCAGAGGCGACTTTCTGAAAGCCCGGGGCGGTACCGCGCCCCTAAGGAGGCCGCATGCCTCTTAGGGGTGCGGGGCTGTGACGTGTGCCGCTCCGCCGCGATGGGGCCCCCGCTCGAGCGCAGCCGAGAGTGGGGGAGCGGCCAGCCACACACGGCCCGCAGCTTGCCCACCGCATTCCAGTGGAGCGTTCACGCGGGCCGCTGCAACACCATGACGCTCCGGTCGACGAGCGTCAGGCGATCCCCCGCCTGCACCTTCGCCCCCGTCCCCGGAGGCACCGCTTCAGCCCGCGCCGTGTCGACGACGATCTGCCACTGCTTACCGTGATCGACCGGCACCACGAACTCCGTGGTCTTCGGCGAGCCGTTGAACATCAGCAGGAACGAGTCGTCGGTGATCCGCTCCCCGCGCGGCCCCGGCTCGGAGATCGCGTTGCCGTTGAGGAAGACGGACAGTGCGCGCGCCTGTGTGGAGTTCCAGTCGCGCTGGGTCATCTCCTCGCCCGCCGGGGTGAACCAGGCGATGTCGGACAGCTCGTCGTGCGTGCCCTGCACGGGCCGGCCGTGGAAGAACCGGCGCCGCCGGAAGACGGGGTGCTCACGACGCAGCCACACCATCGCGCGGGTGAACGCGAGCAGCTCGCCGCCGTCCGAAGGGTTGTCGGGCCACGGCACCCAGGCCAGTTCGTTGTCCTGGCAGTACGCGTTGTTGTTGCCGCCCTGCGTACGCGCGAACTCGTCGCCGTGGCTGAGCATCGGCACGCCCTGGGAGAGCATCAGCGTCGCGATGAAGTTCCGCATCTGCCGCGCCCGCAGCTCCAGGATCTCCGGGTCGTCACTCTCGCCCTCGACCCCGCAGTTCCAGGACCGGTTGTGGCTCTCGCCGTCGCGGTTGTCCTCGCCGTTCGCCGCGTTGTGCTTGTCGTTGTACGACACCATGTCGTGCAGCGTGAAGCCGTCGTGGCAGGTCACGAAGTTGATCGAGGCGAGCGGGCGCCGGCCGTCGTCCTGGTAGAGATCCGAGGACCCCGTCAGCCGGGACGCGAACTCCGCGAGCGTGCGCGGCTCGCCCCGCCACAGGTCCCGCACGGTGTCGCGGTACTTGCCGTTCCACTCGGTCCACAGTGGCGGGAAATTGCCCACCTGGTAGCCGCCCTCGCCGACGTCCCACGGCTCGGCGATCAGCTTCACCTGGGAGACCACCGGGTCCTGCTGCACCAGGTCGAAGAACGACGACAGCCGGTCCACCTCGTGGAACTGCCGGGCGAGCGTCGCCGCGAGGTCGAAGCGGAAGCCGTCGACGTGCATCTCGGTGACCCAGTAGCGCAGTGAGTCCATGATCAGCTGGAGCACGTGCGGGGAGCGCATCAGCAGGGAGTTGCCCGTGCCCGTGGTGTCCATGTAGTAGCGGGGATCGTCCGTCAGCCGGTAGTACGAGGCGTTGTCGAGGCCCCTGAAGGACAACGTCGGACCCAGGTGGTTGCCCTCCGCCGTGTGGTTGTAGACGACGTCCAGAATGACCTCTATACCCGCTTCGTGCAGCGCGCGTACAGCCGACTTGAACTCCAGGACCTGCTGTCCGCGGTCGCCCCAGGAGGCGTACGCGTTGTGCGGGGCGAAGAAACCGATCGTGTTGTAGCCCCAGTAATTGTTCAGGCCCATGTCGACCAGACGGTGGTCGTTCACGAACTGGTGGACCGGCATCAGCTCCAGCGCCGTGACCCCCAGCTCCGTGAGGTGCTCGATGATCGCGGGATGCGCCAGCGCCGCGTACGTGCCGCGCAGCTCGTCCGGCAGCGCCGGATGGCGCATGGTCAGGCCCTTCACATGGGCCTCGTAGAGCACCGTTTCGTGGTACTCGGTGCGCGGGAGCCGGTCGTCGCCCCAGTCGAAGTACGGGTTGACCACCACCGAGGACATCGTGTGGGGAGCCGAGTCGAGATCATTGCGCTTGTTCGGCGACCCGAAGTGATAGCCGTACACCTCCTCGCCCCAGTCGATGCTGCCGCTGATGGCACGTGCGTACGGATCGAGCAGCAGCTTTGCGGAATTGCAGCGCTGTCCGCGTTCGGGCGCGTACGGACCGTGCACACGAAAGCCGTAGCGCTGCCCCGGCATGATGCCGGGCAGGTACGCGTGCCGCACGAAGGCGTCGGTCTCCCGCAGCTCTATCGCCGTCTCCGAACCGTCGTCATGGAGCAGACACAGCTCGATTCGGTCGGCAGCCTCCGAGAAGACCGCGAAATTGGTACCGGCGCCGTCATACGTGGCACCGAGTGGGTACGCCTGTCCAGGCCAGACCTGCATGGATACGACTCTTCCAGTTGTGCGACGTCGCGTGGGGCGACTCCGGCCCGAGTCTCCCCGAAAGTGATGGAACCACCTATGACTTACGTCCCTCTTACTGACTGACCAGTGCATACGTGGTGCGTATGCCGACCAGTGGGGCTCAAGGGATTCCTAGAGATACAGGGGAGCAGGGGGAAATGTGCGCAAGATAGTGCACCGCCATCTTGGCAAGGTGGTCGCGGGGGCGGGTATCGCGGTGGCCACGACCGCCGTGATGGTGGCCGTCACACTGCCGGGTTCGGCGGGGGCCGACGACTCCGGCAGCGGCGCGGGGGCCGCCGGCCAGAGCGGCCAGCAGGCGGGTCAGGGGGGCCAGCAGGCGGGCCAGGAGCAGGGTCAGGCCGCCGTGCAGCCGGGTGTCGTCGAGGAGGCCCCGGCGGCGGAGGGTGACACCGGTGAGGGGCGCGATCCGCTGACCGAGGACGAGACCGAGCGGGTCGAGCAGCTCGCCCTGGACCGGCAGCTGCAGCGCTCCAGCGAGAACGTCGAGGGCAAGCGCGGCCCGCAGCGGCTCAGCGTCGACCTCGCCGAGCCCGAGGCGGACGAGCTGGACGACGCGAACGCGCCCCGCCGCGCCGACGTGACGTTCTACGACTACGAGGACGACACGCTCGTCACCAAGACCGTCAACCTCGACACCGGGAAGGTCGAGCGTACGGACACCCAGCGAGGCGTCCAGCCGTCCATCAGCCGCGCCGAGATGATCGAGGCCGCCGAGCTCCTGATCGCCGACCCGCTCGGCTCCGGCCTGAAGGCCGACTACAAGGACGCCACCGGCAAGGAACTCACCTCGCCCGACCAGCTGATGCTCAACGGCATGGTCTACCGCGGGACCTCGGGCGCCCAGCCCGCCGCGATCGCCGACTGCGGGGACGAACGCTGCGTACGGCTGTTCCCGAAGGTCAAGAACGGGCCCTGGATCGACGCCCGTGACGTGGTGATCGACCTGAGCACCCGCAAGGTCGGCAAGCTCGGCTGAGCCGCCCTCCGTTCACTTTCCGAACTTACCTGCCTTCCGCAAGGAGTCATTTCTTCATGCGCGTGAACAGAATCAGCCGTGCCCGCAACCGGGCGGCGGTGGGCCTCTCGGTGGCCGCACTCGCCGTCGGTGTGACGACGGCCGCGGGACCCGCCGTCGCCCAGCAGAAGGCCGCCCCGGCGGCGGCCGCCGACTGCAGCGCGGCGTACAGGATCGAGCAGAAGCTCTCCACCGGCACCACATGGCGGATGTGCTGGCGGTACGACACCAACGCCGGGCTCGTCCTGGAGAAGATCTCGTACCAGCCCAAGGGCGAGGCCCAGCCGATCAAGGTCCTCACCAGCGCCAAGCTCGCCCAGATCCACGTCCCCTACGACGACGGCTCCGTCGAGTACGACGACCTGACGGGCTTCGGTTTCGCCCAGGGCCTGATGAACCTGGCGCCGGCCGAGTGTCCCGGCGGCACCATCAAGACCGTGAAGGTCCCGGACGGGGACCCGGCGAACCCCAACGTGAAGGGCCTGTGCACCACGACCCGTTCCCGTGGCCACGCCTACCGCATGCAGGCCGACACGGGGAACCGGGTCTACCAGGCCCAGGGCAAGGACCTGCTCGTCTACACCGTCAACCAGGTCGGCTGGTACGAGTACATGACCGAGTGGCGCTTCCAGGACGACGGCACCGTCAACATGAACGTCGGTGCCACCGGCAGCCTCGCGCCCGAGGACTACGACGCGGGCGACGGCCGCGGCTGGCCCATCGGCAAGGGCGCCAGCGACTACGCCACCAGCCACAGCCACAACGTCTTCTGGCGGCTCAACTTCGGCCTGGACGGCTCCACGAAGAACAAGGTCGAGCAGTACGACTCGGTGGTCAGCCCGCCGGCCCAGGGCGGCGAGGCGCCGCGCAACAAGACGACGCGTACCAAGGTCACCAAGGAACTCGCCGGTGACGCCAAGAACATGCGCTGGTGGCGGGTCGTCAGCGACACCGGCAAGAACAAGGACAACCACGCACGCTCGTACGAGATCGTCCCGGGAGCGACCTCCAAGTACCCCGGCCGCGGCTACACCAAGCACGACATCTACTTCACCGATTACAAGAAGTGCGAGCAGTTCGCCAGCAACAACCCGCGCAACTGCGGTACCGGAGGCGGTAAGTCCGTCGACAAGTGGGTCAACGGACAGTCCCTGACCCGTCCGATCGTCTGGATGAACGTCGGCTTCCACCACGTCGCCCGGGACGAGGACCAGCAGCCCATGCCGGTCCACTGGCAGGGCTTCTCCATCGCCCCGCGCGACGTCACGGCTATGAATCCGCTCACTCCGCCCGCGCTCGCCGATCAGAACGGGCATGTGGAAAACGGTCGTTGAGAAACGACCTGTCCATCCGGCTGCACCGTCGACCGCTCCCGGAGTACCCTTCCTTGATCGTTGGCTGGGGGAGTGCTCGGGGGAGCGGAAGGCGGTGCGCGGGTGGGCTCGGGAGGGCGGGAGTTGCCTTCTGGTGACGTAGGTCACGAGGGGAACTCCACGGATGCCCCGCCCGGGGCGGTGTCTCTGGCGCGGCCGATGGAAATCGGTGCGGAGCTGGACTGGGGCGCCGACGCCTGGGGCGAGGTGCGTACGCGCGCCCAGAGGGCCGGACGCGCCTACATCTGGCTGAACCTGGTCGAACAGCGGCTGCGCGCGGTCGTGGCCGCTGTTCTGCGCCCCATCTACGAACCCATGCACGGCGAGGACGACTGGGTGGTCGCCGCCGCCGGACCCGCCGGCCAGGAGTGGGTGCAGCGCGCGGTCGCGGTACGCGAAGTCAGCCGCCGCAAGGGCTACTTGCTCGACCCGGCCGACGACAACGTCCTCAGCTTCCTCACACTGCCGCAGTTGCGCGAGCTGATGGTGCAGCACTGGCCGTGCTTCGAGCCGTACTTCGACGAGCGCCGGGACGTCGAACTCGCCCTGGACGAACTGGAAGTCACCCGGAACGTCGTATCCCGCAACCGCGCCCTGTCCGAGGCGGTTCTGGCCCAGGCCGAGCGCGCCTCGGCGAGACTCCTGGAGATACTCGGGGCGGGCAGCGATGTGCCGTCCGCGCGGCGGCTGCCCGTCGACGCCGTCGAGAACCTCGTCGGTGACCGTTACGCGGACGTGGTGGCCGTGCACCCCGACCGGGTGCGGCTGATGCGGCAGTTCCCCGCCGAGGACATCTTCGGCAGTGCCCGCCGCCTCGACGCCATCGGCATCGGCCTGAACCTCTTGGTGCAGAACTTCTCCGGACGGCGGCTCGTACGCCTTGCCGAATCCGGCTGCCGGGTGCGGCTGCTGTTCCTGAACCCCGCGTCCAGCGCCGTGAAGCGGCGGGAGCGCGAACTCGGCATCAAGCGCGGCGAGTTGAGCCGCTCCGTCGAGATGAACATCCTCCATATGCGGCGCGTGAGGTCCCGGCTGCGGGATCCCGGCGCCTTCCAGATCCAGGTCTACGACGAGACGCCCCGCTTCACCGCGTACCTCGTCGACGGGGACGGCTCGGACGGCATAGCGGTCGTCCAGTCGTATCTGCGCCGGACGCGGGGGATGGAGGCGCCGGTGCTCGTACTGCGCGGTGGCGGACGCGTGGTCAAAGCGGAGGACACCGGCGAAGAGGGACTTTTCGGTACGTATCGCGAGGAGTTCGAGGTGGCCTGGGCGGATTCGCGGCCTGTGTCCTGACAACTCCCGTGACCGGTAGGCGCAGTGGTGGCGGTAAGCGGAACGCGGTCCTCTGATTGTCAGTGGCCCATGGGATCGTGGAGGTCACTGGGGGGAACGCACCACGAAGAAGGGGGCCCGGCATGGGCTGGCACGGCGAGCTGCTGATCGGCTTCGACCTGGAGACGACCGGGACGGATCCGCGCGAGGCGCGCATCGTCACGGGAGCGGTGATCGAGGTCAGGGGCGGAGAGCCGATCGGGCACCGCGAGTGGCTGGCCGATCCGGGAGTAGAGATTCCGGCGGACGCGGTGGCAGTGCACGGCATCACCAACGAACGGGCAGCCGCGGAGGGCCGCCCGGCCGACGAAGTGGCCGATGCCATCGCCTCGGTACTCGTCTCGTACTGGAAGACGGGCGTACCGGTCGTGGCGTACAACGCGGCCTTCGACCTGACCCTCCTCTCCGCCGAACTGCGCCGCCACGACCTGCCCTCACTGCGCGAGCGGCTCGACGGCCTCGCCCCTGCACCGGTCATCGACCCGTACACCATCGACCGCTCCGTGGACCGCTACCGCCGAGGCAAACGCAACCTCGAAGCCGTCTGCGCGGAGTACGGAGTCGCACTCGACTCCGCCCACGACGCCTCGGCGGACGCCCTGGCCGCGGCCCGCCTCGCCGGAGCCATAGCCGGCCGCCACCCCAAGGTCGCGGCCCTCGGCCCGGCGGAGCTGCACCGCCGCCAGATCGAGTGGTACGCCGAGTGGGCGGCCGACTTCCAGACCTTCCTGCGCCGCAAGGGCGACGCGACCGCGGTGGTGGACGGGACGTGGCCACTGCGGGACCTGGCGGACGAACGGGTCTGAGGGCGCGCCGACCGCAGGGCCACGCACGGGACGCGGTGACACCGCCGCCCCGGCGCGGCCGTCATGTCCGGCGTCGGCGCGACGGGTCACGGGGTCGGGGACGTCACTCCGTGCTGCGCAGCGCGACCCAGGTCTCGCGGCCCACGACGCCGTCGGCGGCCAGTTCCTTACCGCTTTGGAAACTTCGCACCGCGGACTCCGTGCCGGGGCCGAAGTCGCCGTCCACGCCGGTGTTCCCCACGCTGTATCCGCGCTTCGTCAGCATGCACTGCACCTGCTGCACGCGTTTGCCGCTGTCCCCCTGGCGTGTGCGTCCGTTGCCGGAGTAGTGCGTGCAGTCGGAGATCCAAGGCGGGGTTGCGGGCTCGGAAGACGGGCTGCTCGGGGGCGGAGTGGTGTCAGTGGGGGCACTGGTCTCGGCGCCGGGAGCAGAAGGATCGTTTCGCCGGCCGTCGTCGGCGGTGCTGGAGACCTCAGGACGCGAGGCGTCGAGGCCATTGCCCGACGCCCCATTGCCGGACGCACCGTTGCCGGGCACACCCGGGGCAGACGTCCCGTCCGAGAGCCCCGGCGCCGGCGAGGCGTCGGTATCGCCGGGTGCGGTGCCGACGGCGGTCGTCGCACCGGCTCCCGGAGACGAAGCGTTTGGGTCGCTGTCCTGACGGGTGAGCATGAAGACTCCCGCCGCCACCGCGCACAGGGTGATGCCCGCGGCGCCGGCCAGCACCGGCTTCCTCCGTGCCCAAGGGCGGGCTCCCGCCGGGCGTGACTGTCCCGGCGGTGTGACGTCGGAAGGAGCTGCCGCCTGTACCGGTGGTCCGGAACCGGGCGGAGTGGGCTGGGGCACCGGCTCGGAAGGGGGCCGCGGCTCCACCACCGGCCGGTCGTCCGAGGACCGCGGACGAGTCGTCTGTTCGACGGGGAGGCGGTGCAGCGCCTCGTACGCCCGCTGCCGGGCCAGCACCTTGCCGAGCAGTGGCTCGCGCCAGGTGGACGTGCCGGAGAGCGCCCCGGCCGCCGCGTCGATCAGGTCCTGCGGCGTGGGCCGCCTCTCGGGTTCCTTCGCCAGGCAGATGGACAGCAGCGAACCGAGCGCCGCGTCCGCCGCCGAGACCTTGGCCATCAGCTCCGGATTCGGCTCCTCGAACGCCACCCGGTGCATCACATCCACACCCGTGCCGTCACCGAACGGACCACGCCCCGTCGCCGCGTAGACCAGCGTTCCGGCCAGCGAAAAGACATCCGACGCCGTATCGCACCGGCCCGTCCGCAGATGCTCCGGCGACATGTAGGCCGGAGTTCCCACCCGGTTGCCCGTGCCGGTGATCGCGCTCGCGTCCGCGGCCTTCGAGAGGCCGAAGTCGATCACATGCGCGCCCCGCACGGACAGCAGAACGTTGGACGGCTTCAGGTCCCGGTGCACGATCCCCGCGGCGGCGAGGTCGGCAAGCGCGTGCCCCAGTTCCTTCACCAGACGCCAGACCGTGGCCGTCTCCAGGGCGCCGTCCTCACGTATGGCATCGGCCAGATCGAGTCCCGGGACGTACTCGGTGGCAATCCACAGCAGTTCGTCCTGGAAGCCCGTGCCGCATAATCGCGGCGTGCGCGGCGTACGGACCCGGGCGTGCACCGACGCCTCATGCTTGAACCGGCGGCGGAACTGGGCGTCCTCCGCGTACTCAGGCCTGATCACCTTCACCGCGACCAGGCCGGGGCCGTCGTCCGCAGGACGAGCCAGATAGACCCGCCCCATGCCACCGCTGCCGAGCGTCCCCAGCGGCACATAGGGGCCGACACGGCCCGGGTCGCCGGGCCGCAGGGGTGTGGCACCGGATTCCCGCAGTGCGGCAGCCTCGTTCGTCGGTGAGTCCGGTGGCGCCGGCCGCTGTTGTGACACGTACCCCCCGAAGTGATTTCATGCGTACGTCAGTTCGCCCCCAATGGGAGAACGAGGCTAACCCCAGCACGGGCCTGCGTTCAGGCTTTCAACCACTTCTGTCACCCGGGCCACCAGGGATGGCTTGATCTGATGCTCGGATTCAGTGTGCCGGGCCAGGCGGGAGCGCGGATCCTTCAGGACTCGCGATCCGTTCCACCCGTGGCTCGGCGACACGGGCGTAGTCCTCGCCGGAAATGACCAGGGAGCGGTCGAGGCGGGCCGCGTTGAAATAGAGCCTCGGCTGCTCCACGACGTCCGGGTCCGCGACGAGTTCGAGGTCGGGATCGAAGCTGAAGGGGAGGACGGTGCCGGGTACGGCACGGGCCAGGCGCTCGGCGGTGACCGCGTCGCTGAAGCCGGCGTAGCGGGCGGCATAGAGCGCGCGGACGGCGGCCAGGTCCACGCGGCGGTCTCCGGGGACGACCGCGAGGACGTGGCGCGTGGTCCGCCGATCGACCTTGACTCTCAGGACGAGGCACTTCGCGGCCTCGGACATGGGGTGACCGCGCAGTGCGCTGACGGCTTCGGTGGTGCCTTCGGGCTCGTGGTCGATGAGTTCGTATGCGACGGAGGAGGTGTCGAGCAGGGTGATCAGACGCTGGTAGGTGTCGTGGGTGTGGGTGGTGGTGTGGCTGTCGGGCATGCGGGGGCCTCTTCGGTGTGGTGCGGGATCTTCGGGTTTTCTGCGCGTGGCGCGGTGCCGCGATGGGCGCGCTCCACGGCCTGCCCCCAGTACGTGCCGGTGACCATCAGGGCCGCGCCAAGCGCGGTGAGCACGGTGAAGTGCTCGCCTGCGAGACCGATGCCTACCGCGGCGGCCCAGATCGGTTCGGTGCCGAGCAGGAGGCTGGCCCGGCTGGCCGAGGTGCGCTGCACGGCCCAGGTCTGTGCGAGGAACGCGAACACGCTGCAGAACAGGGCGAGATAGAGCAGCTGCGCCCAGGCCGCGAGGCCGACGTGTGCCAGGTCCGGAAGGTCGCGGGCGGCGGGTGCCAGGAACAGGGCCGAGCCGACCAGGGTCTGAACCGCCGTCAGCTGCAGCGGACGTATCGTCCGGCCCGCGGTGAGCCGTCCGACGAGGACCACGTGCGCCGCCCGCACCACCGCGGCGCCGAGCATCAGCAGGTCACCGAGTCGCAGGGCGTGGAACCCATTGCCGGCCATGAGGAGCCCGACGGCCAGCACGCACACCCCGGCGGCGACGAAGAAGACCGGAGGCAGACCGCCACGGTGACCCGAGCGGTCCAGGAGAGGGGTGAGCACAATGGTCAGGCTGATGATCAAGCCCGCGTTGGCGGCGCTCGTGTGGGCGACGCCGTATGTCTCGATCAGCAGGACGGCCGCCTGTGTGACTCCCAGTGGCACACCGGCCCGGATCTCTTCACGGGTCCACCTACGGGGCCCTCGACGGGCGGTGGCGACGAGGCCGAGGCAGGCGAGCGCGGACAGCGCATACCGCGCGAACAGCACCACCAGAACCGGGAGCGCGGCGGCTGCTGTCTGGGCGGAGAGATAGCTCGAGCCCCAGACGAGCGCGACAAGGAGAAGTACCGCATCGGTACGGCGGGCATCAGGCACGCGCCCACCTTGCCTTTCCCGGTCCATGAAGCCCAGGCCCACATTCTTAAGCGACCCTTTAGCTTCCCTACACTGAGGCAATGGACGAACGGCAGCTGCGGATCCTGCGTGAGCTGGGCGAACTGGGCAGCGTCACTGCGGTCGCCGAGGCGCTGCTGGTGACGCCCTCGGCGATCTCGCAGCAACTGCGGCTGCTGCAACGCGCGATGCCCGTCCCGCTCACCGAACGCCAGGGGCGAAGACTGGTCCTCACCGACGCCGGGCAGGCACTGGCCGACGCGGCGATCGAGGTGGAGACGGCCCTGGCGCGGGCGCGGCACACCGTCGCCGAGTTCGTCGACCGGCCGGACGGCGAGGTGTCGGTGGCGGCCTTCCACAGCGCGGGCTCGGCGTTCTTCCCCCTGCTGCTGCGCGGCCTCGCCGCATCCGGCGGGCCACGGCCGGCCTTCGCCGACGAGGACGTCCCGCAGGCCGACTTCCCGCCGCTGACCAGGCAGTACGACCTCGTACTCGCCCACCGTCTCGAGCACGCGCCCCCGTGGCCGCGTACCGTGACCGCGACCACGCTGCTGCGCGAGCCGCTCGACGTGGCCATGCCCGCCGATCACCCGCTGGCCGTGAAGCGGCGGCTCGTTCCACGCGACGTGGCCGACCAGCCGTGGATCACCGTGCACGACGGCTTCCCGCTCATGGCCACCATCGAAGCCATCGCCACCGCCGCGGGCCGAAGGCTCCATCTCGCCCACCGCATCAACGAGTTCGCCGTCGTCGCCGAGGCAGTCGCCGCAGGCGGAGGTCTCGCCCTGATGCCCCGCTGGACCACACGCCCGCACCCCGCACTGGTCCTCAAGCCACTCACCGGCGTACGGGCCCGGCGCCACATCGACACCCTCTACCGCCCCGAGCGCACGGCACGGAAAGCCGTCCGCACGGTTCTGGCGGAGCTGCACCGGGCAGCCGACGCGATCCGACGCCAGGACCGCTGAACCTCAGCCGGGCCTCAGAACGAGTACCACCGCACGGTCGCGTCCCCCTCCCGCAGCGAAGCCACCCGCCGCTCGAACTCCTCCAGCGCCTTCGGGTTGCTCGGCGCGTGCTGGGCCACCCAGGCGCAGCTTGCCGTCTCGCGCGCCCCGCGCAGCACGCCGCAGCCGTCCCACTCGCGCACGTCCCAGCCGTACGCGTGCGTGAAGGAGTCGTACGCCTCGGCGGGGAGCCCGTAGCGGTCGCGGGACAGGGCCATGACCACCAGGTCGTGCTCGCGCAGGTCGGCGGAGAAGGTCTCCAGGTCGACCAGGACGGGACCGTCCGGGCCGACGTGGACGTTGCGCGGGAGCGCGTCGCCGTGGATCGGGCCCGGCGGCAGCTGCGGGGTGAGCTGGGCGGCGGCCGTCGTGAAGCCGTCGCGGCGATCGCGCAGATACGCGGCGTCCGCCGGGTCGATCGCGTCGACCGCGAGCCGCAGCCAGCGCTCGACCCCGCCCAGCAGCTCGCGGCGCGGCAGGTCGAAGGCGGGGGCGGGCAGGGCGTGCACCCTCCGCAGCAGCTCGGCCAGATCGCGGGGCTCGGCGGGGCGTACGGGATCGGGCAGCCGGTTCCACACCGTCACCGGGTGACCGGCCACGAGCCGCGCCTCGGGCTCGGCGGCCCGCACCGCGGGAACGCCCGCCGACGCGAGCCAGAGCGCGACGGCCAGCTCCCGCCGCGCCCGGTCGAGGAGTTCGGCATCGCGCCCCACCTTGACGACCAGGTCACCGGCGGCGAACACGGCGTTCTCGCCCAGCGCGAGCAGCTCCGCCCCGGCCTGCCCGAACCCCGCTGCGGTGAGCACGTCCCGCGCCCGTGCCTCGTCCATCGCTCGCCTCCCGTGACCCGCAGTCTGATACAGCCCCGCGCCCCTGAGAGGCCTGCGGCCTCCTCGGGGGTGCGGAACCGCACCGGACTTCGGCAAGTCCGCCTGGTCCGGCATCAGACACGTACGCGCCGCGTGCCGGCGTATGACGTCGAGATCGCGCCATACACCGCTCAGTGTCGCATTCGCCCAGGTGGGAGCCCTCGACAGGCCCCCGCCACCGCGGAAACGGGACGTCCGAAAATAGATTCCACGAGACGTATCGTCTTGCGTATGGTCGCCGACATGACCACTCCACGCCCCGCACACATCGCCATGTTCTCCATCGCCGCCCACGGGCACGTGAACCCGAGCCTCGAGGTCATCCGGGAGTTCGTGGCCCGCGGGCACCGAGTGACGTACGCGATCCCGCCCGCCTTCGCCGAGAAGGTCGCCGAGACCGGCGCCGAGCCCAAGCTGTGGAATTCCACGCTGCCCACCGATGACGACCCGGACGCGTGGGGGACCGAGCTGATCGACCACGTCGAGCCGTTCCTCAGCGACGCCCTCCAGGCGGAGCCGCAGCTCGCAGCCGCGTACGAGGGTGACGAGCCGGACCTGGTGCTGTACGACATCACGGCCTACCCGGCCCGGACCCTGGCCCACCGCTGGGGCGTACCGATCGTGCAGTTCTCGCCGAACCTCGTGGCCTGGGAGGGGTACGAAGAGGAGGTCGGCAAGCCGATGTTCGAGCCGCTCAAGCAGACACCGCGCGGCAAGGCCTTCTACGAGACCTTCGCGCGCTGGATCGCCGACAGTGGCATGGAGCTCAGCGTCGAGGACTTCATGGGTCGCCCCGACCGCTGCCTCGTCCTCATCCCCGAGGCACTCCAGCCCAACGCCGACCGGGTCGACCGGAGTCGCTACACCTTCGTCGGCGCCTGCCAGGGCGACCGCTCGGCGCAGGGCGACTGGCAACGGCCGGCCGACGCCGAGCGCGTACTGCTCGTATCCCTGGGATCGACTTTCACCAAGCAGCCCGCCTTCTACCGCGAGTGCGTCGAGGCCTTCGGGGACCTGCCGGGCTGGCACATGGTGCTCCAGATCGGCAAGCACGTCGACCCGGCCGAGCTCGGCACGATCCCCGCCAACGTGGAAGTACGGGACTGGGTCCCGCAGTTGGCGATCCTCAAGCGGGCCGACGCCTTCATCACCCACGCGGGAGCGGGCGGCAGCCAGGAGGGTCTGGCGACGGCTACGCCGATGGTGTGCGTACCCCAGGCCGTCGACCAGTTCGGGAACGCCGACATGCTCCAGGCGCTCGGCGTCGCCCGCCACGTACCGATGGAGGAGGCGACCGCGAAGACCCTGCGCGAGGCCGTACTCGCGCTGGCCGGTGACCCGGAGGTGGCCGGGCGGCTCAAGGAGATCCAGGGGCAGATGGCGGCCGAGGGCGGCACGCAGCGGGCGGCGGACCTGATCGAGGCGGAGCTCGCGGCGGTCAACTCCGGGTCAGCTCCGGGTCAGCTCCGCGAGCTTGACCACGGTGTTCCAGTTGCGGGTGGTGGCGATCAGGCCCTTCACCAGCCGGGGCTTCGACAGGGCCTCCGCCAGCTTGGAGCGGCCGAGGCCATCGGGAGCGTACAGGTAGAGGCAGCGGTCCCCGAGGCGGAACTCCTCGGGGAGGAAGGCTTGTTGGTCGATCGACGCGAACCGTTCGGGGGCGACCTGCGCGGAGAAATACGTGATGTGCAGCTGTTTCGGCTGGAGTTCGGCGGCCGGGAACGGGCAGGCCTCCAGCACCGCCTGGAGGTAGGTGTGGTCGCGGACCAGGACGTCGACGGTGAAGCCGAAGCGCTTCTCGATGGCCGCGGTGATGTCCGCGGCCAGGGAGTCCTCGTCGCCACTGTCCGCGGTGAAGACCGCGTTGCCGCTCTGGAGGTAGGTGCTCACCCCGCCGAGACCGAGTCCCTCGAGCAGCGTGCGCAGTTCGGCCATCGGCACCTTCTTGCTGCCGCCCACGTTGATCCCGCGCAACAGCGCCGCATACGTCGTCATCGGCACACGATAAAGCGGCCGCCGTGCCCCGTGGGGGCGGGCACGACGGCCGCGGTCGGAGACGTTACGGCACTTACGCGTTATTCAACGAGCTTCAGGAGCTTGTTCGGCGTGCCCGGGGACGCGTTGGAGATCGTGTCCGCGGTCGCGCCGTCGGTGAGCGCCTGGGTGACCGCCGCCGGGTCGGCGTCGGGGTGGCCGGCCAGATAGACGGCGGCGGCGCCCGCTACGTGCGGAGTCGCCATGGACGTACCGGAGATGGTGTTGGTGGCGTCGTCGCCGGTGTTCCAGGCGGAGGTGATCTCCGAGCCGGGGGCGTAAAGGTCCACGGAGGAACCGAAGTTGGAGAAGTCCGACTGCTGGTCGTCCTCGGTGGAGGAGGCGACCGTGATGGCCTCGGGGACGCGGGCCGGTGAGCCCTGGCTCGCGTCGGCCGACTCGTTGCCCGCCGCGACTGCGAAGGTGACGCCGGACGCGATGGCCTTCTGTACGGCCGCGTCGAGGGCTTCGTCGACCCCGCCGCCGAGGCTCATGTTGGCGACGGACGGACCCTCGTGATTGGCGGTGACCCAGTCGATGCCCGCGACGACCTGCTCGGTGGTGCCGGAGCCCTGGTCGTCGAGGACCCGGACGCCGACGATCTTCGCCTTCTTCGCCACGCCGTGCGCCTCGCCCGCGATGGTGCCCGCGACATGCGTGCCGTGGCCGTTGCCGTCCTGCGCGGTGTTGTCGTTGTCGACCGCGTCGAAGCCGTCAGAGGCACGGCCGCCGAAGTCGCTGTGGCTGACGCGGACACCGGTGTCGATGACGTACGCGGTGACGCCCTCACCCGCGCTGTCGGGGTAGTTGTACGCGCCGTCGCCCGCGGTCGCGGTCTGGTCGATGCGGTCCAGGCCCCAGGAGGGCGGGTTGGCCTGGGTGGCGTCGATGTGGAACTTCTTGTTCTGGACCACCTTGGCGACCGACGGATCGGCGGCCAGCCGCTTGGCCTCGGTCTGCGAAAGGCCGGACGCGGAGAAGCCGTTGACGGCCGAGGCGTACGTGCGCTTCAGGGAGCCGCCGTACTCCTGGGCGAGGTCCTTCTTGGCGCCCTTGGTGGCCTTCTCGTCGAGCAGCACTATGTAGCTGCCGGAAACGGCGCCCTTGGCGTCGAGGCCGTAGACCTTGCCCTCGGCCGGAGTTGCGGCGCCGGCGGTGGTCCCGGCGAAGACGGTCACGCCCACCGCGGTGGCGGTGGCGGCTATGGCCGCGGTCAGCTTGATTCTGCGGGCACGCTGGTTTTTTGCCATGAAGAGGGGTCTCCTCGTGGTTTCTGTGGGGGGATTCGTGGGGGGTAACTCGCCGCCGGGCACCGAAAGTTACCCGGCGGTTGGCACGAAACCCTGACTGATCGACGCGCGCAGATCAACACCTACATACACCTGTGACACATTCAACAAGTGTTCGCAATAACAAAGCGGTTGAGGGGCGACAGATCGGACGGGGCGTCCGACGGGCCGGACATCATGACTGCGACCCTCGGACACCCCCTTTACGTGTAGGGGCCACCTCCTCCCCAGTGCGGAGGTCACGGGGGCCAAGGGGAGGACTCGGGCCTCCGTCACTTCACCGGGCAGCACGACGAGATGCCCTTATCCGGCCCCTACCTTCAAAGCGAGGGAGGCGGCAGGGGGCCGTCAACCCGAGACAAGGGGGCAAGCCCGTCATGGGGAACGGAGACACACGGGTGCGGGGCATAGCCGCCCGGGCCGGCGGCTGGAGTGCCCGGCACCGCTGGGCGGCCGTCGGGATCTGGATGCTGTTCGTCGTCCTGACGATGGGGCTCGGCTCCGCGGCGGGCACGGTCGAGGTCAAGGACAGCGATCAGATCAGCGGCGAGACCAGCCAGGCAGCGGTCATCGCCGAAGAGGCGGGCATCGACGAGCCGGCCGGGGAGACCGTGCTCGTCCAGGCCAAGGACTCCGGCATGAAGGCGACGGACGCGGACTTCCGCGCCGCCGTCACGGCCGTGATGCAGGCGGTCGAGAAGACCGGCGAGGTGACGGCCGTGACCTCGCCCTACGAGACGGACACCATCTCCAAGGACGGCCGCAGCGTGCTCGTGCAGTTCGACATGCGCGGCGAGGCGGACACCGCGGGCGAGCGTGTGGAGCCCGTACTCAACGCCGTCGAAGAGGTGCAGAAGGACCATGAGTCGCTGACGATCGAGCAGATCGGCAGCGCCAGCATGATGAAGACGTTCGACGACGCGTTCGGTGAGGACTTCCAGCAGGCGGAGTACTCCGCCGTGCCCGTGGCGCTCGGCATCCTGCTGGTCGCGTTCGGTGCGGTGGTGGCGGCGCTGGTGCCGGTGGCCCTTGCGATCACCGCGATCATCGCGACGATGGGTCTGATGGGCATCGTCAGCCATGTGATGCCCATGAGCGACACCGCCAGCTCCGTGATGCTGCTGGTGGGCCTCGCGGTCGGCGTCGACTACTGCCTGTTCTACCTTCGGCGCGAGCGCGAGGAGCGTGCGGCCGGACACGACCCGCAGACCGCGCTCCAGATCGCGGCGGCGACCAGTGGCCGCGCCATCGTCGTCTCCGGTGTCACGGTGTGCGTGGCGATGGCGGGCATGCTGTTCACCGGCATCGCCGAGTTCGAGGGGATGGGCCTGGCCTCGCTGATGGTCGTGGCGGTCGCCATGGTCGGTTCGGTGACGGTGCTGCCCGCTCTGCTCTCGCTGCTCGGCGAGCGGGTGGAGAAGGGGCGGATCCCGTTCCTGCACCCGGACAAGCGGCGTAAGCGCAAGGACGGTTCGGCCGGCGGCGAGAGCCGGTTCTGGAAGAGCGTGCTGCGGGTGGTGCTGGCGAAGCCCGCGATCTCGCTGGTCGTGGCGGCCGGCGCACTGCTGGCCATCGCGGCTCCCGCGCTCGGCATGAAGACCCAGAACCTCACCCTCGACCAGGAGTTCGGCGACTCGCTGCCCATCGTGGCGACGTACGACCGGGTCAACGAGGCCTTCCCGGGCGGTTCCGATCCGGCCGAGGTGGTCGTCAAGGCCGACGACATCAACTCGCCGGAGGTGAAGTCCGCGATCGCCGACTTCCGTGCCCAGGCGGTGGAATCGGGTGCCTCACGCGGCCCGGTCGACGTCAAGGTGCACGACGCGCAGAACATCGCCTTCGTGTACGTACCGCTGGTGGGCGGCTCGGACCTGGACAAGGCGGAGAAGAGCCTTGAGACCATCCGCGACGAGGTGCGCCCGGCGACGCTCGGCAAGGTCGACGGCCTCGAGGCGCCGGTCACCGGTCAGGTCGCGGGTTCGAAGGACTTCAACGACCAGCTCGCCGGCGCGGTGGCCCCGGTCTTCGCCTTCGTCGTGGTCTTCGCCTTCCTGCTGATGCTGCTGTCGTTCCGCTCGCTGACGATCGCGATCACCTCGATCGTCCTCAACCTCCTTTCGGTGGGGGCGGCTTACGGCATCCTCGTCGGCGTCTTCCAGCACGGCTGGGGTGCCTCGCTGGTGGGCGCGGAGGGCGTGGGCGCCATCATCACCTGGCTGCCGCTGTTCCTCTTCGTGATCCTCTTCGGCCTGTCCATGGACTACCACGTGTTCGTGGTCTCCCGGATCCGTGAGGCGCGGATGCGGGGCCGCACGACAAAGGACGCCATCCAGCACGGTGTCGTCACCACGGCCGGTGTCGTCACCAGCGCCGCCGTCATCATGGTCGCCGTCTTCGCGATCTTCGGCACCCTGTCCATGCAGTCCATGAAGCAGATGGGCGTGGGCCTCGCGGCGGCGGTCCTCATCGACGCGACGATCATCCGCGGCGTCCTGCTCCCCGCGGCGATGGCCCTCCTCGGCGAACGCAACTGGTACTTCCCGAAGTGGCTCAACCGCCTCCCGGACCTCACCCACGACGAGTCCCCGCAGGGCCCGGTGCCCTCGTCGCCTCCGCCGCCGGCGGTGGAGGGGGAGAAGGTGGGAGTTTGATCTTCTCGCGGTAGTTCGGTACGTGGCCGGGGGGTGCGCATCCCGGCCACGTTGCTGTGTGCGGAATCTTGATGGCGGGTACACGCGACTGTGGCAGGCTCTGAGCTATGCGATACATCATCATCGGAGCGGGGGCGGTGGGCGGGGCGATCGGTGGTCGCCTCGCCGGGGCCGGGGCCGGGGCCGGGGCCGGGTGCGAGGTCGTGTTGGTCGCGCGGGGCGCACAGTACGAGGCGCTGCGCGAGCGTGGGTTGCGGCTGGTGGTGCCCGACGGGCCGCACGTCCATCGGTTGACCACGGTCGACGGGCCGCACGCCCTCGGGGAGTTGCGGGCGGACGACGTGCTCGTGCTCGCCGTCAAGACGCAGGACAGTGCGGCAGCCCTGGAGAGTTGGGCTCCCGTCACGGTGGCGGGCGGAGGGACGGCGGGTGAGCGATTGCCGCTGGTCTGCGCGCAGAACGGGGTGGAGAGCCAGCGGCTCGCGCTGCGGCGCTTCCGGCGCGTGTACGGCATGTGCGTCTGGCTGCCCGCGGCCTTTGTCGAGCCGGGCGTCGTGTCCGCCGCCGGCACGCCGCTGACCGGCATTCTGCACCTCGGCCGCTACCCGTCCGGCACGGACGAGACGGCCCGCCGTATCGCCGCCGACCTGGAGAAGTCCCGGTTCGAGGCGCCGGTCGTGCCCGATGTGACGCGCTGGCAGTACGCCAAGCTCCTCGGCAACCTCGCGAACGCGATCGAGGCGGTCAGCGGCGTGCTCACCAGCGAGGAGGGCATCGCGCTCTACGACCGCGTCCGCGCGGAGGGCGAGGCCGTGCTCGCCGCGGCGGGCATGGCGTACGCCGGTGACGAGGAGCAGAAGCAGGCCCGCGCGGACAAGATGCGGTTCGAGCCCTTCGACGGCTCCGAGCGTGGTGCCGGCTCCTCCTGGCAGTCGCTTCACCGCGGCACCGGCACGATCGAGGCCGACTACCTCAACGGCGAGATCGCCCTCCTGGGCCGCCTGCACGGCGTGCCGACCCCGCTCAACGAACTGCTGCAACGGCTCGCGAACGACTTCGCGCGCGAGCGCAGGGAGGCGGGGTCGATGCCGGTGTCCGAGCTGACACGGCTGGCAGGCGAGGCGGTCGCGTCTGTTCAAGAGGACTGAGCGCCGCTTCTGCTCGGGAGGGGAAGCAGCCGCGGGTCGTTCAGGGAAGAAGCGGCGGGCGTCTGCGGCTGCTCAAGCGCCCAGCGCCGCCAGCACCGGCACCCGCGCCTCGTCGTATCGCTCCAGCAGTACGCGCGCCACCTCCGGCGACGGCCCCAGCACATCCGCCAGTACGTCCGCCTCGGCCGCGCCCCGCGCGATCCGGTCCGGCAGGAAGCCGGGGGCGAGGACGTACGGTGCCACGGCCACGCGGGCGCAGCCCAGCGCCCGCAGCTCGCGTACCGCGTCCTCCGTGCGGGGGAGGGATGCGGAGGCGAACGCAGGTCGCACGGCGCACCAACCGGTGTGCCGCCACTCCCGCGCGATTTCTGCGATCACTGCGATCGCCTCCGGGTCGGTGGACCCCGCCGAGGCCAGCACGACCCCGGTCGAGGACTTCATCCGGCCGACTTGGCTCCGCCACGCGGGGTTTTCGGCCGGAGGTCCGGGGGTTGTCCCCCGGGACAATGCAGTGGCCGGGCTCAACCCGGCCTCGTACAGCCGCCGCTCGAGTGCGGCGGTCAGCAGCGGCGACGGGCCGAGCACCTCGGCCTGCCGGATCCGCAGCCGCGACGGTGCCTCCCGCAGCACCGCCGGGATGTCGGCCTTCGCGTGGAAGGCGCGGGAGAGGAGGAGGGGGAGTGCCACTACGTCCCGTACTCCCTCTGCCGCCAGTGACTCCAGCACCGCGGGGACGGACGGGATGTTGAAGTCCAGGAAGCCGGTCTCCACGCGCAGGCCCGGACGCATGGCGCGTACTCGGCGCACCAGGGCGTGCACCGTCGCGGCATGGCGCGGGTCGCGGCTGCCGTGGGCGATGACGAGAAGGACCGGTCGGCGCATGGGACGTGACACTCCTCGGGTCAGGGGTTCACGAGGAGACCGCGGCTGCGCAGCACCCGCCGCTCCAGCGGACTGAAGATCAGCAGGTCGATGGCGATACCGACGATCAGGATCAGAAGGATGGCGAAGAAGACCATGGACATGCTGTTCGCCGTACGGCCGTTCTCCAGCAACTGGCCGAGACCGATGCCCAGTTCCGGCGAGGACGCGATGATCTCCGCGGCCATCAGCGAGCGCCACGAGAACGCCCAGCCCTGCTTCAGACCGGCCAGATAGCCGGGCAGCGCGGCGGGCATCACGATGTGCCAGGTGCCGCGCAGGCCCGTCGCCCCGAGCGTACGGCCCGCCCGCAGGAACAGCGGCGGCACCTGGTCGACGCCCGACACCAGACCGTTGGCGATGGAGGGCACCGCGCCCAGCAGGATCACCGCGTACATCATCCGGTCGTTCAGGCCCAGCCACAGCACGGCCGGCGGCACCCAGGCCACCGACGGCAGTGACTGAAGGCCGGACAGGATCGGGCCGATCGCCGCCCGGACGAATTTCACGCGCGCCACCAGCAGACCCAGCGGCGTACCGATCGCCAGCGCCATCAGGAAGCCCAGCAGCCCGCGCGAGACGCTCGTCCAGATGTACTCGTGGAGCGTGCCCTGCAGCCAGGCGTCCCGGACCTCGCTCCAGACCTCGGACGGCGCGGGCAGCTTGTAGCTGTCGACGACCTTCGCCCACACCAGGATCTGCCAGACCACCAGGACCAGGAGTACGGCGACGACCGGCGGCAGGATCTTGTCGACGAGGGTCTTCCGGAATGGCGTACGTCCCGTCTGCACCGTTTCCAGGGCGTCCAGGCCCGCTTCGAGTCCGGCGAGATCGTTGCCGTTCCCGGTGGCCTTGCCCCCGGTGGCTTTGGTGTCCGTCGCCTCAGTGCTGGCCATGACGGCGGATCTCCCCACGCAGTTGTTCGGTGATCTCTACGGACAGCTCCGCCACGGCGGCGTCCTCGATGCGGCGCGGCTGCGGAATGCCGACCGTCCACTCCCGGGCGATACGGCCGGGGCGCGAGGACAGCAGCACCACGCGCTCGGCAAGCCGCACCGCCTCGCGCACGTTGTGCGTCACGAACAGCACCGACAGATTCGTCTCGCGCCAGATGCGGGTCAGCTCGTCGTGCAGCACGTCCCGCGTGATCGCGTCGAGTGCCGCGAACGGCTCGTCCATCAGCAGGAGTTTGCTGTCCTGCGCGAGCGCGCGGGCCAGCGCGACGCGCTGCCGCATACCGCCCGACAGCTCGTGCACGCGCTTGCCGTACGCGCCCTTCAGCCGGACGAGCTCCAGCAGTTCCTCGGCCTTGTCGCGCCGCTCGGACTTCGCGATGCCCCTCAGTTTCAGGGCGAGTTCGATGTTCTTGCCCGCGGTCAGCCACGGGAAGAGGGCGTGTTCCTGGAACATCAGCGCCGGGCGGCCGTCCGTGGTGATGCCGCCGGCGGTCGGCCGGTCCAGGCCCGCCACCAGGTTCAGCAGCGTCGACTTGCCGCACCCGGAGGCCCCCAGGAGGGTGACGAACTCGCCGGGCGCGACATCGAGCGTGATGTCGTCGAGGACCAGCTGCTGTCCGGCCGGGCCGGCGAAGGACTTCGAGACATGCTCGATGCGCGCGGCGTGCGCCACCGACGTACCGGCGTCGGCGGCCTTGGCGAGGGCGGTTGCCATGGTCGTCACCTCCTGTGAACTCAACGTGTGGGCTTCGGGACTTACTTGACGCCGAGACCGGCGTCGTCGACTTCGGGCTTGCCCTCGGCCTTGAGGACCTTGTTCAGTGGTGCGAGGTCGTAGATGCCCTTGAGGTCGGGCTTCTCGAGCAGACCCGCGTCGACCGCGTGCCGCGCCTCGGCGCCGAGGGTGGCGGCCAGCGGATCGTCGGTGAACCGGATCGACTTCCAGGCCGGATCGAGCACCTCGGCCGGCAGCGGCTTGGCGGTCAGTTCCTCGAGCTTGGAGTTGGCGGCGGCCTTCGCCTCGTCCGGGTGGGCGTTGATCCACGCGTTGGTCTTCACCGAGCCGCGCAGTACGGCCTCGACGACGTCCGGGTGCTCCTTGAGGAACGTCTGCGACACGATGATGTTCGTGATCACGAACTTCTTGTCCGGCCACAGATCGGCCTCGTCGAGAAGCACCTTGCCACCCTCCGCGACCAGCTTGGACGCGGTCGGCTCCGGCACCCACGCACCGTCCACGGAGCCGGACTTGTAGGCATCGGGGGTGATCTTGTTGTCCGTACGGACCACGGACACATCGCCCTTGCCGCTCTCCGCGTCGACTTTCCAGCCCTGCTCCGCGACCCAGTTGAGGAACGCCACGTCCTGCGTGTTGCCGAGCTGCGGAGTCGCGATCTTCTTGCCCTTGACGTCCTTCAGGGACTTGATCTTCTCCGGGTTCACCACGAGCTTCACACCGCCCGACGCCGAACCGCCGATGATGCGCAGTCCCTTGCCCTCGGTCGTCGAGTAGCCGTTGATCGCGGGCGACGGGCCGATCCAGCCGATGTCGATGGACTTCGAGTTGAGCGCCTCGATCTCGGCAGGACCCGCGTTGAACTGCGAGTACGTGGCCTGTGTGCCCCCGAGCTCCTTCTGGAGCAGCCCCTTCTCGTCACCGACGAGCGCCGTGGCGTGGGTCAGGTTCGGGAAGTAGCCGATCCTGACGGTGTCGGCGGAGAGCTTCTTGCCCCGGGCGGCGACGTTCGCCGTGCCGTTGTCCTTGGCCTGGGAGCCGTACCCGCAGGCCGACGCGGCGAGCGCCAGCAGGGGCACGGCCACCACCACGGCGAGGCCGCGGCGGAGGGCGGAGTGGGTGGCAGGCACGGGAGGGGTTCCTCTCGTCGGCCCGGCGGTCACGCTCTCAGGTCGTGGCCGGGGGATCGGCAGGGGGTTTTCGTCGATACGGGGCGCGCCGGCAATGCGCGTGCACCTTCCCCGCTGAGGGCGTCACACCACACATCGGGCCACCCCGCCCTGCCCTCCCCCAAACTCCGTTCGGGGGCACCCCCAGCCGAGAGCGCCGCTTCCTACGCGGCCGCCCTCCTTCGCGAACGTCGAGAAGAAGTCATCGGTGGTCATGTCAGAAGTCCCAGCCGTCGTCGTCGGCCTCGGTCTTCACCGGTTCCGGCGAGGCGAAGGACTCGCCGACCATGCCCGCGGTCAGCGTGGTGCCGTCCGCCGGGTCGATCAGGATGAACGAGCCGGTGCGCCGGGAGTCGGCGTACGCGTCGACCGGCAGCGGCTCGGCGGTACGGATCTTCACACGGCCGATGTCGTTGGCGACCAGGTGCCCCGGGTGCGGGTGCAGGGACAGGTCGTCGAGGGTCAGCCGGGACGGGATGTCCTTGACGATCGCCTTGACCGTGCGAGTGCCGTGCTTGAGCAGCACACGGTGGCCGATCGTCAGCGCCGCGTCCGCGACGTGGCACACGGTCGCCTCGATGTCCTGCGTGGTCGCGGGCGCGTCCTTGCTGGGCACGATCAAGTCGCCGCGCGAGATGTCGATGTCGTCCTCCAGCAGGACGGTCACCGACTGCGTCGTCCAGGCCACGTCCACCGGCTGGCCCAGCAGATCGATCCCGGAGATCTTCGACGTACGGCCCGAGGGCAGCACGGTGATCTCCTCGCCGACGCGGAACGCACCGGCCGCGATCTGGCCCGCGTAGCCGCGGTAGTCGGGGTGCTCGGCGGTCTGCGGGCGGATCACGTACTGCACGGGCAGACGCGCGTGGCAGGTGGCCAGGTCGTGGGTGACCGGGACCGTCTCCAGGTGCTCCAGGAAGGTCGGGCCGCCGTACCAGTCCATGTTCGCGGACGGGTCCACCACGTTGTCCCCGGCGAGCGCCGAGATCGGGATCGCGGTGATCTCGGGGACGCCCAGTTCGGAGGCGTACGCCGTGAACTCCTCGGCGATCGCGGCGAACACGGTCTCCTGGTAGTCGACGAGGTCCATCTTGTTGACGGCCAGCACCACGTGCGGAACGCGCAGCAGAGCGGCGATCGCTGCGTGCCGGCGGGTCTGCTCGACGACGCCGTTGCGGGCGTCGACCAGGATCACCGTCAGCTCGGCCGTGGAGGCACCCGTCACCATGTTGCGGGTGTACTGCACATGGCCTGGGGTGTCGGCGAGGATGAACCGGCGCCGGGCGGTGGCGAAGTAGCGGTACGCCACGTCGATGGTGATGCCCTGCTCGCGCTCGGCCCGCAGACCGTCGGTGAGCAGCGCGAGGTCGGGTGCGTCCTGACCGCGGCTGCGCGAGGCGTGCGCGACGGCCTCCAGCTGGTCGGTGAGGACCGACTTGGAGTCGTGCAGCAGCCGTCCGACGAGCGTGGACTTGCCGTCGTCGACGGACCCCGCGGTCGCGAACCGCAGCAGGGTCGTCCCCGACAACTGCTCGACCGACAGCGGCTCGGTGGGTTCGGTGGTGCTGGTCATGGTTAGAAGTACCCCTCGCGCTTGCGGTCTTCCATCGCGGCCTCGGACAGCTTGTCGTCCGCGCGGGTCGCGCCCCGCTCGGTGAGCCGGGAGGCGGCGATCTCGGTGATCACCGCGTCCAGCGTGGTGGCGTCGGAGTCGACGGCGCCGGTGCAGGACATGTCGCCGACGGTGCGGTAGCGGACGAGGCGCTTCTCGACGGTCTCGCCGTCCTTCGGGCCGCCCCAGTCACCGGCGGTCAGCCACATGCCGCTGCGCTGGAACACCTCACGCTCGTGCGCGAAGTAGATCTGCGGGAGTTCGATCTTCTCTCGGGCGATGTACTGCCAGACGTCCAGCTCGGTCCAGTTGCTGAGCGGGAAGACGCGGA